>DATATH010000241.1:0-5096 GCA_036268895.1 Sphingomicrobium sp. | reverse complement strand
CTTCACATAAGCATCGCGAAGTAGCTCGTAGCAGCGTCGTTCGAACTTGGTCGAGCGCGGCCACACTTCCTTCAATCTCGGCTCCATCGCCTCTGTGAGCTGGCGCAGCTGGTTCAGATTGTGGGTCTTGGGCGAATACAGCGTCCGAACCAGGAACAGGCAGTGGTAGTACCTCTCAGCCGCTTGGTGGAGCTGAAACGCTGCGACCTTCGGCGCGCCGTCATTTACTGCGTGCCGGAATTGACGAAAGAACTGATCAGCACTCTCGAACCATTCCTCAAAATAGTCCCGGCTCTCGCGCAATGCCTCTGCCGGAGTGAGCAGCTTGGGCTCGGCGAACGGGTGTCCGGGTTCCTCGAACAGCAGGATGCCGTCGGACACAATGTCGATGAAGAAATAGCGCCCGAGCCGCAGCTTCTCGTTCACGTCCTCGAGGCCGTGATAGACGAGGCTGACCGGCGTCCTCAGATTGCGCCCTGACGCCAGTTCCTCGAGGAGCTGCTCCTCGGTCTTCGCCCAGAATTCGGGAACGTCGGTCAGCTCTTCGCGGTCGACCACCACCAGAAGGTCGTAATCGGAGAAATAGCGTCCGATCGGATCCTCGACCCAGTCGCCGCGCGCATAGCTTCCAAAGAGAATGATCTTGAGGAGCTTCCCGCCGCGCAGCCGCGGCATCGTTCGCCTCGCGATCGCGAACTCAAAGCCCTTGCGAATGACATCGACGACAAAAGCGAGCTCGTCGCGCTTGGCCTGAGGCAAATGATCGAGATTGCTCTTCATCAAAGGATCACCAAACTCGCCTTCGCAAGGCGAAAGGACAAGCCGAATTCTCCGGCAGTTCGATCACTTTCGGCGCCGCGCTTCCCCCCACTTCGTTGTACTTGCCGAAAAACGATAAATGCATTATCGTTTATCGATAATATGAGTCGTCGAGGATCAAGCAAATGCCACAATCGCAAACCGCTTCGCTGCCGATAGCTTACCTCTTCATCCGTATCGTGATCGTCATCAACTGGATCATCGGAGCAGGAATCCTTGGTCTGCTTATAGCGACCATCGTTGCAGAACAGTGGACCTTCAGGGCTCTGGGAATAACCGGCTCGACTGGCGTCCCCCAGGCAATCGCAGGCCTTCGCTGGATCGCGGTGCTCGGCCTCGTCTCGACACCGCTCAACTTCATGATCCTGAAGCGACTGCTGGCGATCGTCGTAACCGTCCGGCGAGGCGATCCATTCGTGGCCGAAAATGCATACCGGCTCAATTCGATCGCCTGGGTTCTCCTGGCACTCCAGCTCATCAGTCTTGTCATCGGCGCAATCGGCAAATCGCTTTCGACGCCCGAGCATCCACTTCATCTCGACGCAGGCTTTTCCACCAGCGGATGGCTCGCAGTGATCCTGACCTTTGTCCTCGCACGCGTCTTTGCCGAGGGCACACTGATGCGCGAAGACCTCGATGGCACTGTCTGATGGGGATCGCCGTCAAACTTGACGATCTGCTCCACGAGCGGCGGATGACCCTGACCGAGCTTGCCGAACGGATCGACATCACGCTCGCAAATCTTTCCATCCTTAAAACAGGCAAGGCCCGCGCGATCCGCTTCTCAACGCTCGAGGCAATCTGCGAAGTGCTTCACTGCCAGCCCGGGGACCTGCTCGAGTTCAATCCGGATCCAAAGGTGGAGAAGGAACCGCGCGCCACCTGACGAGGAGAACGACCTACGCAGGTGCCCGGCGAGCGGTCGCGCTAGTCGCTCAGACCTACTGCCCCCGAGGAAATGCGCGGCCGCACAGTCGATGCGAACGCACGCCACCGCGGCTCAATTGCGTCGAGCGCCGCCGAGACTTGCGCAAATCCGCGCTGAGCATCCTGCGTCGGCGCCCCGTCGGCGCCGTCCTCGGCGGCCGCGAACTTGTCCAACCAGGACGAAATTCCGCTCAGCGTATTTGGACTGTTGATCCCCTGCATGACGGGCGCTGGACCAACGAGCGACGCATATTGGCTATTGAGAGAAGCAGAATCGGCTTGCCCGTCGAGCTTGGCCATGCCCGCCTTCAGGTCCGAAGCTTCCTTCAGCATAGCCCGGACGCGCACGCGCCGTTGCTCAATCTCTTTGGCCATGCGAAATTGGGCGTCGAATTCCTCCTGGCTCACTTTGATCCGCGGATCTCGAAGCACTGTCAGGGGCTGGCGCAGCACCTGCCCTCCCGCCGTCAGCTCCACCATATATTGACCCGGGGGAGCCCAGACGCCGCTGACACGCTCCTCACCGAAACCCGCGGGCTTGGCATAGCGCAAGTCCCAAACGAACCTGTGGTGGCCTGGCGTAGCTGAAGGCGGCTCCTTGGGAGCGGCCCATTCGGGGGCAACCGGTAGCTTCGAGAGGTCGAGCCGCTTGGGCACTTCGGTGCTGTTGAACCGATTAACGAGGCCCCCCGATTGATCGTAGATCGCAATTGCTACCGCTCCGGTGAAATTCGCCGGAAGGGCATAATCGATCGTCGCTCCAAACGGCGGGTTGGCCGCGAGCGGCTCATCCTTGGGCATCGGCGTTCCGGTGAAGCCCGGCTCATTGACCCGATAGGCGGGCGCCTGCGGATAGAGGTGGATGCCCGGCTGAGAATTGGCCGCGAGCGCGCGCAGCGGGACGATGTCGTCGAGCACGTAGAACCCGCGTCCATGCGTCGCAATGACGAGGTCATCGCCGTGGATCGTGATGTCACGGACCGATGTGGCCGGCAGACCGCTGTTGAGCGGCTGCCAGTTCTCGCCGTCGTCAAACGACACGTAAAGGCTGCGTTCCGTTCCTGCGAACAGCAGGCCAGGACGCATCGGGTCTTCGCGAACTACGTTGACCGAGTTCGGGCCGCCGTCCAACGGCAGTCCGTTGGTGATCTCAGTCCAGGTCCGCCCACCGTCACGGGTGCGCAAGATATGGGGGCGCTGGTCTTCAAGACGGTGACGGTCGATCGCCGCGTATGCGACGTTCGGATCGAAGTGCGATGGCTCGATATTGCCGACCTTTGACCAGGACTGGAGCTGCGGAGGCGTGACATTCGTCCAGTTCGCGCCGCCGTCCGCGGTACGCCAGATGAGCCCGTCGTCGGTGCCGATCCAGATCAGTCCGTCGCTGATCGGAGAGGTGCCGATGTCATAAATGACACCCCGCCGCGGGCCCTTCACGCCCGCATCCTTCACTGTCGCCGGGTCGAGGTTCGGCGGAACTCCGGGATCGGGCCGGCTGAGATCGGGGCTGATCGGGGTCCAAGTACTTCCGCCGTTGGTCGTTCTGAACAATCGCTGATTGCCGAAATAAAGCGCGCGGTCCCGCTTTCCAAAGGTCAGCGGCAGAGTCCAAGTGCCCCGATATTCATCGGGAAATGCGAAGGTCGGGTCGACGTTGCGAACCTGCCCCGACTTGCGGTCCAGTCGCTCGACGCGTCCGCCATATATGATGTCGGGATCGTCGGGGTCAGGTGCGATCTCATCGCTCTCTCCGCCTGGCGCAAGCTCATGGAACTCACCCATGGTAATCCCGTCAGCTGCGCTGTCGCTGCGGCTGGCGACGGAGGCAGCACCTGAATCCTGTTGCGATCCGTAAATCCGGTACGGGAAGCCGTTGTCGGTCGAGACGTGGTAAAACTGGCCCGTCGGCTGGTTGAACCAGCTGCTCCAGCTCTTGCCGCCATTGATCGTTACCAGAGTACCCTGGTCGACGCCCAGGATACGCCGATCGGGGTTTTTCGGGTCGATCCACAATGTGTGGAAATCATCGCCGGTGGGATCGCCTTTCACCGGAATGAAATGCGCCCCGCCGTCATCAGAGCGCAGGACGATCGTATCTTGCACCCATAGCTGGTCAGAGTTCTTCGGATTGACCGTAATCCCTCCGAAATACCAGCCGCGCTGCCAGATGCGCCGGTCGCCGGTCACCTTGCGCCAGTTGAGGCCCGCATCATCCGAGCGGTAGAGGCCGCCCTGATCGGGCTGGTCGCTATCGACGAGCGCGTAGACTCGGCGCGGCTTTGCGGGACTGGTCGCAAGGCCGATCCTGGCGGGAGCGCTCGGAAGTCCGTGACCGGTCAGCTGGTGCCAGGTCCGGCCGGCGTCAATCGACTTGTAAAGCCCGCTGCCTGGCCCGTTCGATGGCGGATAAGTGTTCCATGGCGGCCGCCTCGTCTGCCACATCGCCGCATAGACGACACTCGGATCGGAAGGTTCGAAGGAAAGATCGATCGCTCCGGTATTGGCATCCTTGTAGAGTGTCTTGGTCCAGGTTTTCCCGCCGTCAGTCGAGCGAAAGACGCCGCGCTCCTCATTGGGACCATAAGGATGGCCCAATGCCGCTACGAGAAGTACGTCGGGGTTGCGCGGATCGACCAGGATCTTGCCGATCTGCTGCGTGCCCTCAAGGCCAATGGAGTGCCAGGTGGCGCCCCCATCGGCCGACCGGAACATGCCGATTCCCTGCGCAATGTCCGAGCGCATGTCGGCTTCGCCGCTACCGACATAAATGATCTTTGGGTTTGACGGCGCAATCGCGATCGCTCCGATCGAACCAACATTCACCTGGTCGAAAATGGGCATCCACGTGCGACCGGCATCGTCGGTGCGCCACACCCCGCCGTTGACTGAACCGAAGTAGAAACGGCGCGCCTCGTCCGGCGCGCCAGTCACCGCAAGGACACGGCCTCCCCTGAATGGACCGACCGACCGCCAGTGCAGATCCTGAAACATCGCCGGGTCGACCGTCGCCGACTGGGCAGCCGCGGCGGCGGCGATCAAAGGAACGATGAACATCAGCTTGGATCGATGGCGCACGCTAGACTACCCCCCGCGAGGACTATGATTCGAGCCCCGCCTTAGGACAGCCGGCGCACGCCTTAAAGATGAGGCATTGGACTTGTTGATTGAGCCGCCGTTTGCCTCGCAGCGGATCTAGCGCGCGATGATCGGACGACAGTTCTTTCGTGCCGGGGGCTTGTGCGCCGAACCCTCGCATGGAAACGTGAGCGCATTCGCCTTCATCGGGGGAGTGAATTGTCGACGATCAAGATATTGGCCGCGGCCCTGCTTTGCGCGCAGCTAGCGCTTCC
>DATATH010000240.1:0-9501 GCA_036268895.1 Sphingomicrobium sp. | reverse complement strand
AAAGAAATGGTGGGCGTGGCAAGGATTGAACTTGCGACCCCTGCGATGTCAACACAGTGCTCTACCACTGAGCTACACGCCCACCCGGGTCAGCCGATGTGGCTTGGAGAGGCGGCATTTAGGGAGCAGACGCGCGAGGCGCAACAGACTTTAGAAGCTAGAGCCGGCCGTGCTGGTCCTCGGTCTGAAAGATCCGATCGACCTCCATCACGAGGTCCTTGAGATGGAAAGGCTTGGACAGCAGCTTCGCCTCAGGCGCGGTGCGGCCTCCTTGCAGGGCAACGGCGGCAAAGCCGGTGATGAACATGACGCGGATCGAGGGGTCGATCGCGCTCGCCTTCTGGGCAAGCTCGATCCCGTCCATCTCGGGCATGACGATATCGGTGAGCAACAAATCGAAGCGCTCCGCTTCGAGCAGCGGCATCGCCTCGGTGCCGCAGCCAACCGCCTCGACCTCATAGCCAACGCGTTGCAGCGCGCGCTGCAGGTATTCGCGCATCGACGTATCGTCTTCGGCTAGAAGTATTCTTGCCATCGCCTATCTATGCGCTCACGAATTGTGTTTTGCCAGAAGCGAATATCGGGCTCATGCGTTGCAGCCCCTCAGCGCCAGTCCTAATCTGGCACAAAAAGTAAGGATTGGCGCGAAAGCTCATTGTGACGTCGCTTGCCTCCCCAATGATTCATGAGCCGCGCGGTTCCCTGCCCGTGCTGCTGTCCGTTCCTCATTCCGGGCGCGACTATCCCGAATGGCTCGTTGAGAGTGCATCCGCCGGAAGATCGGCGCTTGCGATGCTCGAGGATCCCCTCGTCGACCGGTTGGTCTGGCGAGCTCTCAATCGCGGTTGCGGGGCGATCATCGCGCGCACTCCAAGGGCGGCGATCGACTGTAACCGGGCCGAAGACGACATCGACCCCTCCGTCGTCGACGGCGCTCGGCGTGGACGAGTGACGGCCCGGGCGCGCGGCGGGCTCGGGATCGTACCGTCACGCACTCAGAGCCACGGATATCTCTGGCGTCGGCCAATCAGCCCGGCCCAACTCCTCGAGCGGCTCGACCAGGCGCATCGTCCCTACCATCGCGCAATCGAGGACCAGATTTCGCTGCTTCTCGACCGGTTCGGCTGCGCGCTTCTGATCGACTGCCATTCGATGCCGCCGCCGCCGGGCGGAACACCGCCGATTGTCTTCGGCGATTGCCGCGGCCGAACGGCCGATGAGTGGCTGAGCCGCGACGCCGTCGAAATCGCTCGGGGCTTCGGGTTCGAGGCGGCGCTCAACGACCCTTTCGCCGGCGGCCACGTGATCGAACGCCATGCGTGCCCGGGCCGAAACGTCCACGCCCTTCAGCTCGAAGTCGATCGCCGCTGCTATCTCGACCAGGCGCTTCGAGAGCCGGGCGGTGGTTTCGACCGCGTCGCGGCCTTCATCGAGGCGCTCGTGACGGAGCTTGGGGAAGCACTCCTCGGCCGCCAGTTCGCTATGGCGGCCGAATAGGGTTCGCTTTTAAGCGCCCGCCGGGGCCGGCTGCGGCACCTGCGCGGGTGACTTGCCCTGCTGCATCTGGAGCCCGAACACATTGCGCATCTCCGCCAGCGAGAAGAGATGCGCGTAGAGGAGCGGCAGGATCCCGCTCTGATTCATCCGCCTGAGCTCATCGCCGCGCAGGTTCCTCAGCTTCTCCTCATCGACCATCCGGAAGCCGCGGTAGACGAAAGGCTGCTGGAAGCCTTCCGGCTGGATCGCGACCTCCCCGTCCATCAAGAGGTCGGTCTTGGTCAGGTCTTCTACGAAGGCGGCAGTGCGTTGACCGGCGGCTTCGAACTGCTCGCAGAACTGAAGAATCGCCTTGGTCGCTTCGCTCGGCTGGTCGCCGTCGAAGAGCGCCTGACCTTCGTCGAAGTCGCCGACGGCATTGGCGGTCGGATCGAAGCACAGGGAAAGCTCGTCGCTGTCGGGACGAAGCCGCGCGAGCAGGAACGGATAGCGGCGGACATAGGCTGGAATGTAAATGCGGGTGTCGAGCGGCCGGCCATCCTCGTCGAGGAACACGTTCACGCCCTCGTTGAGGCCAAATAGAGCGATTGGAATCGGACTGTCGCCGACCGAAAAGACGATCGGATAATGCCTCTGCACCAATGTGAATTCGTCAACCGTCACCGGGATCGCGTGCGTCTGGGCAATCTGCGGCATGCGCAGCATGGTGCGCACCTTCATCTTGCTGTGCTGGGTCGCGTTCAATGGCTCTATGGCATTGTAGAACAATGGTAAGTTCTGGGTCGGGGCGGCTGTCGCCATCGAAGATCTCTCCTGGAGCCGGGACTGTGGCTTCGCTCTCCGCGCGGCCGCCGGCAAATCGTGGAAGCGGGCTCTATTGGCCTTGCCCTCGTTAGGCAAGCCGGGTCCCTTCGGGGGGGACCTCGGGGTGACTGTCAGTTCATAGACCATTCAACGCTTCGCTGCGAAGCGGGCGGAAATGGCGGTGGGCGGCAGATGATCCCTGGGACGATCCTCAACTTCGTGCCCCTGCTTCTGGGCCTCATCGCCGCGCAGCCGGTCATGGTCGGGCAGACGGTCACGCGCCTGGTCATCCAGGACGAGGTTATCCTGCGCATACCGGTCCAGCCACGCCCGCTGCTTCCGCAGTTCGAATGGAAGGAGCGCAAAGGCCCCAAGTGCATCGGGGCCGGTGCAATTCGAGGGGCTCTCCTTTCCGGGCCACAACAGGTCGACTTCGTGCTTGGAAGAGGGCCTCGCCGGGTACGCGCAGTACTCGATGAGGATTGTCCGGCTCTCGACTTTTACGGCGGATTTTACCTGCAGCCTCCGGACGAGCGAATCTGTGCCGGTCGGGATGCGATCCACTCACGAATGGGCGGAAGCTGTACCATCGAGCGATTCAAAATGCTGATCCCCAAGCTGCTCCGCCCGTCGCAGCCCCAGTAAGGCGGGGTTGGATTTTAGCGGCGCAGCACCCACATTTCTTGACAAGTCCACAGGCTTCGGACAGCAATCGCCAGGACGGCGACTGACCCTGCTGGTCCGTCCTTTACCCGGAAGAATCAATGACTTTTGCCGATCTCGGCCTTTCCGACGAATTGCTCCGCGTGGTTTCCGACAGCGGCTATGGTGAACCGACACCGATCCAGCGCGCCGCAATCCCGTCGGTACTGATGGGCCGCGATCTTGTCGGCATCGCCCAAACCGGAACCGGAAAGACAGCAGGCTTCGTGCTGCCGATGATCGATATCCTCCACCATGGTCGGAGCCGGGCGCGGATGCCGCGCTCGCTGATTCTTGAGCCAACCCGCGAGCTTGCGATGCAGGTTGCCGAGAATTTCGAGAAATATGGCAAATACCATCCGCTCTCGATGGCGCTGCTCATCGGCGGCGTGCAGATGGGCGATCAGATCGCCGCGCTCGAGAAGGGCGTCGACGTGCTGATCGCTACTCCCGGCCGATTGCTCGACCTGTTCGGACGCGGCAAGATCCTGCTCACCGGCTGCGAGCTCCTGGTGATCGACGAAGCCGACCGGATGCTCGACATGGGATTCATTCCCGACATCGAGGAAATCTGCTCAAAGCTTCCAAAGAGCCGCCAGACACTGCTGTTCTCGGCAACGATGCCGCCACCCATCGAAAAACTTGCCTCGAAGTTCCTGAACGAACCGAGGCGGGTCGAGGTTGCCCGTCAGGCAAGTGCGAACATCAATATCGAGCAACGGCTGGTCGAGGTCTCTCCCGACAAGAAGAAGGAGGTTCTGAAAGACCTGCTTCGAAAGGACGAGGTGAAAAACGCCATCGTCTTCTGCAACCGCAAATCGACGGTGCGCGAACTATCGGGAAGCCTCAAGCGCGCGCATCTCGCAGCGGGGCAGATCCATGGAGACATGGAGCAATCCGATCGAATTGCCGAATTCGACCGCTTCAAGCGGGACGAGATTACCATCCTCGTAGCCTCGGATGTCGCCGCGCGCGGCCTCGACGTGAAGGGCGTCAGCCACGTCTTCAACTTCGATGTGCCCTGGCAACCTGACGATTATGTCCACCGCATCGGCCGGACGGGTCGGGCCGGAGCGAAAGGGATAGCGATCACGCTCGCAACCAGGGCTGAATTGGAGTCCATCGACCGCATAGAAAAGCTCATCGGCACGAAGATCGCGAGAGTTGGGGCTTCGGCCAAGGATCCGGAACCCAAAGCGCCCGAACGCAAAGCGCCGGAACCGAAGGCACCAGAAGAAAAGGCCGCCCACAAATCCGATAGGCAGGAAGCAGCGCCTTCGAAACAGGAGCCGGCTCGATCGGAAAGATCGCCAGTCGTCGAAGACATCAAGACCGATTGGAACGGGCCGCTCCCGAGCTTCCTCTCCGTGAGTGCCGCTTAGTCACATCGCTGACACTGGAAAGCCGCGTTGAGCGTTCCTAGCTGCGGGTCCTGACCGAAAGGGATTGCAGCATGAGCGAGTACGCGCCTCCGAAAGTGTGGAAATGGGAAGAGCCGAGCGGCGGACAATTCGCGAGCATCAACCGTCCGGTCGCCGGACCCACCCACGATAAGGCGCTGCCGGTCGGGAACCATCCCTTCCAGCTCTATTCGCTCGCGACTCCCAATGGGCAAAAGGTCTCGATCATGTTCGAGGAGCTGCTCGATAAGGGGCACAAGGATGCCGAATATGATGCCTGGCCGATCCGCATCGGCGAAGGCGATCAGTTCTCCAGCGGATTTGTTGCGGTAAACCCCAACAGCAAGATTCCCGCCCTCCTCGACCGCAGTGGCCCCGAGCCGGTGCGCGTGTTCGAGAGCGGTGCGATCCTCGTCTACCTCGCAGAAAAGTTCGGCGAATTCCTTCCGAAATCCGGACCCGAGCGCGCGGAGACCCTCTCCTGGTTGTTCTGGCAGATGGGCTCGGCGCCATTCCTCGGCGGCGGGTTCGGACACTTCTTCGCCTATGCGCCTCAGAAGATCGAATATGCGATCAATCGCTATGCCATGGAAGTGAAGCGGCAGTTCGATGTCCTCAATCGCCAGCTCGCGACACACGAATATATTGCAGGGCCCGACTATTCGATCGCCGACATCGCGATCTGGCCCTGGTACGGCGGGGTAGCGCTCGGCCGCAGCTATGAGCGAGCAGACGAATTCCTGGCAACGCAGGAATATGAGCATGTGGTGCGCTGGGCAAAACAGATCGAAGCACGTCCAGCCGTGAAGCGCGGGCGGATCGTCAACAGGATGATTGGAGATCCTTCCGAGCAGCTCCACGAGCGCCATGATGCGAGCGATTTCGAGCTGCGAACCGAGGACAAGGTCGAGCGAACTGTCGCAGCGGAGGACCTCGAGGCCGTCAGGGATGACGCGATCTAGCCCGTCGCGGCAAATCGGGTCTTTGATGCAACGCTTCCTGCGATCCTCAAGAAGAGGAACGATAGCGGCGAAGGAATGCGCTTGCGAAGTCCTTCAGCCGGCCGCCCGCAATCGCATCGCGCAGACCCTGCATCATTCGCTCGTAAAACCAGAGATTGTGCTGGGTCATCAGCATCGCGCCGAGGATTTCGCCCGATTTGACGAGATGGTGCACGTAAGCGCGCTCGAATTGCGTGCAGGCCGGGCACGGGCAGCCGGGCTCGATCGGGTCCTGGTCCTCGGCAAACCGGGCGTTGCGCATGTTGAGTGGTCCGTCCGGGGTAAAGGCCTGTCCCGTTCGGCCCGACCTCGTCGGAAGCACGCAGTCGAACATGTCGACGCCGCGAACGACGGCCTCGACGATGTCATCGGGCTTGCCGACCCCCATCAGGTAGCGCGGCCGATCCCAAGGGAGCATATCGAGAGCAACGTCGAGGCAGCCGAGCATCGCTTCCTGGCCTTCGCCGACCGCGAGGCCGCCAACGGCGTAGCCGTCAAAACCGATCTCGATCAGCGCTTTTGCGGACTTGGCTCTGAGCTTCTCGTTGAGGCCGCCCTGCTGAATGCCGAAGATGGCCGATCTGGCCGCATGACTGCCACCACGGTCAAATTCGTCGCGCGACCTCTTCGCCCAGCGGATCGACCGCTCCATGGCCTCGCGCTGAGCCTGCCGGTCCGACGTGGTCGGCACGAGCTGGTCAAACTGCATCAAGATGTCGGAACCAAGGAGCCGCTGAACGTCGATCGACCGTTCAGGCGTTAGCATGTGGCGCGAACCGTCGAGATGACTGGCGAACGCCACTCCCTCTTCGCTCACCCTGGTGAGCTCAGAAAGGCTCATCACTTGATAGCCGCCGCTGTCGGTGAGGATCGGGTGCTCCCATGCCATGAATTTGTGAAGCCCGCCGAGCTTCGCGACGCGCTCGGCCCCGGGCCTCAACATCATGTGATAGGTATTGCAAAGGATGATGTCCGCGCCGCTTGCCCTTACCTCTTCGGGACGCATCGCCTTGACGGTGGCCGCGGTCCCCACCGGCATGAAGGCCGGCGTTCGGATCTCGCCGCGCTCCATGGCGATCACACCGGTGCGCGCGGCGCCGTCGACTGCCGCAATGGAAAATGAAAATCTGGTCACTCAGCCGCCGCTTAGCGACTCCGTCACGCGCTGCAACTTCGCGAAAAAATCGGGTTATTGAGGAGCCCGCCTTGTCTGATAGGGGTTTTTCCCGACGTGCCACGAATTGAAGACATCGAAAGATTCGCGTTTGTCGTAGGCGCTCCCCGCTGCGGCACGACCAGCCTTGCGAACTTCCTTAAACCCCATCCCGACGTCTGCTTCCCGGTCCTCAAGGAACCGCATTACTTTGCCCAGCACGACCTTAAGGCGCTCAATGACGCCGACCTTCGAAGCGAGATCGAAAGAGAATATCTCGCGCGCTTCTTCCCCCATTCGGCGAGCGTAGCGCGGATTGCGGCCGATTGCTCCGTTTCCTACCTCTACGCGCCGGAGCAGCTCGAGCCTGCCCTTCGAATCTGGCCCAAATCCCGGTTCATCGTAAGCTTGCGCGATCCCATCGAGATGATCCCCTCGCTCCATCAACGGCTCGTATCGCTGGGCGATGAGTCCCTGACCAGCTTCGAAGAGGCCTGGGCGGCCGTCCCCGACCGGGCTCAGGGACGGCGTATTCCTCCCAGCTGCGTTGAGCCCCGGTGGCTGCGCTACGACGAGGCGGGCCGCTACGCGACCTATTTGGAGCGGCTTTTTGCCACGGTCGGAAGCGAGCGATGCATCGTTCTTCTCTTCGATGACCTCGCGGCCGATCCAGCTGGCCAATATCGAAAACTGATGGATTTTCTCGATTTGCCTCCGGTCGAGGAAACGGTGAATTTCGAGCCGAGACGGGAAAGCTATGGAGTGAGGTTCCATTGGCTTCAGCGTCTCCTCAAGCGCCCGCCAAAGCCTCTCTGGAAATATCTTTCCGGCCCATTTCAACAAAAGCGCGAGCGGAAGCTCGATGGCAAGGATCCCGATAGCCCTGTCTTCGATACGATCTTCGCGATCCGCAAACGCCTCCTCCGCTGGAACCGGGTTCCCCTGTCAAAGCGGCCGCCGCCGCTCTGGGTGCAGGAAGAAATCCGCGCTCAGCTGAAGGGCGAGATCGAGCGCGTCGGAAAGCTCATCGGACGCGACCTCGACCATTGGCTCCAGCTCCGACCTCAAGCGGGAGCAAACAAGTACATGTCCTCACCGAAAATCGCCGCGCAGCCGAGCTTCACGGCGGCCGAATGAGTCAGAACCAATCAGCCATCGGCTGACCTGGAGCTAAGCGCCTGTTTCCACGAGAGCTGCGTCGTGCCGTTTTGCTTGAACGGCGGAGGGCACGCTCAGGATTCGACGTTCCGTGTCGCTTCGAACAGGAACCAGGTCCGCCGCTCGGCTTCGTCAATCCACACTTCGAGCAAGCTCGCGGTTGCGACATCGCGATGCTCGTCGCACAGGGCGTGCGTCCGCCGCATTTCGGCGGTGAGCTGCTTATTGTCCTCGCGAAGTTCGGCGAGCATGTCGCTGGGGGTGACGAAATCGGCGTCATTGTCGAGCAGCCGCTTCTGCGCGGCGATCTGACCGATCGACCGAAGCGTTGACCCGCCGATCTTGCGCACACGCTCGGCGATAGGATCGGTCGTCGCGAAAATCTGGTCGGCCTGCTCGTCGAGCAGCAAATGGAAGTCGCGGAAGTGCGGCCCCGAGATGTGCCAGTGGAAGTTCTTGGTCTTCACATAGAGTGCGAACATGTCGGCAAGCAGGGCATTAAGCGCTCCCGAAACGTCGCGAACCGCCTCCACGCTTAAGTCGGTCGGTGTGCCCAGGGTTTCGTTGCGGATGATCAGAATGCTTTCGCTCATGGGTCTTCTCCTCTTGTTTCATTTGGCCGGGACCGGTTCGCGAGCGACCGCCTGGCCGGAATCGCGGAGCGCCATCCGCCCGACCGCTGACCAGTCGTGATTTTCGCCGTTCGTTGCGAGCAGCTCGACGAAGCGGTCGTGGAGGACGCTCGCAAAGGGCATCGGCACCTCGAGCTTGTCGGCCGCGGCAAGCGCCAGCCGGATATCCTTGAGACCAAGCGGCGCGGCAAAGCCAACGGGCGGCTCCTCATCGGCCGCGACGAGTCCGCCGTAGACCTTGTAGGCCGGCGAGCCGAACATCGTTGAGGTCAGGAAGTCGACATAGTGCCGCTTGTTGATTCCATCCTTAGCGATCAGCGCGACTGCTTCGCCCAGCGACTCGAATACGGTGGCTAACAGGAAATTGGCGCTGAGCTTGACGAGATTGGCGTTGCTCGGCCGGTCGCCGAATTCGGTCGTGCCCTGCCCGACCGCGTCCAGAAGCGGCCTGACATCCTTCAACGCATCCGGCGCACCGGCGGCGATGACGAACAGCTGACCCTCGGCAGCACGGTCGGGGCGGCCGAGGACGGTGGCAACCACGTAGCGCTGGCCGGCTTCTGTATGCGCGGCTGCGAGCCTCTCGGACAGATCGACGCTGATCGTACTCGATGAAATGTGGATCGCCCGAGCGGGCAGATTCTCGACGATTCCGTCTTTGCCTAGCGCGATCGCCTCGACCGCTTCGTCATTGGCCAGCATCGTAAAGACCATGTCGGCTTGGCAGGCCTCGGCGACTGTGGCCGCGAGCTTGGCTCCGACCCGGGCGAGCGCCTCAGCCCTGGCGCGAGTGCGATTGTAGGCAATGACTTCGTGGCCGGCGCGCATGAGGCTCCTGGCCATGCCACTCCCCATGCGGCCGAGGCCGATGAATCCGACACGCATGAGCATCTCCTGCGGTTTGATCAGTGCAATGGGACACTGATTCTGAATGAACATGGCGGCTGCTATGCGCGGCCGAATATAAGCGATCGGCGCGCACTTCGTGACCCGCTTCCAGGCTCGCTGGGCACTTATGTATTGTTAGTCCGACATGGAAATTGAATGTTTGAATGAGCGTAATGCCGCGAAGCGATTATCTGCAAACAGCGGCATCTGCGGCTGCGTGGGTTCCAGTCCGAATTCGTGTTCGGTCTCGCGCTGGATTGCGCCTT
>DATATH010000239.1:0-1514 GCA_036268895.1 Sphingomicrobium sp. | reverse complement strand
ACTCAGGCTCACTATCGCCAGAGCATCGACCCCGACGCCGAGCTGTCCGAGCTGTTCAAGGATGTATTCCTCTATCACTGGAAGGAGGAATGTCAGCATGCGCTCCTCGACGAGCTCGAGTTCCGACGGCACGACGCCGCGATGACGGCAGCAGAACGCGACCGGTCAGTTGACGATTTCATCGGACTGGTCGCCGCATTGGACGGAATTCTACAGACGCAGGCTGCAGCCGATGCCGGCTACTTTGTCGCCAATTGCGGTCGAACGGTGAAGGCAGACGAGGCGCGGGCGATCGAGGCCGCCTTTCTTGCGGCCTATCGCTGGCAATACATCCACTCAGGTGCTCGGCATCCGTATTTCGGCAAGGTGCTCAACGGTCTGATCACCGAAACCCAGGGCCAGCGAATTCAGGCAGCCCTCGCCACGCTGCACTGAGCCGGTCGCACACTTTCCACCAACCCAAGCAAGCTAAAGGAGATCCGTCATGGACGGCAACGCAATGACCACGGCGCCGAAAGTCGTCAACGGCATCAACGTCGACGATCTGTTCTCACTGATTGAAAGCGTCAGGCTAGATCCCGCGAAAGGCGTCACCCGTTGGCATGTCGCCACGACCTGGCAGGGCCAGACGGGCAGCCGCAGCCAAGTCGAGGGCTTTGGCATCGGCGGCGAAGAGGTGAAACGGCGCTTCATGATCGACATCGACGAGCCCTGCGAGCTCGGCGGCTCGAACCGCTTCGCCAACCCGCAGGAATACCTGCTCGCGGCGCTCAACGCCTGCATGACGGTGGGTTATGTGGCGCAATGCGCGGTGCGCGGGATCGCCCTGGAAAGCCTCGTGATCGAGACCGAAGGCGAGATCGATCTGCGCGGCTTCCTCGGCATCGATCCGACCGTGGCGAAGGGCTACGAGAGCCTTCGCTACAAAGTGCGCATCAAGGGCAACGGCACCAAGGAGCAGTTTGCCGAGATCCACGAGGCGGTGATGGCAACCTCGCCCAATTTCTACAACTTGTCTCGGCCCGTGGCTCTCAAGCCGACCCTTGTCGTCGAGTAAACATCGACTGGATGCGCGACGCGGCCGCGGGATCGGCGGCAGCGTCGCGCCTTGCTTCCGCAATGTCTGCTCGGGGGTCGTCAGCTGACCCAGTTTTCTCGAAGGACCATCCTTCGATCGCGACGGCCGTCTCTATGTCACCGACATCCCGTTCGGCCGTGTGTTCCGGATTGATGCTGCCGGCGAGTGGGAACAGGTTACCGAGTATGATGGCTGGCCGAACGGACTGAAGATCCACCGTAACGGGCGGATCTTCATTGCCGATTACAAGCGCGGGCTGTTGCTGCTGGATCCGGCGAGCGGTCGTGTCTCGCCTTTCTTGGAGACGGTTGGCTCCGAGAGTTTCAAGGGCCTCAACGATCTCGTCTTCGCCCGGTCGGGCACGCTCTATTTCACCGACCAGGGGCAGACCGGCATGCACGACCCAACGGGCCGCGTCTACCGCCTGACCCCGGAT
>DATATH010000238.1:0-4969 GCA_036268895.1 Sphingomicrobium sp. | reverse complement strand
ATGCTGGCGGGCGGATCATCGTCTCGCCGGACACCAACCCTGATGTCATTGCGTCAACTGCGGAGGCGGGGCTGGTTTCTTCGCCCGGCTATTTCACGCCGTCGGAAGCCTTTGCAGCGATCCGCGCCGGGGCGACGGCGCTCAAGCTCTTCCCGGCCGAGGCGGCGACCCCGTCGGTGCTGAAGGCCCATCTTGCCGTTCTCCCGAGCGACATTCCGCTGCTCATCGTCGGTGGGATCCGGCCTGACAACATGCGACCATGGCTCGATGCTGGCGCAACGGGCTTTGGCCTCGGATCGGGTCTCTACAAGCCCGGCCAGTCGCCAGCCGAGACCTTGAATAAGTCACGGGTCTATGTCGCCGGGCTTCGGGCATGAAGCCGATACGGATCGCGATCCTCGGTTATGGCAAGATTGCCGAGGACCAGCATGTTCCCTCGATCAGGGGCAATCCACGTTTCGAACTTGTCGCAAGCTCGAGCCGTTCCGGTCACGGCGTCGAGAAGCGGTTCACCGATTGGCGTGAGCTCATCCGAAGCATCGAGGGTCTCGAGGCCGTCGCGATCACCACTCCCCCGGGCCCGCGCTACACGATTGCTCGCGAATGTATCTTCGCCGGGCTCCACTGCCTCCTCGAAAAGCCGCCGACGGCCGGTCTCGCCGAGATTGCCGACCTTAGCTGCGTGGCGGAGGCGCAGGGCGTCAGTCTGTTCACCACCTGGCACGCCCAGCACCATTCGACCGTGGAGACCGCCGCAAAAGCGCTCGCGGGCAAGCGCATCCGCTCGATGCGGATCCAGTGGCACGAGGACGTCCACAAGTGGCACCCGCGCCAGCAATGGATCTGGCAAGCAGGTGGGTTCGGAGTGTTCGATCCAGGGATCAACGCTTTCTCGATCGCTACCAGGATCTTTCCCGGCACTCTCCTCGTCCAGTCGGCCGACCTCAGCGTGCCAGAAAACGCGCAGACGGCGATCGCCGCCGAGGTCTCCTTCTATAGTCCCGAGGCCGACGGGGCGCTGGGCGCGAGCCTCGACTGGCGCCGGACCGAGGGCGAGGAGTGGACGATCACCATTGAAACGAGCGACGGCACCAATGTTCGCCTCGAGGACGGCGGAGCTCGGCTGATCCTCAATGGGGAACCCAGTGCCGACAATGGGATCGGCGAGTATCCGGATATTTATCGAACCTTCGTCGGACTGATCGACGAGCGCCGAAGCCTGGTCGACGTCGCGCCGCTTCGACTGGTCGCCGATTGCCTGCTCGTGGGCAAGCGAACGATCGTCGAGGCTGTTCACGGCTGATGGAGCAACTTGGCGCGATGGGCATTATCCCCATCAAGTCGGCTTCGCAACGACGTCGCCGGGCTTTAGGAATATTGGCAAACGCAAGTGACGACAGACGAGCTCATTCAGGCTGACGCGGCATTCGCAGGCAACCGCCTGCTTTCGACCTTCTCGAGAGAGGCGCGGGCGCTCATCGAGCCGTTCGCAACCGCAGTCGAGCTCGAGGCTGGCGACTGCGTCCTTCAACGCGGAGTGCAGGTCCATGCGAGCCTCTTCCTGGTTGGCCCGACGATAGTGACGCTGACGGTCGAGCTCGTCGGCGGGCGCTCGACCGAGGTTGCGTCGATCGGCAGGGAAGGAGCAGTCGGCGGAATCGTCAGCTGCGGACATGCGCCCGCCTTCTCGAGCGCCGAAGTGCTGGTCGGAGGCCCGGCTCTGCGCGTTCCGATGGAAGCGCTCGAGGATGCAAAAGGTCGCTCACGCTTCATTTCCAATCTGTTTTGCCGTTACTCGGATTATTTGCTCTCGACCGTCATGCAGTCGGTCGCTTGCAACACCTTTCACTCGATCAGCGAGCGCGCGGCGCGATGGCTGCTCCAGGTCCAGGGCCGGGCCGGCGACCGGATCGAGCTCACCCAGGAATCCCTGGCGGCGCTTCTTGGCGTTCAGCGCACCACGCTGAACGCAGTAATCAAGGCGCTGTCGTCAGAGGAGCTGATCAGCACCAGCCGAGGCACGGTTCGGGTCATCGACCGGGCCGGGCTCAAGCGCCGCTCCTGCGAATGCTACGAGCAGCTTCAGGATCATTATGCAGCAGTTATCGGAGTGAGCGGTCGAGGCGGCGAAAAAACAGGCAGCTGATCAGTCGAGGAGCCTCCAGCCGACCGGCTCTCCAGCATGAAAAGGCACCAGTTCGATTGCGCCCATTTCAATTCGTTCGGGCACTTCCACTTGAGCGCGCTCCAGACTGACGACGCCCTCGTTCAAGGGAAGGCCGTAGAAGTTTGGGCCGTTCACCGATGCGAATGCCTCGAGCCTGTCCAGCGCGCCCTCCGCTTCGAACACTCCTGCGTAGCTTTCGAGCGCGAACGGGGCGTTGAATATGCCCGCGCAGCCGCAGCCCGATTCCTTTGCCTGCCGCGCATGCGGCGCGCTGTCGGTGCCGAGGAAGATGTTTGGAGCGCCCGATGTCGCCGCTGTTCGCACCGCAAGGCGATGGCGCTCCCGCTTGGCGACCGGAAGACAGTAAGAATGCGGCCTGAGGCCGCCTGCAAAAATTGCATTGCGATTGATCAGAAGGTGCTGCGGAGTGACCGTTGCTCCGACGTTCGGGCCATTGTCGGTGACGAAGTCGACGGCCTCTGCCGTTGTGATGTGCTCGAGAACCACCTTCAGCGCCGGGAAGTCCGTCGTGAGGCGAGACAGGATCCGCTCGATGAAGACCGCTTCGCGGTCGAACACGTCGATTTCCGGATCGGTCACCTCGCCATGGACGCACAGGACCATGCCGATCTTCTCCATCCGTGCGAGCGCCGGATAGATGTTGCAAACGTCGGTGACTCCGCTTGCGCTGTTGGTCGTCGCGCCCGCCGGATAGAGCTTCGCGGCGATCCAGATTCCCTCCTCGAAGCCGCGGGCAACCTCGTCGGGAAGGGTCTCGTCGGTGAGATAACAGGTCATGAGCGGCGTGAACCCTGGTCCGGAAGCCTGGATGATCCGCTCGCGATACCTGGTCGCCGCTTCGGGAGTTGTAACCGGCGGCACCAGGTTCGGCATCACGATCGCCCGGGCAAATTGCCGCGCCGTATATGGAGCGACGGCGCGGAGCATCTCGCCGTCGCGCAGGTGCACATGCCAATCGTCGGGCTTACGGATGGTCAGGGTTTGCGAAGCCACGAGGCGCTCCCTAACTGATGATCATGGCTGCAACCACCCTCGCTGACCGGGCGATCCTCCGCCTTAGCGGAGAGGGAGTGCGCGATTTTCTCCAGGGGCTCGTCACCAACGACGTCATGGGCGAGCTTCCCGTCTGGGCCGGCCTTCTCACTCCGCAGGGCAAGTGCCTGTTCGACTTTCTCGTGTGGAGCGAAGGCGACGATCTGCTGCTCGACTGCGAGGCTAAGGCGGCCGAGGACCTCGTCAAACGCCTGACGATGTACAGGCTGCGCCGGAAGATCCTCATCGAGCGCGAGGACAAGCTTGCCGTTCACTGGTCGACGAGCAGCGTGGATGGAGTTTCGGATCCGCGGCTCGGGGAGCTCGGAAAGCGCTGGCTAGCTCCCGAGGAAGGACCCGCGACAGGCTGGCTCGAGCACCGTCTTCGCCTCGGTGTTTGCGAGGGCCAAGCCGAGCTCGGCGACCTCCTCTGGCTCGAGTGCAATGCGGCCGAGCTTGGCGGCGTCAGTTTCAGCAAGGGCTGCTTCGTCGGCCAGGAGAATACGGCTCGAATGAACTGGCGCCAGAAGATCAACCGGCGGCTGTTCGTCGTTCTCGGAGGGGGCGGCGAACGGTCGCGGGTCGAATATCCCGAGGTCGACCTTTCGGTCGTTCAGGCGCGCGTCGACGCGATCCCGAGCAATGCAATCATCCCCGACTGGCTGAAGAACGCCCTCTCTTATTCGAGCACCGCATAGGCGCGCACCGGGAAGGTTCCCATTCCCCGGACCTTGGGGGGTACCGCGGAAAAGCTGAACCCTTGGTCGGGAAGCTGGCCAAGGCCGGTCATATGCTCGCAGATCGGGATTTGGGCGGCGAGCAGGCTTGTGTGGACCGGGCGTGCGCGCCGGCGCGTATCGTCGATATTGTTGCTGTCGACGCCGACGAGGGCCGCCCCGTTCTCGACCAGCCAGTCGGCCGCGGCTGCTGTCAGGAACGGATGGGCATCGCCATAGCGATCTGTCCGCCAGTGCCGGTCCCAGCCGGTGTGGATCAGGACCGCTTTCCCGCGCACGTCCCGGCCATGGAGCGCGGGAAGGTCGACGGCAATGTCCTTATCCCAGGGCTGCCGGACGACGAGACCGGGAAGATCGGCAAGCGAACTCAGCGGAAGCTCGGCGAGGTCCTTGCCTTCGGCATAGCGGTGGAACGGCGAATCCAGATAGGTGCCGGTGTTCGCAACCATGTCGATGCGCCCGATCTGAAAGCTCGACCCGTCCTCGTAATTCTCCGCCGAGCCATCCCGCGTCCAGAAGTCGCAGATGTGGGGAGGAGGAAGGCCGGGATAGGTCGTCATTCCGTCCTCGATCACATGGCTGAGATCGACGATCCTGCTCATCCAGTCCGCCGCGAGCGCCGCTTGAGGATCTGGATCGAGGCGATCAGTCCGATCATCAGCCACAATATGTTGAGAGTCGCCGATGGCAGTGCCTGGTGCCACCAGCCGTTGACCACGAAACCCGCAGCTCCAATGACGTTCATCGCCTGGTAGGCAAGAGACTGGCCGGAGACCCGTCCAGCCGAAAGCAACAGATAAGCGAGAAGTATCAGGAGCGCTCCGCCCCAGCCGGCAATCTCGACCAGCCAGCGGGCGAGGTCCCAGTGGGGTAGCGCAATCACGCCGCCGCAAGCCTCCGAAGCACGTAATGGAGGATGCCGCCGGAACGGAAATATTCGAGCTCGTTGAAGGTATCGATGCGGCAGCGCGCGGTGAAGCTGAACTCCTCGCCGTCATCGCGGGTGACCTTC
>DATATH010000237.1:0-5950 GCA_036268895.1 Sphingomicrobium sp. | reverse complement strand
GAGCATGACCGGTAAGCGGAAAACCGTCGTTGTGACCGCGATCGCGCGCGAAATGGCGGCGTTCCTGTGGGCGATCGGACAGGAGATCGAACCGACCACGCAGCCTTAGGCCGGCATCAAAATCCGACCCCGTGAACAAACGAAAGGAGGTAGCCACAGATCAGATCACCTGCCTGGTGGAGCGCAACGAGAGCCGAAAGGCGTGACCCGCCCGCCAAGGGTAAGCGGAGCTACCCGTCAGTTCTTAAAGCGAAGAGATCGATGGTCGGGGAGAGAGGATTCGAACCTCCGGCCCCTGCCTCCCGAAGACAGTGCTCTACCAGGCTGAGCTACTCCCCGACCGGAACCCGCTTTTGTCGCGATTTAAGATCGCGGCGGGAGCCAAGGCCGCGGCTAGATAGATGCGGGCTTCCAAGAGCGCAAGCGCCTCAGCGGCCGATCGTCTTCAGCCACTCTTCGTGCCGGACGAATTTTTCGCGGGGAGAGCCGGGGCGAGCGCGAGCGACTTCGGTTTCTTCGATCCTGCGCCAGTCGTCATAGTCGGTCGGCATCACGCCGCGGCTTTCGAGCAAGCGTTTGAGACCCTTCGCGCCTTCCCGCCCGCCAGCGCTTTGGGCCGGCATTGCGGCCGCGATCTGCTCCGCAACTTCGTAGCCGTCCGGCCGGTTGGTGCCGATCGTGCCGGTCGGCCCCCGCCTTGCCCATCCGACTGCATAAAGGCGTTCGCATATGAGCCCATTCTCGTTCACGAATTTTCCGCCTTCGAACGGGACTTCGGCGATCGGTGAGGTCGAATAGCCGATCGCGGTGATGACGAGGGATGCCGGAACCTCGTACATTTGTCCCGTGCCTCTAGCGGCGCCCTTCTCGTCGAGCTCGGTCCGTTCAACGATCACTCGCTCGACCTTGCCCTCTCCCTCGACGCGAACCGGCTTTGCGAAGAAGTCGAAGACCATCTGCTTGGCCTTGTCCTGCGGAAGATCGGCAAAACCCCTCAGCAGGCTGACCGATTTGCGAAGGCCAGGGTCGAGCGCTTCGTCGGCACCCGGCGGCGGGAAGTCCGCCCGGTCGACTACCGGAACCGCCGCCTCGAGATGCCCGAGTTCCCCAAGCTCCTTGGGAGTCATCGCAATCTGGTGCGGGCCACGCCGGCCGAGGATGGTGACGGTTCGGACCGCCGACTCGTCCAGCGCCTCGAGCGCGTGCCCAACGATGTCCGAGCCTTGGAATTCGTGCCGCGTCTTCGACAGGATCCGTGCGCAGTCGAGCGCGACATTGCCGTTCCCGACGACCACTGCGCCGGCGCCATCGAGAGGCGGCTCGAGGTCGGCAAATTCGGGGTGGCCATTGTACCAGCCGACGAACTCGGCCGAACCGATGACCCCTGGAAGATCCTCGCCCGGAATTCCGAGCTTTCGATCATGGGGAGCTCCGGTGGCGAGGACAACGCCATCATAAATGTCGAGGAGCTCGGCGACGGAGACGTCGCGGCCAATGGTGACGTTCCCGATGAAATCGACGCCGGCGCTTTCGGCGACCTTGTCGTAACGCTTGGAGACGGCCTTCAGCGACTGGTGATCCGGCGCGACTCCAAAGCGGATGAGACCATAAGGAACGGGGTAGCGGTCGAGGATATCGATGCGCGCCTCATTCCCATAGGCCTTCTCCAGCGCCTCGGCGGTGTAGAAGCCCGCGGGACCCGACCCGACCACCGCGAAATGCCGCATGAAACCTCCCGATTTTCTATAGCTGCGAGCGTAAGCGAAGCCGTCCTGGCGCTCACATGGATTGCCGCCTCGCCGCGCTTACCGCAATGAGAGATTAACGGCTGTGGTCCTCGAGGAGGACGCTTCCCTTCCGCTCGAGCGCGCCCTGAATAATCGAGGAGAACATGCCGAGCATCGGGGGAAGCAAGACCTTGAGATGGACCTTGTCTTCCAGCACGTCGATCGTCGCGGTCACCGACTGACCCATTGCCGCGACGTCGAGGCTGAGCTGATCGCCGGCCCAGCCGGACTGCACCTGAGCGCCGCCCGGAATATGTTCCTGGAGCTTGTGGACATTGTTGGCGATCCGGCGCCGGGCCTCGTCCTTGCCGAGCTTGTGCGGAAGATCGACTTCGATGGGCTGAGTCATAGCTGCGATGTCGCGCGGCGTTCAGCGCTTTTCAAGCTGCAACATAGGAGTATGATTTCCCTGATGAAGTTCCTCGCTTTGCCGCTCCTCATGATTGCCGCTGTTGCGCCTGCTCAGCCCGCGCCGGTCGCGATGCCGGCCCAAACGTCGCCCGTCACATCGCAGGGGCCGCCGCAAGCCCTACAAACGGGCGCCTGGGATCCGGTTCGTCCCTACATCACCGCAGGTCAGGACGAGCCCGGCTATCGTTCATGGTACCTCGCGGCGCCGTGGCGCGCAGCTCAGGTCAAGGCATTCAACGATTATCTCGTCTCGAGCCAGGTCGGCGGAATCCTCCCGACCTGGACCCTGCTTCGAACCGCGACGGCGTGGCAGGAGTGCGGCGCCCAGCCCTTCGAGGTCCCGCCCTCCGACGAATGGCCGCACATGGTTCAGACGCTGCGCTATGTCCGCGACTATGTGATTCCGGCCGTCGGACCGGTCGAGGCGGTATCCGTCTATCGCAATCCGCAGCTCAACAAATGTGCTGGGGGCGCCCCCGAGAGCGCTCACACGCTCGATTCAGCGATCGACATGGTTCCCCTGAAGCCCATCACTCGCGAGGCGCTGATGCGGACCCTTTGCGGCGTCCATACGGAACATGGAGCGGCCTATAGCGCGGGGCTCGGCTTCTACGCTTACCTCAGATTCCATGTCGACAGCACCAAGTTCAGGCGCTGGAACATGGATCCGGCGGTTGCCGCCGAATGCCCCCCGATCCTCCATCCGGAGGATGTCGCGAGCGTCGGCCAGCCCCTCCCGCCGACTGCTGCCACTGCCAGCGTCCCCGCATCGGTTCCTGCGCCCGCTCCGCTCCCCACCAGCACGTCGCCTGCGGTCACCGCAGTGCCGGGTTCGCCTTCACTCCCCTCGCCGCTGGGAACGCCTGCTGGACAGCCCCACTAGGCCTTCACACGCGCCATATTTGTCGGACGACAGGTTTGCGATTTGGCCTTGTGTTGCTAATCTGCAACACCATATCGGCGGTGGAAAGAGGGGTATTGGCTGATGGATTTTGAAAAGCTCACCGACCGTGCGCGCGGCTTCCTTCAGGCGGCCCAGACGATTGCCGTTCGGGAGCATCAGCAGCGGATCGCTCCCGCGCATCTTCTAAAGGCGCTGCTCGACGACGAGCAGGGCATGGCGGCAGGACTGATCCAGGCTGCCGGAGGCGACGCAAAGGCAGCGAAGCGCGAGGCCGACCAGCTGGTCGCGAAGATTCCGGCAGTGACCGGCAGCGGCGCTTCGCAGGCGCCCGCGCTCGAGGGGGACACGATCCGGATCCTCGACCAGGCCGAACAGATCGCAAAGAAGGCTGGTGACAGCTACGTCACCGTCGAGCGGATCCTGCTGGCGATGGCGCTCGCCAAGAACACAGATGTGGGCGGCGCCCTGGCGAAAGCCGGACTGAGCCCACAAAAGCTCAACTCGGCAATCGACAAGCTGCGCGGTGGACGGACAGCCGATACGCAGGCCGCGGAAGACCGTTATGACGCGTTGAAGAAATACGCCCGCGACCTCACCGAGGCCGCGCGCGAGGGCAAGCTCGATCCCGTGATCGGACGTGACGAGGAGATCCGGCGGACCATCCAGGTCCTGTCGCGCCGGACAAAGAACAATCCGGTGCTGATCGGCGAGCCGGGCGTCGGCAAGACGGCGATCGTCGAAGGCCTGGCGCTGCGCATTGCGAACGGCGATGTTCCGGACGGAATCAAGGACAGGCGACTCCTCGCGCTCGACCTCGGGTCGATGATCGCTGGAGCAAAATACCGCGGCGAATTCGAGGAGCGCTTGAAAGGCGTTCTCGAGGAAGTTCGCCAGGCCGAAGGCGACATCATCCTGTTCATCGACGAGATGCACACGCTGGTCGGCGCCGGGAAGGCCGAGGGAGCGATGGATGCCGGAAACCTCTTGAAGCCGGCGCTCGCTCGAGGCGAGCTTCATTGCATCGGCGCAACCACCCTTGATGAATATCGCAAGTATATCGAGAAGGACGCGGCGCTCGAGCGGCGCTTCCAGCCGGTGTTCGTCGGCGAACCGACTGTTCCCGACACCATCTCTATCCTTCGAGGCCTCAAGGAGAAATACGAGCTCCACCACGGCGTCAGGATCACCGATGCCGCGATCGTCGCCGCGGCGATGCTTGGCAACCGCTACATCACCGACCGCTTCCTCCCCGATAAAGCGATCGATCTCATGGACGAGGCAGCCAGCCGGATCCGGATGGAGGTCGAATCCAAGCCCGAGGAAATCGAAAATCTCGACCGGCGGATCATCCAGCTCAAGATCGAGCGCGAAGCATTGAAGAAGGAGCAGGACAAGGCGTCCAGGGACCGGCTCGAGAAGCTCGAGGACGAGCTTGCGAACCTTGAGCAGCAGTCAGCCGAGCTCACCCAGCGATGGCAGGCCGAGAAAGAGAAGATTTCGGCCGAGGCCAAGCTCAAGGAACAGCTCGATGCGGCACGCATCGAGCTCGAACAAGCCCAGCGTGCCGGCGATCTAGCCAAAGCCGGCGAGCTCGCCTACGGCCGGATCCCGGAGCTTGAGCGTCAGGTCGCCGAAGCGCAGGCCGCTTCAAAAGGTGCAATGCTTCGCGAGGAAGTCACCGATCAGGACATCGCCGCCGTCGTCAGCCGCTGGACGGGCATTCCGGTCGAACGGATGATGGAAGGCGAGCGCGAGAAACTGCTTCAGATGGAATCGGCGATCGGCGCCAGAGTCATTGGCCAGGAAGATGCGGTGAAAGCTGTCTCGGCGGCCGTCCGCCGCGCGCGTGCCGGCCTCCAGGATCCCAACCGCCCACTCGGATCATTCCTGTTCCTGGGGCCGACCGGTGTCGGCAAGACCGAGCTCACCAAGGCACTTGCCGAATTCCTCTTCGACGATTCGTCCGCGATGGTCCGCGTCGACATGAGCGAGTTCATGGAGAAGCACGCCGTCGCCCGACTGATCGGAGCGCCGCCTGGTTACGTCGGCTATGAAGAAGGCGGAGTGTTGACCGAAGCGGTTCGCCGCCGGCCTTATCAGGTCGTGCTGTTCGACGAGGTCGAGAAAGCCCACGGGGACGTCTTCAATGTCCTCCTCCAGGTTCTCGACGATGGCCGACTGACCGACGGCCAGGGCCGAACGGTCGACTTTACCTACACGATCATCATCCTGACCTCGAACCTCGGCTCGCAATATCTCGCCTCCTTGGCCGAGGACGAATCGGTCGAGAAGGCCGAGCCGCAGGTGATGGAGGTGGTTCGTGCGCACTTCCGGCCCGAGTTCCTCAATCGCCTCGACGAGATCATCCTCTTCCACCGGTTGAGCTCGGGGCACATGGGTCCAATCGTCGATATCCAGGTTGCGCGGCTCCAGAAGCTGCTCGATGATCGCAAGATCCGGCTCGATCTGACGGATGCCGCAAGGGCATGGCTGGGCCGCGTCGGCTACGATCCGGTGTATGGCGCGAGGCCGTTGAAGCGCGCGGTGCAGAAATATCTGCAGGACCCGCTCGCCGATAGGATCCTCTCGGGTGAAATTCATGACGGTTCAGTGGTCCGGGTTGAGGAGGGCGACGGGCAGCTCATCCTCACGCTCGTCGGCCGGGAGATGCGCGAAGCGGCCGAGTAAGGCTACGCAGGAACCCATCTTCCGTCTCTATTGCGGACGATCGATCGTGCCGATGATTGTTCACGGTCTGAGAAAGGAGCGGCGTTGCCGGCATCTTCCCCCTCGATTGCAGCGCTTGGCGCCTTATCGTAGCATTAGCGGCGTGGAAATTGCCGGTGAC
>DATATH010000236.1:0-8073 GCA_036268895.1 Sphingomicrobium sp. | reverse complement strand
CGCAGCGAGCGAGTCATGTTCTTGTCCGGATCGTAGAGCCGCGTTTCCTGGACGATCTGCCCGCCGCTCTCGAGCACCTCGACCTGCCGCTTCGCTTCATGCTCGACCACGGCCATGACGAACCGAACCGAGTTGACGTTCTTCGTCTCCGTCCGAGTCCCGAGTGCCTCGCCGGGCTTTCTCACGCTGACGTTCACGTCCGCGCGCATCGAGCCTTCCTCCATATTGCCGTCGCACGAGCCGACGTAGCGAAGGATCGACCGCAGCTTCCTCAGATATGCTCCCGCTTCCGCAGGCGAGCGCATGTCCGGCCTGGACACGATCTCCATCAGCGCCACGCCGCAGCGATTGAGGTCGACGTAACTCATCGTCGCATGCTGATCGTGCATCAGCTTGCCCGCGTCCTGCTCGACGTGGATCCGCTCGATGCCGATCCGCTTGGCCGAGCTCTCGTCATTTTCGTCGAGGAGGATCTCGAGTTCACCCTCGCCGATCAGCGGGTGATAGAGCTGGCTGATCTGATACCCTTGGGGAAGGTCCGCATAGAAATAATTCTTCCGGTCGAAGCGCGACCATTTGTTGATCTTCGCATCGAGCGCCATTCCGGTGCGCACTGCCTGCCGGATGCACTCCCGGTTCGGAACCGGGAGCATTCCCGGCATCGCCGCATCGACAAGGCTCACTTGCGTGTTCGGCTCGGCACCGAACGCCGTCGCCGCACCTGAAAAGAGCTTGGCGTTCGAAACTATTTGGGCGTGGACTTCGAGGCCGATCACGACCTCCCATTCGCCGGTTTCGCCCTTGACTGAAAAAGGTGCTGCTCGGTCCGCCATTACCACCACTTCTCCGGTCGTGCCGTGAAGTGCGCACGTTCCTCAATAGCGAGCCCGGCATTGAGCACGGTCTGTTCGTCGAGCTCATTGCCGATCAGGTGTAGTCCGAGCGGGAGGCCCTGGCCGTCGATGCCTCCAGGAACACTCATTGCGGGAAGCCCGGCAAGGCTGGCCGGTACCGCGAACACATCGTTCAGGTACATTGCAAGAGGGTCGGTCGTCTCGCCGATCCCGAACGCCGCCGACGGCGCCGTGGGCGTGAGGATGATGTCGCACCGTTCGAACGCCTTGCGGAAATCCCGTTTGATCAGCGCTCGAACCTTCTGGGCCTTGGTGAAATAGGCGTCGTAGAAGCCTGCCGAGAGCACATAAGTGCCGATCATGATCCGCCGTTTGACCTCGGCCCCGAAGCCTTCCGAGCGAGTGGCGGCGTACATGCCGTTGAGACCGTCATCGCCGGTTACTCGCAAACCGTAGCGCACGCCGTCGTAGCGAGCGAGGTTCGACGAGGCCTCGGCAGGCGCGATGATGTAATAGGTCGGAAGAGCGTATTTCGTGTGCGGCAGGCTGATCTCGAGCGGAGTCGCTCCTGCATCCTTCAACCAGTCGATCGCCTCGTCCCACAGGGCGTTGATCTCCGAAGGGACTCCGTCGATCCGGTATTCCCTGGGAATCCCGACCCTTTTGCCCCTGAGATCGCTGGACAAGTTTGTTTCCCAGTGCGGCACCGAAAGGTTCAGCGAGGTCGAATCCTTCGGGTCGAATCCCGCCATCGCTTCGAGCAAAATCGCGCAGTCGCGAACACTTTTCGCCATCGGCCCCGCCTGGTCGAGCGAGCTCGCGAAGGCGACGATACCCCAGCGTGAGCAGCGACCGTAGGTCGGCTTGATGCCGCAGATTCCAGCAAAGGCCGCCGGCTGGCGGATCGAACCGCCGGTGTCCGTTCCAGTTGCGCCAGGAGCAATTTCGGCCGCAACTGCCGAGGCCGACCCACCCGAAGAGCCTCCCGGGGTCAAGCCGACATTGCTGTCCCTGCGCCGCCATGGACTGATAACCGGACCATAAGCGCTGGTCTCGTTCGACGAGCCCATCGCAAACTCATCCATGTTGAGCTTGCCGAGCATCCCCGCTCCGGCCCGGCGGAGGTTTGCCGTAACGGTGCTTTCGTACGGCGGTCTGAAGCCCTTGAGAATGCGGCTACCAGCTGTCGTATCTACGCCGCTGGTCGCGAACAGATCCTTGATCCCCAGGGGAATTCCTGCAAGCGGCGGAGGTTCGCCAGAGCCGCGCGCTCGATCGGCGGCGTCGGCAGCGAAATTCGCGTCATCGGGCGTTTCGAGGGTAAAGGCATTGAGCATCCGCGCGGCCGCGACGGCAGCGTTGAAGCTCTCTGCGATCTCGCGCGCGGTGAATTCTCCCGAGCGGAAGCCGTCGCGCAGCTCGGCAATCGTCTTCGAGGTGAGCTGGGTCACTCGATCACCTTTGGCACCGCGAAGAACCCGTGCTGCGCGTCGGGCGCATTGGCCAGCACCTCGTCCCTTATATTGCCATCCGTCACGACGTCGTCGCGAAAACGCAATTTCTGGTCGATGACTGCAGTCAGGGGCTCGACTCCATCGGTATCGACCTCGTCGAGCTGCTCGACCCAGCCCAGAATGTTGTTGAGCTCAGGGACCAATCGTTCGAGGTCTTCGTCGCTCATCGCAATGCGGGCGAGCTTCGCAATATGGCGCACCTGTTCGGGGGAAACGGACATGGCGCGCGCGATAGCGGCGAGGGGTCGGAGCAGCAAGCACGTCGGGCAACTTGCGTGGCAGGGCCTCGCAAGGCCCGTCAGTAGAACCAGAAGCTCAGGACCCCGCAGAAGAGCAGCAGGAGACCCGTCGCGAAGATTCTATCGGCGATCCGTTCGAACCGGTCATCCGACGTCGTGATCGCCCGATGCGACGAGCCGCAACTGACGAGGAACAGGAGCGCTGCCCCGAACGACAGTTCGTCGGCGATGGATATTGCCGCTTTTCCCGAAATGTGAACGCCCGTGACGATCACGAGCGAAACTCCGAGCAGAGTCGCCGCACTATCGATGATGTGATGCTTGCTCAATGGCGCCTCGCCGAAGGTTCGCTCAAAAGACCTATCGCACACTCGGCTCTCTTGCCAAGCGGTGCCGGCGCTCCGCCTTGCCCGCGAAGGCCCTCTCCCGTAACCGACGCCCCGGATGTGCGCGCGGCGATTCCTGATGGCGATCTTCGTCCTTACGCTGATCGCGGTCGCAGCGGCCTTCATGATCTATCAATGGGGTGGGAACGTCCTGCTGAGGGAAGCAACGCCGAGGGGCCATTTCGAAGCCATGAAGGCTGGCGGCGGACCCGATTATACGCAAGCCTCGAGCTGGGTTTCGCGCCCTGGAATGCCGAACGACCCGGCCTTGTGGCTTCCGATTGGAGTCTCGCAGCCGATCACCGGCAATGCCGCGATCTTCTTCATCCATCCGACCACCTATCTTCGGAACGACCGGTGGAACGCACCGCTTCAGGCGGACCGGGACACGGCCTTCCGTACCAACCTGTTCGTCGAGAGCGAGGCGAGCGCTTTTAGCTCCGTCGGTCGGATCTGGGCCCCTCGCTATCGGCAGGCAGCATTCGGAGCCTTTCTGCTCGACAGCCGAGATGCGCAGCGTGCGCTCGATTTCGCCTACCGGGACGTGGCCGCCGCGTTCGACGAATTTTTGAAGGAAGCCGGAGATCGGCCGATCATCCTTGCCGGCCACAGCCAGGGGGCACTGCACTTGATGCGCCTTATTCGCGAGAAGGTCGCAGGCAAGCCGATCGCCAAGCGCCTCGTGGCCGCTTACGTCGTGGGATGGCCGATCGACACCAGCAGCGATCTGCAGGCGATCGGCATTCCGGCATGCAATACCTCTTCGCAAACGGGCTGCATCCTCTCGTGGATGAGCTTTGGAACTCCGGCGAACCCTTCGCTAATGCTCGACCAGTGGAAGAAGACTCGAGGCCTGACGGGAGCCCGACGGAATCCGGGGAATATCCTTTGTCTCAATCCGCTCACCGGCACACAAAATGGCGCCGCCCCTCCGGCCGCGAACCCGGGAACTCTGGTCCCCTCGATGAACTTTGGATCGGCCAGCCTGGCTTCAGGGCAAGTCGGCGCCCACTGCGACAAGGGATTATTGATCCTCGATGGCCAGATCCCGGCGCTGGGGCCTTACGTGCTTCCGGGCAACAACTACCATGTCTACGACTACGCGCTTTTCTGGGGCGCGGTGCGACGCGACGCGGAGCGGAGGCTTGGAGCATGGCGGGGCTAGTCACGTCCGATGCCGCGGCGTTCGCAGCTGAGCTGCCCCGAGGCGGCAAGCTCGTCGCGCTGGACGTCGGAACGAAGACGATCGGTGTCGCGATCTGCGATCCCGGATGGCACTTTGCGGGTCCATCAGAGACGATCCGGCGGACGAAGTTCACTAAGGATCTCGCCAGCCTGCGCCGGATCGTCGAGCACGAGCATGCTCTGGGTCTGGTCGTCGGGCTCCCGCTCAGCATGGATGGGAGCGACAGTGCCCGCACGCAATCGGTCCGCGCCTTCGCGCGCAATCTCTCGCCGATGGAATTGCCCATTTTGCTATGGGATGAGCGCTGGTCGACCCAGGCTGTCGAGCGAGCGATGATCCAGGCCGACGTCAGTCGCGCCAAACGCGCCGAGAAGGTCGACGCACTCGCTGCCTCGCACATTCTGCAGGGGGCAATCGACGCGCTGGTCAATCTTGGCAATGGCAGTTAGCTGGAGCGCTCGTGGACCTGCTTTCGATTGATTCCTTGAGCGATGCGCAGATCGAGCGGATTCTCGGCCGTTCCGAACATTTTTTCGAAGGGAACCGGGCTGGTGAGATCAGCGCTGTCCTCAACGGAAAAATCGTCTTCAACGTCTTCTACGAAAACTCGACTCGGACGGCGATGTCGTTCGCGACAGCCGCCCATCGGCTAGGCGCTTCCGCCCTGTCCCTGTCGGTGGAGCATTCCTCGGTCAAGAAGGGCGAGACCCTTGAGGACACTGCCACCACACTCAACGCCATGCGCCCTGACGCGCTCGTTATTCGCCACCGCGAGAACGGCGCGCCGGCAAGGGTCGCAAAGATTATGGAAGCGCCCGTGATCAACGCGGGCGATGGCGCCAACGAGCATCCGACGCAGGCGCTGCTCGATGCGGCGACGATCCGTCACCGGTTCGGCCGCGTCGAAGGTTTGAAAGTCGCAATCTGCGGTGACATCCGCCACAGCCGGGTCGCTCGCTCGAATGCTAAACTGCTGCCGCGGCTCGGCGGCGAGGTTCGCCTCGCCGGCCCGCCCGACCTCATGCCCGACGACATCCCTCGACTCTCGATCGACGATGCGATCCGCGGCGCGGATGTGGTGATGATGCTCCGTGTCCAGCGCGAACGACTGGAAACGGAGCTGGGCGATGCACCCGGCGAGTATCTCGATCGCTATGGCCTTACATCCCAGCGGTTGGCTACCGCGGTGCCGGGAGCGGTCGTGATGCATCCCGGTCCAATGAACCGGGGGGTCGAAATCGCCGATTCGATCGCCGACGATCCTCGATGCTCCTTGATTGCTCTCCAGGTCGAGATGGGCGTGGCCACGCGAATGGCCTGCCTCGAGATGCTTCTCTCTTAGCGGCTCGCGATTTCGACAGGCGAATCACCCGCAAAGCCGCGAACGAAGCATTTGCCACCGTTGTTCCGGAGCAGCTCGCAGCGGGCAAGCGCGTCACGCTGGTTGGCAAAACCCTGGATCGACAGGCGCCAGTAAGTTCCGTTGGGCGAATCGAATCTGGCGCGAAGCGGGAGGTAGCCGCGGAGCGCCGGAAAGCGCTGGGTCAGACGGTTCCAACCGGTCATCACCTGCTCTGGCGAGCGATAGGATCCTATCTGCATGACCGAATCGCCGGGACCGACCGGGCGGCGACTCGCAACGCGAGGCGCATTGGAATGGTGCACCGCATGCGCGGCCTTTCTCGGCATGACGGTCGCAACGAGCGACTTCACTTCGCTTGCCGCTGCCGTCGAAAGTTCATCCGCTGCCGCGCTGATCATTGCGACCGGCGTTGGTAGTGCGGCCTCGACTACAGGAGGCTTGTCCACAGGCCTCGGACCCGAAGGGGCCGGAGCAATCGCCGGAACAGGCGGAGCAGTAACAGCGGGAACTGCAGGCGCATCAACGACCGGTGCCGCCGGCTCGGGCGCGATCCGCGCCAAAGCAGCCTTGGCGATCTGTGGCGAAGGAACCGCAGGTTCTAAGACCGGAGCGGCGGCTGCGCTCGGCGCCGGGCCTGCCAGAGCAAGCAAAGTGTCGCTCTTGCGCAGTGCAAGCCGGACCGGCTGGCCGTGATCGATTGCGGCAGGAGTTACTCCGACGAGTGCTGCGACCTGGTCCGATGGCTTCTTCGGAGCGGCAAGCTGCATCCACTGCTGGATTCGGGCGTCGAGTTTGTTTCCGGGTACGTCCTGCGCAGCAATTGTCCGCGCTTCGGTCCAGTCGCCCGCGAGCGCATGGGCGAGTGCGAGATTCTGGCGAACGGTCGCATCGGCCCCAGGCTGCCGAGCTGCTGCCTCGAGCACTGGAATGGCCTCGCCGGGGCGACCGGCGAGCGCTAGCGCGAGACCGTAGTTCGATGCATCGAGAACTTCGCGGCCCGCCTGAAGGAAGGCGACTGCCTCATCCTTCTTGTCGAGTGCGGTCTCGACGAGGGCGAGCTTCAGGATGACCTGCGGCTGGTTGGAATAGAGGCTCAGCGAATCCTTGTATGCGGTCTCCGCCGACGCGAACCGTCCGGCCGCGAAATAAGCGTTGCCGAGGATGGCCCGGAACCCCGCATCGTCAGGCGTCTTTTGCACCGCGCGTTCGGCGAAATCGATTGCGCTCGGCACATCCTTCGAATTGAGAGCCATCACCGCGCGGGTAGCGAGGCCGACATCGTCACCCGTCTTGCCGCCGAAGCCGGTCTTCACTTGCGGCGCCGCGCAGCCGGCGATCATCGAAGCCATGGCAATGGCGGAGACGGCGGAAGCGAAGCGGAGCGGGTTAGACATTGATATTACCCCTTGCGTTTGGCCTTGGCGGCCATGTCATCAAGCTCCGGCATGTGCTCGAGCAGCTGATCGAGAGCATCGGTCACGAGTTGCTGAGCCGAGCGGCCGCCAACTGCGCAGGCCAGGCGCAGCTTGAGATGGCGGTCGGGATCGAGCCGGAGCGTGAAAGCGGCCTTGCCCTTGCTTCCGGGCGCAGCACGCGAGCGCGGGGCGCGGCGCGGCGGCGGTGCGGGAGCGGTGACAAGGACAGGTCGAGGAGCGGACGGTGTCGGAGCCGGGATTTCCTCGGCTTCGGCCTCGAACGGCTCAGTCGGCGGCGTCGGAGCTGAAATCTCTTCGACTTCGACCTCGAACTGCTCGGCGGTTTCGTCGAATTCTTCCTCGTCCGTGTCGTCGGTTCCGAGGCGATCGGCGATCTCGGCCTGCTGATTGTGGACCGGAGATCCAACGGGCGTCAGTCCCGTCGGATGTACCCTCGGATGCTCGACGACATCGTCGCCGAAGGCATCGTGATCGGAATCGCGCGGCGCCTCCGACGGCTTGGGGGGCTCGAAGCCCATATCGTTCCAGCCGAGGTCCTCGAGGCTGTGACCGGCTTGGCCAAAACCCTGCGGCCGCATGGCGGGCTTCGCGGCACCCTTGCGAGCAAGGAGGCCTGAGGAGAGAGACGCGAAAGGCTTTGCTTCAGCCACCGGTCGGCCTCCTCACTGACCGACGACCCGCCGGCCGAAGCCGCCGACGGGACGCGGACTAGCCTGACTGATGCCGGGCGCCGCACCTGGCGCCGCGAACACTGTCCGACGGAAATTTTTCTCGAGGCGGTCGGAAATATATTCCCACAGCTCGCCGACTTCCTTGGCGGAGCGGCCTTGGGGATCGATCTCCATCACCGTTCGACCGTCGATCATCGACGCTGCAAAATCCGTGCGGTGGTGGAGGGTGACCGGGGCGACTGTGCCGTGCTGCGAGAGCGCGACGGCCGCCTCATAGGTGATCTTGGCTTTGGGGGTCGCGGCGTTGACGACGAAAATCAGCGGCTTGCCGGCGCGGTCGCACAGATCGACGGTGGCGCCAACTGCGCGAAGATCGTGCGGGCTCGGACGAGTCGGGATGACGATCAGCTCGGCGACTGCGATC
>DATATH010000235.1:0-2901 GCA_036268895.1 Sphingomicrobium sp. | reverse complement strand
CTGTATTCGCCCAAGACCCACAATCTGAACCAGCTGCGCCAGCTCACAGAGGCGATGGAGCCGAGATTGAAGGAAGTGTGGCCGCGCTCGACCAAGTTCGAACGACGCTGCTACGAGCTACTTCGCGATGCTTATGTGAAGGCGCGCTACTCGCGCCAATATCGTATCAGCGAGGAGCAGCTCGCCTGGCTATCCGAGCGTATCGAGCTTCTCCAGCGCCTCGTTCGCGAGCTTTGCGAGACCCGCATCGCCGAGCTTGCCAAAGCGGCCTAGACCCTGCCGAATCCTTCAAAGGCACTTCGCGAGGAAGAAAGGCGGCGCAGCAAAGGCCGAAGAACGGTTCATCTAATTTGCTCCTTCTGACCCGCCCAATTGGCGGCAGCGAAGGCTAGGGCCGCCAAGACCTACGGGAGCTTATTCAGAACCCATAAGCCGAATGTTTCGCTCGGTATCGTCAGCGCTCGAGGAGCCGACTGATCACCTCGGGAACGATGCGCTCGCGGCGACGGTGGTAATGGAGGAGGGCCTTTCGAAGCAGTTTCCTGTCGCCGCTTACAATCGCCGCGACGATCCCGGCGCTCTCTTCTTCAGCGGCGTCGAGCAAGGCATCCTCGAGGCGCTGAACAGGCTCGATCCGCTCGGTCAATGTTGCAAGCGCGATCAAATGTTCGGGGCTGCCCGTCGATCGGGCGAGCGCAAGGAAGGCGGCGTTGCACCGCTTGTGCAATGCCGTGCCCCTTTCCGATGTCTCCGGCGGCAGTTCGGGCCGGTTTTGGGGCAACTTTCGGCTGAGGATCGCAAGCAGCAGAAGGTCATGGTGCCACGCATAGAGATGGCGAAGCGTCGTCTCCGTCAGTATCGGAACCCTGAAGCCCTCGTGGCGAGGCGCTTCCACGAGCCGCTCGCCGGTAAGTCGATGGAGGGCGTCACGGATCGGGGTCACGCTCGCGTTGAGCTCATCGGCGAGCACAGCGGGCTCAAGCCTTTGGCCCGGCCTGTAAACGCCGCTCGTCAGTCGTTCCTTGATCGCGGCGTAGACGCGCTCGAAGGTACCCGGAAGGGACACCCGCGCTTGTCCTCACTCGGATGCGGCACCGTCCGGCCAGAATTGGGTCCGGACGAACTCGGCGACCAGTTCCGCCTGGTCGGGTCTCAAGGCATCAATTGCGGCGAAGCGCTCGGGTACATTCTCCTGGAGCAGAACGGATGGGCATTGGCCTTCATAATTGCCAAGGTTCGGGCGGTGCTGAGTGTAACCGACCAGCTCCGCCAGGTCCGGCGTAAAGTCACGCGCGATTTCGGGAGGGTAAGCGAGCCACTGGTTTTCGTAGGGCTTTAACCAGCCGAGGCAGTAGCTGATGATCGCCCCCCTTCTCACGTCAGGGCTTTGATTGCCGCCGGCGCCGTGAAGGGTCGATCCGAGAAACAGGAGCGCCGATCCGGGTTCGACCTCGGCGGCAAAATGGGCGGGCGGATCGTTATGGAGCGCGTTCCTGCCATGGCTGAAAGGCCATATGAGTGTCGCTCCATTCTCGCGCGTATAGCGAGTGAACGGCCACATCACGTCGACCAGATATTCGGTCTCGCCGATCGCCCCACGCCACATGTCCTGATCGCGATGCGGAAGCTGGGGCGGTGCCCCAGGGTGGAGTGCAAGCGCCTGAGTCAAGTTGAGCTGGATGCAGTCGCACCAGGGGCCGAGCACCGCCCGCACGATGGCAAGCACGAGCGGATGCTGGACGAGGTTCGCCGCGAGCGGCGAGCGCGCAAGCAGGCGTCCGAACCGCTTGGTGCGCGCGCCATAGAAACCGCCGTTGCAGAACGGAGTCTCTTCGAAATCGCGGGCGAGCTCCGCATCGAGAGCAGCGATGGTGTAGTGCGGAAGGAGAGACGGGATCACGCACCAGCCTTCCTCAAGCAGCAGCGACGTCCACCGAGCACAGTCACTGGGATCGCGATTGAGGCCGATCATCTCAGGCGCTCCTCAGGCGGCCTTCGCCATTTCGAGGTCAGGCTTGGGCGTGAAGTCCCAGATGCCGTTGCACGCCAGGAGCTCGGGCGTATCGGAAGTGATCTCAATGGCGAGTGCGCCGATCCTTCCGCATTTTTCGAGGGAAGGAGCGCCAAGTGGTCGGCAGTTCCAGCCGAACGCGAGGATCTGCTGCAGCCATGCGATTTCAGCGACTCCGGTGTAGGTCCGGATGCCGACTTCGAGCGCATGCCAGGCGAGCGCACTGACGAGCCGGTTTCGAGTCAGGCGGCGCGAGGACGCACGCTGCCGGCGGGATAGGCAGAAGCGCGTGATCTCGAACACCGCCTGACCCGTCGGCACCGGCCCCGAGCAGAGATGCGCGAAGAGAGATCCAAGAATGTGACGCCGCGTTGTGGGCAGCAGCCGCGCCGACGCCAGATGGTCGCCGCTCTCGTCGGCGATGATGATGTACGTCGCATGCTCGTCGTCGAACTCGTCGAGTTCGAAGCGTTCCTCGAGAACCGGAACATTCCACTTCAAAAGGTCGACAAAGACGCTCTTCCGGTCCTCGAACATCGCCTTGAGCGTATGGTTGCGCGCAGTCGCCAAGGACGCTTGTTCGACGATCGTTATCATTCGCTCGGCTCCCCTTGACGAGGGACCAAGCATCGCGGGCTGTTCTCGCCCGCGATATACCAAGGAAGGGGGGTTCAGCGGCGAAGGACGTCGAAGAAGCCGATAGTGCCGTCGAACAATGCGTGAATTGCAAGGAGGGTTCTTTTTCCGACGCCGTAGCGCTCGCGCGCGTGGCGCAGATGCTCAATGACGGTGTCCTGGCTGATCCCCAATATCCGTGAGATCTCCCAGTCAGATTTGCCTCGCGCCGCCCACATCACGCATTCGCGCTGGCGGTCCGTGAGCCGCACCGG
>DATATH010000234.1:0-9471 GCA_036268895.1 Sphingomicrobium sp. | reverse complement strand
TCCAGAAGCTTGTCGACAAGCTGAGGACGCAGCGGCACATCACGATCCACCACGAACTGATCCCGGGCGCCAACCATTTCTTCGCGAACGAACTCGATCTCCTGATGAAGGAGGTCGACGAATATCTCGATATGCGGCTCGCTACCGATCCGGTGAAGCCCGCTATACCGTCCAGATCATCACGTTCGTGACGATGACGAGCGCAGCGATGATCATAAGGACTCCGCGCGGCCGCGTTTGACGGTCGATCGCAAGCTTTACGCCGCCGACCAGGAGCAGGAAGGCCGCGAGCATCGCCAGGGTCATTGCAACCGACGAAAAATTCTGCATTTCTGCTCCCGACTTCACCAAGACTTAACCAAGATCAGTCCAAATTGGCGCCCATGCCAATTGGGGACCAGCAGGCGCGCCTCGACGAGGCGTTCGAACGCATCGAGGAGACCATCCTTCCGTGCATCGCGATGATGCTCGACACTCTGATGGACGCCTCCGAGTCGATTGCCGAAGGGGAGCGCCGTTTCCTCGTCGGCGAGCTCAAGACCCTTTCCGCCGAGCTCGAGGAGCTGACCAAGGCCGTCGAGCGCTCGAGCCCCGTCCATGTCGAACCCGGCGAGTACAAGACCCGCAACGTCGGTTAGATCTTGCTGCCAGTGATCCGGGCATGAAGTGCCGGATCGATATTTCCTCCGGAAAGAACGATCACACTATCCTCCTCGGGCCCGACCTTCGCCGACAGCAAGGCCGCAAGGGCAACTGCGCCGCCTGGCTCGACGACGAGCCCGTGTCGCTCCCATGCGAAACGAACGGCCTTTGCAACCTCGGCGTCGCTGACCGACAGGGCCGTTGCCCCGCGACCGCGCAATATGGCGAAGGTAATCGGCGATACGCGCACAGTCTGAAGCGCATCGCAGAACGTATCGGGCGCATCGGCTTCGACGGGTACGATCTCGCCGAGCTGGAGTGACCGTGCCATATCGTTCCAGCCCTCGGGTTCGACGATGACGATCTCCGCCTCCGGCACTGCGAGCGCTATCCCCGACGCGAGACCGCCGCCGCCACATGGGACAATGATGCGCTTCGGGGACCGGCCGAGTTGCTCGACGATCTCGAGACCGACGGTGCCCTGACCCGCGACGATCGCGGGATCATCAAAGCTTGGAACCACGATCGCTCCGGTTTCCTCCGAGATGCGTCCGGCGATCGCTTCGCGGCTTTCGCTGCGGCGGTCGTAAAAGATGATTTCGGCTCCTTCGCTCCGCGTTCCCTCGACCTTCACCGGCGGTGCATCCGAAGGCATGACAATCGTCGCATGGATCCCGAGCCGGCGCGCCGCAATTGCAACTCCGCGCGCATGATTGCCCGACGAGAAAGCAACGACACCGCTCCTTCGCTCCTCAGTCGATAGCTGCAGCAGCCGGTTCGTCGCACCACGCAATTTGAATGCGCCGCCAGTCTGTAGGGACTCGCATTTGAGATGCACACAAAGGGCGCCGATCATACTGTCGATGAGCGGCGTTCGCTCGACCTTGCCCTTGATGCGCTCCGCCGCATCGAGAACATCTTCACGATCGACCGACGCCATTTTCGCTAACTGGTTGATATCCAACCCTTTCGATTAGCCGTTGCAGAACAGCGACATATGGAAGTCAAATCCCCGGTCCAGGACCAAAAAATCTTTACAGCCATCGGCCTCGCACATATATCGCGCCACCGCTGCCCCATGGGACTTCCAACCGCAAGGCAGCCCTTTGTCGAACGAACTAAATTGGAGGTCCCTTGAGTTGCACAAGCCAAATCGCGCGCTGGGGCTAGCCGCCGCCCCAACCGGCAGCCGGGGGGCCGCCGCTATCGCCAAGACTCGTCCGGTCCAGCCGGTCACGCTTCTGCGCCCGCATGCGGCGCGCCGAGCGGCCCGATTCTTCGTCGAGAATTTCCCTGGGCGCTCGCTCTACGCGGTAAAGGCGAACCCGTCGCCTGACCTTCTGCAAATCCTCTGGGAGGCCGGCGTGACGCATTACGACGTCGCCTCCATCAGCGAAGTTCAGCTCGTGCACGGAACGCTGCCCGAGGCCGTGGTCTGCTTCATGCACCCGGTGAAGGCCGAGGAAGCGATTGCCGAAGCCTATTTCGACCATGGCGTGAAGACGTTCAGCCTCGATACCCTGGAAGAGCTCGAAAAGATCGTTCGCGCGACCGCCAAGGACGGGGTTCCGGCGGCCGATCTCAATCTGCTCGTGCGTATCCGGGTAAGCTCGGACCATGCCAAACTCAGCCTGGCCTCCAAGTTCGGCGTCGATCCGCGCGACGTCAGCACGTTGTTGTTTGCAGCAAGGCAGGCGGCGGACGCGCTAGGCATCTGCTTCCACGTCGGAAGCCAGGCGATGACTCCCGCAGCCTTCGCCGAGGCGATGGCGCGAGTCCGCACTGCAATCGTCGAAGCCGCAGTGACGGTCGACATCGTTGATGTCGGCGGAGGATTCCCTTCCTCGTATCCGGGGATGGAGCCGCCGCCACTCGGAACCTATTTCTCCGTAATCCACCAGGCGTTCGAAGCCTTGCCGATCAGCTATTCAGCTGAGCTCTGGTGCGAGCCAGGTCGAGCACTCTGCGCCGAATATGCAAGCGTGCTCGTCCGTGTCGAAAAGCGCCGCGGCGACGAGCTTTACATCAACGATGGCGCTTACGGCGCTTTGTTTGACGCCGCTCACATCGGCTGGCGCTATCCGGTGCGCCTGATCCGCAACGATGGATTGACCGTGCGGTCGATGCAGTTCAGTTTCTACGGTCCAACCTGTGACGATCTCGACCGTATGGCCGGCCCCTTCGAACTTCCAGGCGATGTCGGTTCCGGCGATTATATCGAGATCGGCATGCTCGGTGCCTATGGCTGCGCGATGCGGACCCAGTTCAACGGCTTTGGCGTTACCCATTCGGCAATTGTCGAAGACGAACCGATGGCGAGCCTCTACGGGGCAGTTGCGCCCAAGCGCTCCAACGTCGTGAAGTTATAGCTGTTCTCCGCTTCCGTTAGCCCGAAAGCGGAGCTAACCGGCCGTGCGCGGCATTTCGGGGTGAGGCTGTCCCCCACACGAAACGACATGCCCTTATTCTTGCTGTTGCCGGCGTCGGCGGCACCAATGGAGCATGAAATGGAAGCTGACACGCTGAGCAAGGCAGAGGACACCGGCCCGATCAACGACACCCGCAAGGCGGAGCTGCTCTCGACGCCGATCGAGCATATCGACATCACCAAGTTCGATGCACGGCCCATCCTCGATGCGATGGGCCATATGAGCTTCACAAGTCGCGATCTTGCCCGGGCGAGCAAGATCTACAACACGATGCTCGAGGATAGCTCGTGCTCGATCATCCTGGTGATTGCCGGCTCGACGTCCGCCGGCGGGTGCATGGACCTTTACGCCGAGCTGGTCCGCTCCAACATGGTCGATGCGATCGTCGCCACCGGCGCGTCGATCGTCGACATGGATTTCTTCGAAGCGCTTGGCCACAAACACTATCAAGCCAATGAAATCCCTGACGATGATACGCTGCGATCGCTCTACATCGACCGCATCTACGATACGTACATCGACGAGCAGCAGCTGCAGGACTGCGACCATATGATCGGCCTCATCGCCGACGGCCTGGAGCCGCGGCCCTACAGCAGCCGCGCCTTCATCCGCGAGATGGGAAAATGGCTGAGCGAGGGGAATTCGAAAAAGCAGGGCAGTCTTGTCGAGCTCGCCTACGAACATGACGTGCCGATCTTCTGCCCGGCGTTCACGGACAGCTCGGCCGGGTTCGGCCTGGTCAAGCACCAGGTCGACGCGATGAAACGCGGCGGCCATTACATGACCCTCGACAGCATCGCCGACTTCCGCGAGCTCACGGACATCAAGATCAAGGCCGGCACGACCGGCCTCTTGATGATCGGCGGCGGCGTTCCGAAGAACTTCACGCAGGACACCGTCGTCTGCGCAGAAATCCTCGGCCACGACGATGTCGAGGTCCACAAATATGCGGTTCAGATCACGGTCGCCGATGTCCGCGACGGCGCCTGTTCATCCTCGACGCTTCAGGAGGCGGCGAGCTGGGGCAAGGTCTCAACCGCAATGGAACAGATGGTCTTCGCCGAGGCGACCAGCGTCCTCCCTCTGCTTGCGAGCGACGCCTGGCACCGGGGAGCATGGCGCAGCCGCAAGAAGCGCCGCTTCGCCAAGCTGCTCGACTAAGTCGTTGCGGGGGCCACGATGGGAGCATCGGCTCCCGGTCCACGTCTGCCGGTCTCTTCGAGCATGAAAATCCCGATCATTCCGATGCCTATGGCCGCCGTCATATAGAAAGCGGGCGCAATCGGACTTCCGGTCCGGTTGATCAGCAGTTGTTCGATGAATTGCGCGCTGCCGCCGAAGACCGCGATCGAAACAGCATAGATCGTACCGATCGCTCCAGCTCTCACCCTGGCCGGCAACGCCTCGGTGAAAAGGGTCACGGATGGCGGCGTCAGCACGCCCATCAAGAGTCCGAGCAGGACGGTCATCGAAAAGAGTGCGAGTGCGTTCCGGAAATGGACCATGATCAGGAACGCCGGGATTGCGAGAAAGAACAGGAGCAACCATCCAAAAAGCGCGACGGGCTTGCGGCCATGGCGGTCCGCCAGCCATCCGGAGATGAGATTGAACAGCGTCATCGATATGCCAAGGAGCACCGTTGCGACGAATGCCGTGCTCGCGTCCATTCCGAGCGATCGCTGCGCGAAGGTCGTGATGTAATCGACAGTGTATGTGCCGATGGTCGCTCCTGCGAGCAGGAGCAGTCCGGCGATTGCAACAACAATGATTGCTCGCGCGCGAGGTCTCGTTTCGGTCGGCTGATCTTCGCGGATAAGCGTTTCTGCGAGGTTTTTGCGGATGGCGATCGTGAAGGGAACGATCGTCGCGCCGACAAGGAAAGCGGCACGCCACCCCCAGGCAAGGAGCGCCGAAGAACTCAACGTCGACGAGAGCAGGAGACCGACGCTGCCGGCGACGAGGATCGAGAAATTCTGGGTCGCGAACTGGAGCGAGACATAGAAGGATCGGCGGTCAGGCGGAGCGGCCTCGACAAGGAAGGCCGTGTTCGGACCGACCTCTCCTCCAAGAGCGAAACCCTGAATCATCCGGAATAGCACGGCGAGAATCGGCGCGGCCATTCCGATCAACGCATAGGAGGGCGTCAGCGACAGCCCGACGATCGCAATTCCCATCATGCTGAACGAAAGAATCATTGCGGGCTTGCGTCCGCGCCGATCGGCAAAGCGCCCGATGATGAAACCGCCAAGCGGACGCGTGACGAAGCCCACGCCGAACGTCGCAAGTGACAGCAGCAGCTTGGCATCCCCGCTGCCCGGGAACAGCGCTTCGCCAATCTGAACTGCGAAGAAAGTGTAGGTCAGGAAGTCGTAGAACTCGAGGGCGTTGCCGGCCGCAACGGCGGCAATTTGAGCTTTGCTCAGGGTCGGAATTTCGGTGGCCATGACCTCTCCCCTGCGCGCTGCTCAAGGGTTCCCACATCGCTCCACGCCACACAAGGCGTGCTCCTGGCCGCGACGTTCGACGAAACAGCTCTCAATGTCTGCGGATGGCGATTGGAGTGGTTGTTCCAATGCCCACACTCCTTAAACCCAAGAAACCTTTCCCACACCTCGCAGGAAAACCCATGCGCCGCCTTTTGACCGCCATCTCCATTTCCGCCGCTTTCGCCCTCGCGAGCCCGGCGCTCGCCGACGATGCGCCCGCCAAGCCCGATGCGGCGAAGATCGAGCTCCCGCCGATGTCGCCCGACAAATCGGTCGGACAGTCGATCAACCTCGACGGTCGCCCGCTTCGGTACACGGCGACGGTCGGCCACATCGACGTTCGCGATGCCAAGGGAAAGACGATCGGCCAGGTGGTCTACACGGCCTACACCGTGCCCTCGCGCGCACCGCGCCCGGTGACGTTCGCATTCAACGGCGGACCAGGCGCCTCCTCGGTCTTCCTCAATATGGGCGCGATCGGCCCCAAGAAGGTCAATTTCGGAGTCCAAGGCGACAGTCCCTCTGACCCGGCCGTGCTTCACGACAATCCAAGCAGCTGGCTCAGCTTCACCGACCTCGTCTTCATCGATCCGATCGGCACCGGTTTTTCACGCAGCCTCGAGGATGCCGATGCGACGAAGAAGGACTTTTACGACTCCAAGGCGGACATCGAGTATCTAAGCAGGGTCGTCTACGACTGGCTGGTCAGGAACACTCGTCTTACCAGCAACAAATATCTTATCGGCGAGAGCTACGGCGGTTTCCGTGTGCCAAAGCTCGCTTATTATTTACAGAGTCGAATGGGCGTCGGCCTGTCCGGCATCGTCATGGTCTCGCCTTACCTCGACCCGGCCGCGACCGGTGAGGAAACGGCGCTGTCTCCCTTGCCGTGGATGATCACCCTCCCCGCCATGGCAGCCGGCCATTTCGAACGCGAAGGCCAGCTGACTCCCGAACGCATGGCGGCCGTCGAGACCTATACTCAGACCCAATTCGTCACCGATTTCCTCGCCGGCACCGAGAACAAGGAAGCGACCGATCGGCTCTCGGCGCACGTGGCCGAGCTGACCGGTCTCGATCCGACGCTCGTTCGACGTCTCAACGGCCGGGTCGATACCAAGACCTATCTTCGCGAGATCCGGCGCGGAAGCGGACTGATCGGCAGCGTCTACGATTCCAATGTGACTGCCTTTGATCCGTTCCCGGGTTCGGCCGAGCCGCGTTACAATGACCCGCTCCTCGACGGGATCATCGCTCCGACGACCAGTGCTGTTGTCGATTTCATCACCAATCAGGTCGGCTGGAAGAGCGACGCTCATTACGAAACGCTCTCCTACGATGTGAACCGTCAATGGAAGCGGGACGACACCGATTCGCCCGTTACCGACCTTCGGAAAGCGATCGGCAATGATCCGAAGATGGGCGTGATGATCGCTCACGGCTGGGACGACCTTTCCTGCCCTTATTTCGGCTCCAAGCTGATCGTCGATCAGATGCCAAATAGCGGACCGTTTCAGAACGTTCAGCTGCACGTCTATCCCGGTGGCCACATGTTCTACGCGCGACAGGACAGCGGGCAGGCCTTCAAACGCGACGCGATGCGCCTCTACCAAGCGCGCTGATCGCGGGCGGCTCGCGGATCAGAAGCGCTCCTGCAAGGCCGGCGGCGACTGCGCACACCATATACCAGCCAGGTGCGACGGGATTGGCCGTCCAGCGGATGAGCAGCTTTTCAACGAGCTGAGTGCTGCCACCGAAGATCGCGATCGCCAGAGCGTAGACGAGGCTTAACGATCCTGCCCGAACCCGCGCGGGCAAGGCCTGGATGAAGAGAAGGATCGCTGCAGAAGAGCCAAAGATGTGAAGGACGGTCAAAAGCGCGGTCGCGCCAAAAAGTGCGGTCGAGCTTCGAAGCGTGTTCAACATGTAGAAAGTCGGGACTGCAAAAAGGATGAGAACGATCCACGGCCCGGCCAGCACTCGCTTGGGTCCGTAGCGGTCGACCAGCAGGCCCGTTCCGAGGTCGCTAAGTGCGCTGACGAGGCCCAGAACGATTGTTGCGCCGAACGCCGAACGAACGGCCATGTGCAGCGTGTCCTGGGCATAGGTCGTGAGATAATCGAGCGTGTAGTTGCTGATCGTGCCAGCGCCGAGAATCAGCATTCCGGCCGCTGCAGTCGCGAGCAAAGGTCGAAGACTGCCTGGCGGTGCAGGCACCCTGGCTTCGGCGGGCAAAGTTTCCTCGAGCGTTCCGCGAAGGAAAAGGCCGAAGGGGACGATCGAAGCGCCGATTAGAAAGGCGGCCCTCCAGCCCCATGCGTTCAATTGCGGGGCCGTCAGCAGCGACGAGAGCGACAGCCCGACAATGCCGGCCACCAAAACGGCAGCATCGGCAGTTGCAAGATGGATCGACAGGTAGAAGCCACGCCGATGCGGCGGCGCCGCTTCCATCAAGAAGGCCGCATTCGGGCCGACTTCTCCGCCAAGCGCGAACCCCTGCAGCAGCCGGAAGAGCACTGCCATGAGCGACGCCGCTAGCCCGGCGACACGATAGGACGGAGTCAGTGCCAGCCCGACAATTCCGATCCCCATCAGCGCGAACGACAGGATCATTGCCGGTTTGCGCCCCTGCCGATCCGCCATTCGACCGATGATCAGGCCGCCAAGCGGTCGGCTGACGAAACCCACTCCGAAAGTCGCGAGCGAAAGGATCAGGGACTGGGAGGAGTCGCCCGGAAAGAGGCTCCTGCCGATCTGGACGGCAAAGAAGCTGTAGGTGACGAAATCGTAGAATTCGAGCGCGTTGCCGGCCGCCACCGCGGCGATCTGCTTGCCGGTCAGCCGCGATCTCGCCCCTTTCCTCTTTTTCACGGTTCATCGTCACACAAAGAGCTCAACTCGCCAAACGGGATTGCTTTGGAGGTGCGAGTTGTCGCACCTTCGAGCTGCTCAGCTTTGGGGGAAAGATCATGCATCCAAGTCCGCTTCTTGGACCCGTCGTAGCGCTCGTCGCCTGGTCAATCGTGATGCTGGTCTGGCTCATGATCGCGCGTGCACCGTTCGTTCGCGGCCGCATCCCCGACGGAGCCCGAGGGGCCGATGTCGAACGCGACCATCCCGGCCAGCCCAATTGGGCTGCCCACAATTACGCACATCTGATGGAACAGCCGACGATCTTCTACGCAATCGTCATTGCGCTGATCCTCATGGGCTTCGATCACCCCATCAATCTATACCTTGCGTGGGGCTACGTCGGTCTGCGGATCGCTCACAGCATTCTTCAGGCAACCGTCAACATCGTGAGGTTGAGGTTCATCCTCTTCCTACTGGCGACGATCTGCCTGTTGTGCCTCACGGTTCATGCCGGACTGTTCCTACTGCATCATCGCGGCTGAAGCAGGCGGCGAGCTCGACGTGGGTCGACCAGCGGAACTGTCCGACGGGCACGACCCAGGCTAGCCTGTAGCCGCCGTCGCAAAGCGTCTTGGCGTCACGAGCAAAGGTTGCGGGGTTGCAACTGGCATAGGCAATCCGGGCGACCGCCGAGCGGCCAAGTGCCCTTACCTGCTCGGCCGCGCCGGCGCGCGGTGGATCGAGGATGACAGCGTCAAAGCGCTTGAGATCCTCGAGATCGAGCGGCCGTCGATAGAGATCGCGATGCTCAACCGCCATCGTGGGCGCCGCTCGGTTGAGGGCTGCCGCGGCCTCGCGCGATGCCTCGGCTGCGTAACTCGCGCCGGCAGCAAGAGCGAAAGTGCCAAGACCGGCGAACAGATCTGCTGTCGCCTTTGCACCGTCCACCGCTTCACAAACGCTTGCGACCAAGGCCCGCTCGCCGTCGTCGGTTGCCTGGAGGAAACCGCCGACTGGAAATGCAACCGGAGTGCCGGACAAGCTTATCGTCGCAGGCTGAG
>DATATH010000233.1:0-1990 GCA_036268895.1 Sphingomicrobium sp. | reverse complement strand
TGAAGCCCCGCGAGGGTGATGAGCGGCGCCAGCGCCGCGCGAAGGGCGTGGTTGAGCAGAACTGTACCGCTGGCGAGGCCTTTCGCGCGGGCCGTTCGGATATAATCCTGAGTCAGGATTTCGATCATCGCGGACCGCGTGTAGCGACTCCACTGCGCAACGAGGACGAACGCCAAGACCGACATCGGCAGCACGAGATGCCAGAGCCGATCGAGGAGACCGGCGTCGTTCGCGCTGGCGATCCCTCCGGCGGGAAACCATCCCAGCGTCTGGGCGAAGAGAAAAATCGCCAGGAGACCAAACCAGAAAGTCGGCAACGACAGCGCGATCATCGCCATGATCGCCGTCGCGTAGTCGAAGCCCGACCCCCGCCGCACCGCCGCGAGCACGCCGATGGATACGCCGACGACGAGCGCGAGCACCATGCTCGAACCCATCAGCAAAAAAGTCGCGGGCAGCCGCTCGAGAACGATCACCCGGACTTCCTGACCGCCGAAGAAACTGAAGCCCCAGTGGCCGGTCAGCAGCCCGCTCGCCCACTTCAAGTACTGGACGTAAACCGGCTGATCGAGACCGAAGAGGATCTTCACCCGCTCGATGTCTTGCGCGGTGACCGTCGGGTTCAGGGTGTAAACCGCCAACGGTCCGCCTGGCGCAAGATGCATCAGCGCAAAGCCGATGATCGAGACGCCGAGCAGAAGGATCGCCGCTTGAAGGAGCCGGTGAAGGATGAAACGCCGCATCACCGTTCCCGTTCGAGAAGCCTCAGCTCGCCGTCCAGTCAGCTGTATTCCAGGAGTTGATCGGCGTATACGGATTGACTGCGTAGCCGCCTATTCGATCCCTGATTCCAACTATGAGCTGATACGCGAAGATCGGTGCGAAGGGCATATCGTCGAGCAGGATTTCTTGGATCTTGTCGTAGATCTTCTTTCGCTCCACCTGATCTACGACGGCGACGCCCTTGGCGCAGAGGTCGTCGATTTCTTTGTTTTCATACTGGACGTAATTCGAGCCGTTTCCGCCCTTGGCAGGTATCGCATTGCTCTTGATGCGATCGCCGTAGTCCGGGTCGGGGTAGAGAAGCGCGTCCCATCCTACCATCAGCGTATCGTACTCGCTCTTGACACAATAGTCACCCCATACGACCGAGGCGGGCATATTCTTGATCGTCATCTCGACGTTTACTTTCTTCAGATTCTGCTGAACGACTTGCTGCGCCAGTTCGCGGGACTTGTTGCCTGCCGTGGTCGACATCGTGAACGCCAGACGCACGCCGTCCTTTGAGCGAACGCCGTCGGAGGCGGGCTTCCATCCTGCTTCGTCGAGCAGCGCCGCTGCTTTGGCCGGGTTGAATCCAGGGTCTACCAGGGCCTGGTTGTAAGCCCAATGGTTCGGCGGCAAGAAGCTCAGCGTCGGTATCGGAACGCCATAGTAGACGGAGTCGATCCAGGCCTTCTTGTCGATCGCCATGTAGATCGCTTTGCGCACGCGTTTGTCTTGAAATTGTGGTTTCCCGCAGTTGAAGTAGATGAATTCGACAAAGGGGCTCGGGCTCAACAATATCTTCGAGCCGGCCAACTTCTTGGCCTTTTCATAGAGCAGCGGCGGAATGCCTTGCAGGTCGTATATGTCGACCTCTCCCGTCTGGAACTGTGCGTAGAGCGTCTGCTGATCGGGGACGAACTTCTGAATGAGCTTGCTCAGTTTGGGAGCGCCGCCATGATACTTGGCGTTGGGTTCGAATTCGATATCACTTCCCGCGACGCGATTGGCGAACTTGAAAGGTCCGGTACCGACCGGCGAGGTGTTGAAGGGCGCCGTGTTGATGTCGACGTCCGAGAGAAGGTGCTTGGGAATGATGCTGGTCTTCTGCCACGACACCATGTAAGGCGCGAAAGCTTCCTTGAGTTTGATCTTTATCGTGTGATCGTCGACCGCCGAATAGGATTCGGCGTTCTCGTGGCCATTGCGGCTGCGAACGGTCACC
>DATATH010000232.1:0-19551 GCA_036268895.1 Sphingomicrobium sp. | reverse complement strand
CGAAGGAACGAGATCCTTCGAACCGCGCACAACAAGGTTCTCGAGCTGGCGATTGGCGATGCACCACTCGAAACCACGCTGAGCGAGCTCATTCGCATCGTTGAAGCGACCTCACGCACCGGCGTGCTCGGCTCGATCCTTCTCCTCGATTCCGACGGGAAGCACTTGCGCCACGGCGCGGCACCGAGCCTTCCAAGGCCTTATAGCGCGGCGATCGATGGGTTTGAGATCGGCGCGTGTGCCGGTTCGTGTGGAACCGCGGCCTATCTTGGAGCGGCAGTGTTCGTTTCCGATATCGCGACCGATCCTCTCTGGGCCGATTACAGGGAATTCGCACTTCCGCACGGGCTTCGCTCCTGCTGGTCGATCCCGATCCTGACTCGGGGACGCAACGTGCTCGGCACCTTCGCCATGTATCACCGCGAGCCGCGCGAGCCGACCGTCCGCGACCTGATGCTGGTCGACCTCATCACTCAAACGGCGGCCCTGGTGATCGACCGGGAACTGGCGAAGAAAGCGCTTCAGAACATTGCGACGATGGTCGGCACCGCGCCGGCACAATCTTAGTCGTCTTCGTCCTCATAGCCGACGAGATTCAATTCGCGGGCCTTGATCTGGTGGGTCGCGCACCAGTGCTTGAGCGCTTCCTCGCGACCGTGGGTGATCCAAACTTCGCCGGGCTCGATGTCGCGGATCGTCATCGTGAGTTCGTCCCAGTCCGCGTGATCGGAGATGACGAGCGGAAGTTCGACGTTGCGCTGGCGAGCCCTTTGGCGGATCCGCATCCAGCCCGACGCCATTGCCGTGACCGGGTCCGGCAAGCGCCGCGACCAGCGGTCGTTGAGTGCGCCCGGCGGACAGATGACGATGTGTCCAGCGATGTCCTTTTTGGTTGCGGACGCGGCGTGCCGAAGCTCTCCAAGCTCAATGCCGAAGCTCTCGTAGAGCTGGTTCAACCGCTCGATCGCGCCGTGAAAGTAGATCAGCTGTTCGTGCCCGCGGCCGCGCAGCTCGCAGATGATCCGCTGCGCCTTTCCAAGCGCATAGGCCCCAACGAGGACGCAGCGGGTCGGATCGGCGTGGAGTCGGTGTAAGAGCCTGTCGATCTCGCTCCCGGTCTCGGGATGGCGGAAGACCGGAAGGCCAAAGGTCGCCTCGGTGATGAAGACGTCGCATGGCACAGGCACGAAACAGGGGCAGGTCGGGTCGGGCCTGCGCTTGTAGTCGCCTGAAACCACGACTTTCTCGCCTTTGTGCTCAAGGACGATCTGGGCGCTTCCGAGTATATGTCCGGCTGGGACGAAGCTGACGTCGACCTCGCCGACACGCAGGGCCTCGCCAAAAGCGATCGGCTGGCCGGATTGCGGACCGTAGCGGCATTCCATGATTGCGAGCGTTTCGGGCGTTGCGAGCACTGCCTTGTGCCCGCCGCGCGCATGATCGGAATGGCCGTGGGTAATCATCGCCAGCGATTTTGGAACGGTCGGATCTATCCACGAATCGGCCGGTCGTACGTAAATCCCCTCCGGGTGGGACTCGATCCAGGAACCCAATCGCGCCATTGGAGCTATATAGAGTGGAAGACGCAAGAGTTCCCCAAGACGCGTGGGAGGAAAAAGATGGGACATGCCTATGGGTGGGTGATTGACGTCGCCTTGCCCGCGATCCTGCTCATCGTTCTCATATGGCTCGTCATCAAGGCCCGCTCGAACCGCGACAAAACTGTCAATCGCCGGACGGAGGAGGGCACGCGCGAGCTCTACGCCGAAGAAGAAGAGCGTCGGCGCGAGGGGACCGACGAGCTCTGAGCGATCTCCCGCCAGTCGTTGGGCGCTGGTTCGACTCCAAGGGCTGGCGGCCGCGCCGTCACCAGCTCGAAATGCTGGAGTTGGCCCGCACTAGGCGAAGCGCGCTCCTCGTCGCCGCAACCGGTGCAGGCAAGACCCTCGCTGGCTTTCTCCCCACGATCTGCGACCTCGCGAACGAGCCGATCGATGGTCTCCACACACTCTACGTCTCCCCGCTCAAGGCGCTTGCGGTCGACGTTCAGCGCAACCTCGTCGGGCCGCTACAGGAAATGGAACTTCCCGTTCGGGTCGAAACGCGCACCGGCGACACGCCTTCGGACCGCAAGGCACGGCAGCGAATTCGGCCGCCGCAAGTGCTTCTGACCACGCCCGAATCCTTGAGTCTCCTTTTGAGCTATCCGGATTCGCAGCAAATGTTCGCGGGGCTTCAGACGATCGTCGTCGACGAGCTCCACGGGTTCGCGAAGGAAAAGCGCGGCGACCTCCTGTCGCTCTCGATGTCCCGGCTGCAGACACTCGCGCGGCGCCTTCGCCGGGTCGGCCTCTCTGCGACGATCAGCAATCCCGACTCCTATCGCTCCTGGCTCGCGCCCGATGCCGACATGGATCTCGTCAATCTCGTCCTCGGCGATCCCGGCGCCGAGCCCGATCTTTCCATCCTGATCCCCGAGAACAAGATACCCTGGGGTGGCCATTCGGGACGGCACGCCGCGACCGAGGTCATGCGGCTCATTGAGCAGCACAAGACCACGCTCGTCTTCTGCAACACGCGAGGTCTTGCCGAGCTGATCTTCCAGGACCTTTGGGCGGTCAACGAGCATGCGCTTCCGATCGGGATCCATCACGGCAGCCTCGCGGTGGAGGCGCGGCGCAAGGTCGAGGCTGCGATGGCCGCGGGAAAGCTGCGGGGCCTCGTTGCGACGGCCAGCCTCGACCTTGGAATCGACTGGGGCGATGTCGACCTGGTGGTGCAGATGGGCGCCCCGAAGGGCTCATCGCGCCTGCTCCAGCGGATCGGCCGCGCCAATCACCGCCTCGATGAACCGAGCAAGGGCGTGCTCGTTCCTGGCAACCGCTTCGAATATCTCGAGGGCCGCGCTGCCCTGGATGCAATCGGCGAGGGCGAGCTCGATCCCGAGGTATTCCGTCCCGGCGCCCTGGACGTGCTTGCCCAGCACATTCTGGCAATGGCGGTGGCTGCTCCATTCCAGGAGGACGAGCTGCTCGCCGAAGTGCGTTCGGCTGCGCCCTATGCCGGACTGAGGCAGGAAACCTTTGAAGAGATCCTCAATTTCATTGCGACAGGCGGATATGCACTGAAAGCCTATGATCGCTTTCGCCGGCTGGTACACGAGCCGGGGGGCAGGTGGCGGATAGCCAAGCCGAGCGTCGCCCAGCAGCACCGCCTCAATGCCGGAGTCATCGTCGAGCAGCCGCTTCTGACGGTCCGTTTCCGCAACGGCCGTAAGCTCGGGACGATCGAGGAGGGCTATGCTTCCACCCTGGCGCCTGGAGATCATTTCTATTTTTCTGGGCTCAGCCTCGAGGTCGAGCAGTTCAAGGACACGGACATCATCGTGCATGCGAGCGCGAAGCGTGCGCGTATCGTGACGTACGGCGGCCAGCGCATGTCGATGTCGACCCACCTCGCCAACCGCGTTCGCCACATGCTGTGCGACCGCAACGACTGGAGCCGCTTTCCCGACGACGTGCGCGAATGGCTGGAGGTTCAGAGCGAGCGCTCGATTCTCCCCGAGCCGCACCAGCTGCTCGTCGAGACCTTTCCGCACGAGCACCAGCATTTCATGGTCGCGTACAGCTTCGAGGGCTGGAACGCTCACCAGTCCCTGGGAATGCTGATCACCCGGCGGATGGAAAGCGCCGGCCTGAAGCCGCTCGGCTTCGTCGCCAACGACTATGCGCTCGCCTGCTACGGCCTCGAGCCGATCCGCGACCCGAAGTCGCTCTTTTCTGCCGACATTCTCGAACAGGAGTTCATCGACTGGGTCGAAAGCTCCTACCTCCTCAAGACTGCATTTCGGGAAGTCGCGGTGATCGGCGGTCTCGTCGAGCGCCACCATCCGGGAAAGAAGAAGTCTGGGCGGCAGGTCAGCTTTTCGACCGACCTCATCTACGACGTCTTGCGACGTTATGAGCCGCAGCATCTGCTTCTTCGGGCTGCCTGGGACGATGCGCGGCGGCGGCTGACCGAGGTTGGACGCCTGGTTCGCCTCGTCGACCGCGCTTCGGCGACCATGCTCCATGTCGAAACCTCGAGGATCACACCGTTGGCGGTGCCCCTCATGGTCATCGTTGGACGCGAGGCGCTGCCCCCTGGGGTGGAAGCCGACGAAGCGCTGCTGACCCAGGCCGAAGCGCTGGCCGAAGCTGCTATGCATTTGTAATTCTTGTTCGTTGCCCATTCGCTCGGCTTCTGCGACGCTCCGGCGAATGAAAGGGATGATCGCTTCTTCGTTGCCGCTGATGCTCAGCGGGTGCGTCGTAGGAACAGTCGCCAGTACAGCGGTCGATGTCGTCACCCTACCTGTAAGGGCGGTTTCGGCAGGGGTCGATGCTGTCGCACCAAGCCAGTCAAAGCGCGACGAGAAGCTGGGCCGCGAGCTGCGCAAAGAGGACGAGGAACGTGGCCGCCAATGGCGCCTCGCCTATGAGCGCTGCACGAAGGGAAAGCCGCTTTCGAGCGACAATTGCGCGGCCTTCCGGCAGCGCTGAGATGCGGTATTTTCTCGACACCGAATATAATGGTGTTGGCGGTGCTCTCCTCAGCCTAGCGCTGGTGCCGGACAGCGGCGACGAGCTTTACCTGAGATTGCAAACCTCGGACCCGCTGCTCGACTGGGTCGAGCGACATGTCGTGCCCTATCTTGATTCGGTTTCCGAGCAGCTCTCCTGCCCGCCCTTGACGCATGCCGACGCGGCCCGGGCGCTCGAGCGCTACCTCATCCACGACGAGGAGCCGCTGATCGTCGCCGACTGGCCTGAGGACATTGCGCAATTGTGCAATTTGATGATCACCGGACCCGGCGACATGATCGAAACGGGTCACATCACCTTTCGCCTGACACCAATGAGCAATTTCAGCACCGCTGCGAACAGCAGGGTGCCGCACAATGCGCTGCATGACGCGCGCGCTCTTCGCGATCATATCGTCGGGATGGAATAGCGCTATTCGGCGGCGGTTCTGAAAATCGCGCGCTCGCCGTCGCGATTGATCCAGGTCAGATCGCCAAGGTTCAGCGCGCGTCCGTCATGGGCCTGGACGCACATCCTGCGAACCGGCTTCAAGTCGCGCCGATCGGCAAGCACGATTTCTATCTTCCCGTAACCCCACTCCTCGCCCCACTGGCGAAGCGCCAAGACGACGGGCAGCAGGCCCTCGCCCTTGGCTGTCATCGAATAGATCACCCGTCTCTTGTCCACCGGGTCCGGCGAGCGTTCGAGGATCCCGCCCGCCACCATCTTCGACAGGCGATCGGACAATATGTTGCGGGCGATACCCAGGCCCGCCTGGAATTCTTCGAAATGCTGAAGCCCGTTGAACGCTCCGCGGAGAATCAAGAAGGCCCATTTTTCGCCGATCAGCTCGACGGCGGGCGGAATGGGGCAAGACAATGCGGCTTCCTTGAAGCGCTCGATATCCGACGTCAGCGTGTCTCCCGGCATAAGCCGTTCTCTCCCCTGCTGAATATCATCAAAGCACACAAACGTTCCAAAAAATAGTTGCAATGTGAAACTGTATCCGCTACTTAGTTTCAAATCGCAACTGGAACAGGGAATGCTGCGATGACCCGCTTCGCTCTTATCAGCCTAATTGCCTTTTCTGTGGGCGCCGCTCCGGCCGCCGCATCGACCTATGCGGCAACGCCCGCGGTGCCCGCGACCGGCCGCTTCATCACGGGCGACATCACCTGGAATTGCGGCGCTGCCGCATGCCAGGGCGCGACAGACGAGAGCCGCCCGGTTGTCCTTTGTGAATCGCTCGCCAAGCGCATGGGCCGAATTGACAGCTTCATCGTCGACGGCCGCGCCTTCTCGCCGGCCGAGCTCGAGCGGTGCAACGCGTCGGCCAAGGCCAAGCCGGGACAGCCGCTCGCCAGCAAGTAAGTCTCCCGCGGGGCTGCCGGCCTCAAATCCCTCTTCGGCAGCCCCAAATCGGGCCATTTCCATTGCCGCTTGCACAATGGCGTCCGCTCTGCCCATCTTAGAGGAGTGCTGCGCCAGTATGAATTGGTCGAGAAGGTCCGTTCCTACGATCCCGATGCGGACGAGGGATTGATCAACCGCGCCTACGTCTTCTCGATGAAGGCGCACGGCGATCAGCAACGCGCGTCCGGAGATCCCTATTTCAGCCACCCGATCGAGGTCGCGGGAATCCTCACTGACCTCAAGCTCGACGACCAGACCATCGTAACCGCCATCCTCCACGACACCATTGAGGACACGGTTGCGACCCCCGAAGAGATCGAAAAGCTGTTCGGCAAGGACGTCGCGAGGCTCGTCGATGGTGTGACGAAGCTCAGCAAGATCGAGGCTCAGTCGGAGAGCGAGCGGGCGGCGGAGAATCTGCGCAAGTTCCTCCTTGCCCTCAGCGACGACATCAGGGTGCTCTTGGTGAAACTCGCCGACCGGCTGCACAACATGCGCACGCTTCATCACATCCCGTCGGAGGAAAAGCGCCGCAGAATCGCGCGCGAGACGATGGATATCTATGCGCCGCTCGCCGAGCGCATCGGCATGTACGAAATGATGACCGAGATGCAGACGCTCGCGTTCCGCGAGCTCGAGCCGGACGCTTATGCGTCGATCACTCGGCGCCTCACCCAGCTGACCGAAGCCGGGGGCGACCTAGTCAACCGGATCGGTCTTGGACTCCAGCTCTATCTCGCCGACAACGGGCTCGAGGCCGAGGTCACGGGACGCCAGAAACACCCGTATTCGATCTGGAAGAAGATGGCCGAGCGGCACATCAGCTTCGAGCAGCTGTCGGACGTGATGGCCTTTCGAATCATCGTCGAGAGCGAGTCGGACTGCTACCGAGCGCTTGGACTGATCCATGGCCGCTGGCCGATGGTTCCAGGCCGCTTCAAGGACTATATCTCGACTCCCAAGCGCAACGGCTATCGATCGTTGCACACCTCGGTGATCCACGATTCCAAGATGCGGATCGAAATCCAGATCCGCAGCCGCAAAATGCACGAGCAGGCCGAGCGCGGCCTCGCGGCCCACTGGGCCTACAAGGAAGGCAAGCCCGGTGCCGACATCCACGTGCCCTGGGTCGACGACCTCGTCGAAATTCTCGAGCATGCCGAAAGCCCGGAGGAGCTGCTCGAGCATACCCGGATGGCGATGTATCAGGACCGCATCTTCGCTTTTACCCCCAAGGGCGAGCTCATCCAGCTTCCGAAGGGCGCCACTCCTGTGGACTTCGCTTACGCCGTCCACACCGACCTTGGCGACCGCACCGTCGGAGCGAAGGTCAACGGACGGGTGGTCCCGCTTCGAACCATGCTCGAGAATGGCGACCAGGTTGAAATCCTGGCTTCTGAAGCCCAACACCCGCAGCCTTCATGGCTGCGCTTCGTCGCCACCGGGAAGGCGCGCGCCGGAGTTCGCCGATTCGTTCGCCACAAGGAGCGCGAGGAAACGATCGAGCTCGGCCGCAAGATCTACGACGAAATCGTTCAGCGGCTGCCGGCCCAGCTCGACAAGGATGCGCAGAAGCGAGCCCTCAAGAAGCTCAAGATCGATAATGCGGACGAATTGATGATCGCGATCGCGCGCAAGCGCGTCAGCGACGAGGCGCTCATGGAAGTCCTTATGCCGGGCTCAGCCGGAGGCGATGTCGCGCCGCGCCCGATCGGCCAGAAGAAAGCGATTTCGATCAAGGGGCTGACCCCGGGCGTCGCCTATCATCTTGCGCAATGCTGCCATCCCATTCCCGGCGACAGGATCGTGGGCCTCCGCCGCGAGGACGAGGAGATCGAGGTGCACGTCATCGGCTGCGACACGCTCGCAAGCGGTATCGACGCCGACTGGCTCGACCTCGCCTGGGGCGAAGGCTCTGACGGGGGCGCCGCACGCCTGGCGGTCATCCTTCACGACATCCCCGGTGCGCTCGGCACAATGTCCGGCATTCTCGGGGCCAAGCACGCGAACATCATCAACCTGCAGCTGGTCCATCGCGACGGCAGCTTCCAGACCTTCCACCTCGACATCGAAGTGCATGACCTTGCGCACCTTCACGCGATCATCGCCGCGCTTCGAGAAGCGGACCCGGTCAGCTCGGTGGAGCGAATCTAGACCCGGGCGGCCTCACGCTGCTGGCGTGCATGCGCATCGCCGGCCGCTAGCACCGCAAGCATGACAAGGTCCGACGCGCTTGCCGTCATCGGCGCGATCTGAACGGGCAGTTCGAGGCCCAGGATATAGGGACCAAGAACGCTTTCGCCTCCCACGGCCCGGAGCAGCTTTGCCGAGAGGCTCGCCGACTGGAGACCCGGCATGACGAGGATGTTGGCCGCGCCGGACAGTCGTGTGAAGGGATAATATTGCTGTTGCATGTTGTAGTTGAGCGCGACGTCGGGCGCCATTTCGCCTTCATATTCGAAGTCGCAGTGAAAGCCGTCGAGCAGCTTCACCGCCTCGCGCAATCCCTCGATGTGCATTCCGGGAGGATTGCCGAAGGTCGTATAACTGGTGAACGCCACCCGCGGCTCGAGACCCATTCTTCGCGCGAACGAGGAAGTCCTCATGGCGATGGCCGCATATTGTTCGGTTGTCGGTCGTTCGGTCACGGCGGTATCGGCGATCAGGACCGTGTGGCTTCGGCTGACGATCACATTTATCCCGAATGGGGTTGCCTCCGGCTCGTCGTCAATCACCGTCCGGACCTGCTTAAGCGACTGGCTGAAGGGCCGCGTCGTTCCGGTGATCATCGCGTCGGCTTCGCCCAGCGACAGCATGGCGGCCGCGAAATAATTGCGGTCCTGATTGACCATGCGCTCGATCTCGCGCCGAAGCAGTCCGTGGCGCTGGTGTTTCTCATAGATGAAATCGACCGCGCGGCCGACGAGCGGCGAGTTGCGGCTGTTGAGGACCTCATATTCCTTCGCGTCCTCGACCCCCATTTCCTTCAGCAGGTCATAGACCTCTTCACGCCCGACCAGGACAGGTGTTCCGTAGCCGGCCTCCTTGAATGCAATCGCGGCGCGAAGGACATTCGGTTCCTCGCCCTCGGCGAAGAGGACTCGTTTCGGATTCGCCCGCGCGTTCTCGTAGGCGAGACTCATCACCGACACGGTCGGATTGAGCCTGGCCCTCAGCTGCTGCCGGTAGCCTTCCATGTTGGCGATCGGCTTTTGCGCGACGCCGCTCTGCACCGCCGCCTCGGCGACAGCGGAGGCGACCACTTCCATCAGACGCGGATCAAATGGGGCCGGGATGATATAATCGCGCCCGAAACTCTGCGAACGCCCGCCATAGGCGGCCGCGACCTCCTCCGGCACCGGCTCACGAGCAAGCTGGGCCAAGGCTTCGGCGGCCGCGATTTTCATCGCTTCGTTGATCGCCGTTGCGCGGACGTCGAGCGCACCGCGGAAGATGAATGGGAAGCCCAGTACGTTATTGACCTGATTGGGAAAGTCGGAACGGCCAGTGGCGATGATCGCGTCAGGCCGGACCTCCGTCGCGTCCGGCGGCCAGATCTCGGGGTCCGGATTGGCCATGGCGAAGATGATCGGCTCCTTCGCCATCGACTTCACCATGTCCTTCGTGACCACGTTCGCGGCGGACAGGCCAAGGAACACATCCGCGCCTTCGATCGCTTCGGCCAGGGTCTTCTTGTGGGTCTCGACCGCATGTGCCGACTTCCACTGGTCGAGGTCGGTTCGGTCCTTGCTGATCACGCCCTTGCGATCACACATGATCACGTGATCGCCCCTGACGCCCATCGCCTTGATGAGCTCGGTGCAGGCGATCGCCGCCGCACCCGCGCCGTTGACGACCACCTGAACCTCGGAAAGCTTGCGGTTGGTCAGCAGACAGGCGTTGATGAGCCCCGCCGCGGTGATGATCGCAGTCCCGTGCTGGTCGTCATGAAAGACCGGAATGTTCATCCGCTCGCGAAGGGTCTGCTCGATGATGAAGCAGTCGGGCGCAGCAATATCCTCGAGATTGATGCCGCCGAAGCTCGGCTCGAGAAGCTCGACGGCGTCGATGAAGCGCTTGGCGTCCTCGGTCTTCACTTCGATATCGATCGCGTCCACGTCGGCGAAGCGCTTGAACAGGACCGCCTTGCCTTCCATCACCGGCTTCGCGGCAAGGGCGCCAAGGTTTCCGAGGCCAAGGATCGCCGTGCCGTTGGAGATGACCGCGACCAAATTACCCTTGGTCGTATAGTCATAAGCCGAGGTCGGATTGTCGGCGATTGCGCGGACCGGCACTGCAACTCCGGGCGAGTAAGCAAGGCTGAGGTCGCGCTGTGTCGCCATCGGCTTGGAGGCGATGATTTCCAGCTTCCCGGGGCGTCCCTGCGAGTGGTAGTCGAGCGCCTCGGCTTCGGTATATCTAACGTTACTTTCGGACATTGAGCCGCGCCTTAGGCACTGCCCCACAAAGAGTCACGACCGGTCAGAATCCGGAGTCGATTGCAGCTCGCCTAGCGGCTACCAATCGGCAATGGCTCGAGCCGACGCCCCAACCCCGATGATGGCCCAGTATCGGCGCCTCAAGGAAGAGGCCGCCGACGCGCTGCTCTTCTACCGGATGGGCGACTTCTTCGAACTGTTCTTCGAGGACGCGAAGCAGGCCTCGGCCTGCCTCAATATCGCGCTCACCAAGCGGGGCGCGGATGCGGGTGAGCCGATCCCGATGTGCGGAGTGCCGGTCCATTCGGCAGATTCCTATCTCGCGCGCCTGATCAAGGCGGGACATCGAGTGGCCATAGCGGAACAGACGGAAAGCCCCGCCGAGGCGCGCGAGGCGCGTGGCTCCAAGGCGCTCGTCGAGCGCGCGATCATTCGCCTGGTCACGCCCGGCACGCTGACTGAGGAGACTTTGCTCGAGCCCGCATCGGCCAACTGGCTCGCGGCAATCGGCCGAGCGGGCGAGGAATGGGCTATCGCCGCTGCCGACATATCGACCGGCCGCTTTGAGCTCGCCAGCTGCGGCCCCGGCGAGCTGGTGGCCGAGCTCGCTCGCCTGTCGCCCGCCGAAACGATTGCCGATGCGCCCGTGCCGGGTGTTCAAGCCTCCGCAGGCAAGGGCGGGTTCGACAGTATTGCCGGGGAGCGTGCTCTGAAGAGCCGGTTCGGCCTGGCAACGCTCGACGGCCTCGGCTCGCCGCCGCGGGCCGAGCTCGCGGCGGCGGGCGGCCTCCTTTCCTATCTCGATGCAACGCAGAAAGAATCCGGAGTTCTGCTCGAGGCTCCGCGCCGGGTCAGCCGAACGGCGCACATGGCGATCGATGCCGCGACGCGCGACAGCCTCGAGCTGACCCGCAGTGTCGGTGGCGGCGTCGCCGGGAGTCTTCTCGGCGTGATCGATCGCTGCGAGACCTCCGCCGGACACCGGCTCCTCAGCGAGGACATCTCGGCGCCGCTTACTGATCGAGGCGCGATTGAGGAGCGGCTCGCTCTCGTGGCCTGGCTCAACGCGGATGCAATCCGGCGCCAACGTGTCCGCAGCGCACTCAAGTCGATGCCGGACTTCGCGAGGGCCCTCGCCCGCTTGGCGGCAGCCCGCGGAAGCCCGCGCGACCTGGCACTTCTTCGCGACGGTCTCGCCGGCGCAACCGCACTTCGGCTCGAACTGGAAACCGAACCGGAAAGGCCGAGACTTCTCGACGCGCTTCTGCCGCACCTCGGTGGCCACTCGGCGCTGGTCGACCGCCTGCGCATCGCCATCGTCGATTCCCCGCCGATTGACGCATCGAAGGGCGGCTACATCGCGCAAGGCTATGACGCCGAGCTCGATGGACTGCGCGAAACCGCGTCGAGCGGTCGTCGAGCGATCGCCGCGCTCGAGGCGCGTTACCGCGATCTGACGGGCATCGGTTCGCTGAAGATTCGCCACAATTCGGTCCTCGGATACCATGTCGAAGTGTCAGCCAAACAGGCCGACAGGCTGATGGCGCCCGACAGCGGTTTCGCCCATCGCCAGACGCTCGCGGGCGTGGTCCGCTTCAATTCGCCCGAGCTGCACGAGGAAGCGAGCCGAGTGACCGAGGCCGGTGCGCACGCGCTCGCCGCCGAGGCCGCTCATGCCACCAAGCTCAACGCGCTGGCATTGGCCGCGGCGCCCCTGATTACCGCGAGCGCTGCGGCTATCGCCCGCATAGATGTCGCGGCAGGCCATGCGCAGCGCGCGGCGGAAGGCGCCTGGGCGCTCCCGCAACTGACCGACGAGCCTTGTCTGGAAATTGAAGCTGGACGGCACCCGGTTGTCGAGGTCGCACTGCAGGAGTTGGGCGAGCGCTTCGTCGCCAACGATCTCTCGATCGGCACCAATGATCGGCTGTGGCTGATCACGGGCCCGAACATGGGCGGCAAGTCGACCTTTCTTCGCCAAAACGCGCTGATCGCTGTCCTGGCGCAGGCCGGCAGCTTCGTTCCAGCCGCAAGTGCAAAGGTCGGCATCGTCGACCGGCTGTTCAGCCGGGTCGGAGCGTCCGACAATCTCGCCCGCGGCCGCTCGACCTTCATGGTCGAGATGGTCGAGGCGGCGGCAATCCTTGCACAGGCGACTTCCCGAAGCCTCGTCATTCTCGACGAGATCGGCCGCGGCACCTCGACTTATGACGGCCTCGCGATCGCCTGGGCCGTCGTCGAGGCCATGCATGACCAGATGCAGTGCCGGACCTTGTTCGCAACCCATTATCACGAGCTGACCCGGCTCGCCGGGAGGCTCGACGCGCTCTCGCTCCACCACGTCCGTGCGCGCGAGTGGAAGGGCGATCTCGTGCTGCTTCATGAAGTTGCGGATGGCGCCGCCGATCGCAGCTACGGAATCGCCGTTGCCAAGCTCGCGGGGTTGCCACCGGTCGTGGTTTCGCGTGCACGGTCGGTCCTGGCGAAGCTGGAGGCGGGGCGCGACTCAACCGGAGGAATTGCCGCGGGACTGGGCGACCTCCCCCTCTTCGCGGCGGCCGCCGAACCCGAAAGGGGGCCGGATCCGCTTACCGCTGCACTGGACTTGATCGACCCCGACAGCCTGACTCCGCGCGACGCCCTCGAGCACCTATATCGGCTCAAGAGATTGGCAGCCGAGCGCGACACATGAGCTTCATCGACGTCGAGAACCGCCGGGCGATTATCGACCGGCGCGCCATCGCCGATCGGCTCTTAGCCGTTCGATCCGGCAAGAAGCTCGTCGGCGAGGCAGTCGCCATACTTCGCGGTTCCCTTGAGTATGGGCGCGCCGAAATCGCCAAGCGGCTCACTCTGGAGCCTGGCAACGGCCGCTCGGCGGCGCAGGCCACCGCGTTCCTCCACGACCAGCTCGTCCGGCTCGCCTACGACTTCGTGACCAGCCGGCTGCTTGAGCAGCCTGTCGAGGGTGTTTCGCTTGTCGGACTTGGCGGCACCGGGCGCGGCGAGATGGCGCCGTTCAGCGATCTCGATTTGATGTTCCTGACCGCAAAGTCGACCACCGGCGAGCAGGAACGAGCCGCCGAGAGCATGCTTCACTTGCTGTGGGATCTGAAGCTCAAGGTCGGCCACTCGATCCGCTCGACACCGCAGCTCGTGGCGCTCGCCAAGAAAGACATGACGGTGCGCACCGCCTTCCTGGAAGCGCGCTGGCTGTGGGGCGACGAGCGAGTGTTCGACTTGGCGATGCGCCGGTTTCGGAAGGAGGTCGTCACTGGGACTGCCGCCGAGTTCGTGTCCGCAAAGCTTGCCGAACGTGACGAGCGACACATCAAGATGGGCGACAGTCGGTACGTGGTCGAGCCCAACGTCAAGGACGGGAAAGGCGGTCTTCGCGACCTCCACACGCTCTACTGGATCGGCAAATACGTCCACCGCGTCGAAAAGCCCGCGGATCTGGTAGGCGCCGGTCTTCTGACCGCCGCGGAGTTCCGCCGCTTCGATCGCGCGGAGCGCTTCTTCTGGTCTGTCCGCTGCCACCTGCATCTGCTCGCCGGTCGCGCCGAGGAGCGGCTGAGCTTCGACTACCAGCGCCAGATCGCCGAGATCATGAACTACGCCGACCGGCCGGGGAAATCGGCCGTCGAGCGGTTCATGCAATTCTATTTTCTCAATGCGAAGACCGTAGGTGATCTGACCGGCCTGTTCCTTGCCCAGCTCGACGAGCAGCTGGGAAAGAAGGGCTTTCGCTTCGCGCTTCCGACGATCCGCCGCCGGCCGAAGCGTCTCGGCGGTTTCGTGCTCGACCGCGGGCGCATTTCAATTCCCTCGGACGACTTCTTGCGAGCCGATCCTGTGCGGCTGCTCGACCTGTTCGCGAGCGCGGCTCGCGAGCGGCTGGAAATCCATCCGACGGCGATGCGGGCGGCGACGCGCGATGCCGCCCTCATTGACTCAGAGAGCCGTCACGATCCGCGCGCCAACGCCTTGTTCATGGAGGTCCTCACCTCGATCAATCATCCAGAGCTTGTGCTGCGCTGGATGAACGAGGCGGGTGTGCTCGGTCGCTTCGTTCCCGACTTCGGCCGGGTCGTCGCCCAGATGCAGTTCGATATGTACCACCATTATACGGTGGACGAGCATTCGATCCGGGCCTTGGGTCTCTTGGCGGCGATAGAGCGGGGTGAGTTGAAGCAGGACCATCCGATCTCGACCGCGATCTTCCGGCAGATCGCTTCGCGGCGGGTGCTCTATGTCGCCGTTCTGCTCCACGACATCGCCAAGGGCCGCGGCGGCGACCACAGCGTCATTGGCGCGGAGATTGCGCTAAAGCTCTGCCCGAGATTCGGGCTCGATCCGGCGGAGACCGAGACCGTCTCGTGGCTGGTCCGCCACCACCTCCTCATGTCCTCGACCGCCTTCAAGCGCGACCTTGCCGATACTAAGACAATCGAGGATTTCGCTCGACAAGTGCAGAGCCCGGAGCGTCTCCGGCTGCTCTTGATCCTGACTGTGGTCGACATTCGCGCGGTCGGTCCCGGGGTCTGGAACGAATGGAAGCGGACCCTCCTTCGCACCCTTTTCGAGGCAGTCGAGGAGCGGCTTCGTCTCGGCCACAAGCAACATGGCCGGACCGAGATCGTCGCTGCACGCCAGAAGGAGCTGGCAAAGGCGCTCGGCTGGAAGGCGAGTGCGATCAGGGCGCATTCGAGGCGGCTCCACGACAGCTACTGGCTCGCCGAGCCGCTCAGCTGGCAAGTCGCAAACGCGCGCCAAGTCGCCGAGGCCGAAGCGTGCATCGGAGAGGTGAAGCCGAGCGTCGTCGCCGATGACGATGCGGAGAGCGGCGCGACCCGGGTCAGCGTCTTCACGCCCGACCGCGACGGGCTTTTCTATCGGATCTGCGCCGGCCTCGCCTCGGCCGGCGCGAGCATCATCGACGCTCGAATCCACACCACTCGGGACGGGATGGCGCTCGACAATCTCCTGGTGCTGGATGGTCGCGCCCAGCCCTATCGCGACCGGCGACAGCGAGCACGCCTCGCGAAAGGCGTCGAAGTGGCACTTCTGAGCGCCGAGCCACCGCCCTTGCCCTCGGCCGAGCCGGAGCGGCGAACAACGGCCTTCGACGTGGCGCCGTCGGTGGCAATCGCCGAGCGCGCCTCTACTCGAACCACGGTCGTTGAAGTGAATGCCCGCGACCGTCCGGCGCTTCTCGCGGCGCTTGCCGCGGCGATCCATCGCTGCGGCTATACGATCCACTCGGCCCATATCGCGACCTACGGCGAGCGGGCTGTCGACGTCTTCTATCTGACGGCCCCCGGCGGAACGAAGCTGAGCAGCGAGCAGATCACCGAGCTTCGCTCACAGCTGCTTGAAGCAGCGAGCGAACCCTCAAGGGCAAAGGCGGCCTAGGTCAGCCGCGTTCGCCGCGTTCCGTCGGGGCCGGCGGCGGCGGCGGCGGAGGAGGAGGAGGAGGAGGAGGAGGAGGAGGAGCGGGCTGCTCAGCTGCGGGCGGCGGGGGCGGCGCAGGCGGAGGCGTATAGGGCACCGGTGCCGGACGGCTCCAGCCGAACTTGCCGTGCAGAGTCACCCCGAATGTTCGCGGCTCGCCAAGAAACGCGCCATAGAGCTGCGTTGAAGCTGGATAGAAGCCGGCTTCCACTCCACGCGTCGTTCCGCTGCCCTGCAAAGGCGAATCGAACCCCACCTGGATGTAGTTCTTGTTGAAGATGTTCTGACTCCAGAACTCGATTCCCCACATGTCGTCGGGACCTTCGATACCGATGCGCGCATTGACGAGCGTGAAGGCGTTCTGAGTCTTCTCGATATCGAGGTCGGAACCGGTATCGAACTTGCTCATGTAACGAGCGTCCGCATAGATGAGCGCGTGCATTCCGGATCCGCCGATCGGCGGGGTCCACGCGACCGACGTGGTCGCCGTCCACTTCGGCGCATTGGAAATCTGTCGGCCGGGCAGCTGGAACAAGGCGTTGGTGAGCGGCCTGCCGTCGGCCCCGACAAGGTTGTTGCGGTACTTGGTGTCTGCCATCACCAGGCCAGCGTTCCACGAAACGTTGGGCAGGGGCCGGGTGAATGCCTCGAGCTCGAAGCCCTGGCTGACGACTCCTCCGCGAAGGCTTCCGGTGCAGGCGCCAGTTGATGGGTCGTTGTCCTTGTCTGCCCCGTTCAGGCTATCGCTGCAGCTGTTGATGTTCTCGACAACGAAGTTGAGGCCGTTGAACGTGTTCAGCTGGAAGTTGCGAAATACCTCGTGGAAGAGGGCGAGATTGAGGTCGATCCAGCCTCCATTGTACTTGGCGCCCAATTCGAACGCGTCATTGATCTCCGGCTTGAACTCGAGATCGTTGGCTGCAGAAGCGACGGTGCTGCACCCGGGCTGCAGGGTCGAAACGCAGATCGCGCCAGTTCCCGATACGGGCGATGGGACCGCGCTGCTGCGGAACAGCGCCGAGCGGTCGAGATTGTAGCCACCCGCCTTATAGCCATGCGAATAGCTCGCATAGGTCAGCAACCGCTCGGTCGGCTTGTAGCTCAGAACGGCGGTACCGGAGAGCTTGTTCTCGATGAAGCTGTCGTTCAGCCCGAGACTTCCCCCGGGAACGCTCGGGCTGACGCACGGCAGCGTCTGCAGCGCCGGGATTGCAGCGGCATAGAAGGTGCAAAGGACGTTGTTGTCGGTCAGCTCCGCGTTGAGCGACTTCTTCTCGTGCGTATAGCGTGCGCCGAGAGTGAGCTTCAGCTGGTCCGTGATCGAGACGATGTCGTGCGTGAAGATCGCGAAATTGTTGCTTTCCTGGTTATAGAGGTCGTCGAGCGCCGCGCCGTTGAGCGATGATCCGATGAAGCCCGGGCCGCCGGCAGCGATCGCAAGGTTGGTGAACCCGCTGTTCGTAAATGGAGCCCCGGCAAAAGCGCCCAGACGCGCGAAGGCGGCGAGCACACTCTGATTGGCGGGCGGCAGGAACGGCAGGATCGCTCCTGCGACGGCCGGGTTGAAACAGGTCGGCGACGCGCCTGGAGCGAGAAGGCTCGCAGGGGCTCCGCCCCCTACGAAGTTGGCGGCGACCAGACAATTTGAGAAAGCGGCATAATCGCTGCCGTAAGCGAGGTTGTCGCGCAGGGTCAGCTTCTCGTTGGCATAATAGCCGCCGATCAACCAATCGAGCCGGTCATTCCAGGCCTTCCCCTGCAGTCTCAGCTCCTGGGTGAAGGTCCTGAACCTGTTGAAAGCGCCGCCGTCGTCGTCGCGATAGAGAATGTCGAGATTGTTGAAGTCGGCATCCTGGCCGCGGATGTACTTGTTATACCTGTAGGCGGTGATCGAGGTGAGCTCGGCCCAGCCGAAATTGTCGACCAGCTCGCCGGAAATTCCCCAGTCGGTGACGTCGGAGCGGTAGCTTCGACCGGGTGTGATCGAGACTTTGCGATCGAACGGATTGTCCTCGATGACCGCGCCGAGCGCGCGCTCGATCAGAGCGATCGTCGATGGTGCTTCGGTCACTCCCCCGTTCCCGGTCGCGACGACATCGTGCGCTGGAAGGAAGGGCGCTGCGCAACATTCCTCGTTCTGCTTCGAATAATCGCCGATCAATCGGAACGAGAAATTGTCGCTGGGCTGGAACAATACCTGCCCGCGCAGCAACCAGCGGTCGCGGCCGTCCACTTGGCGTCCGGAGATGACGTCCTTCAGGAAGCCATCGCGCCTGTCCCATACGCCATCGAGTCGGACTGCGATCGCATCGCTGATCGGGCCGGTTACGCTCCCCTGAAGGCGCCAGAAATTGTAGTTGCCGTAATCGATCTGGCCGCTGACTTGAGGCGTGAAGAGCGGCTTGGCCGTGAAGATCGAGATCAGGCCCGCAGAAGTGTTCCTTCCAAAGAGAGTGCCTTGCGGACCGCGCAGAACTTCGATGCGGTCGATCGGGCCGAGATCGGTGAGCCCGATTCCGGTCCGGGAGCGATAGACACCATCAATGAAGAGACCGACCGAGTTTTCGAGGCCCGGATTATCGCCAACCGTCCCGACGCCGCGGATTCGCGCAACTGCCGCGCCCGCCTCCGAAGAGGTCGACGAGACGAGCAGTGAGGGCGATACCTGGTTCAACTGACGGATGTCGGTCGCACCTGTGTAGCGGAGCGTCTGTCCCGTGACTGCACTCACCGCCATCGGCACGTCCGACAGCGCTTCGTTGCGTCGAGTCGCAGTGATCACTATCTCGCCCACGTTGACCGGCCGCTGTCGCTGTGCCTGGTCCTGGGTCGCGGCGCCCTGAGCATTTTCGGGCGTCGGCTGAGCTTTGGCGTCGTCTGTTTTGGAATCGGCGGCTTGTGCCATTCCCGGAGTCGCACATGCGAACAGCCCGGCCGAAAGTAGCCACGCGGACTTGCGGATCATCTCTGCCTCTCCCCCTCGGGCGCAAGCGCCCGCATCAGGACGGAGGCTAACCCCGATGAGGAACCAAAGGAAGCGATTGCGTTAGCGCAACGATTACAATCGCCGGGCGCTGCAGCAATTTGGCAACAGCAATGTAAGTAAGCGCGAGCAAGAGGCTCGGACCTGCAGGATCGCCCCGATCAGCTCCGGAGCGAATCCAATCGGGTCATTTGGGAGCGAGCACCATCAGCATCTGGCGGCCTTCCATGCGCGGGTGGGCCTCGACCTTCGCCATTTCCTGGGTCTGGTCCTGAACGCGACGGAGCACCGCCATTCCGAGTTCGCCATGCGCCATCTCGCGACCGCGAAAGCGCATGGTGACCTTCACCTTGTCGCCTTCCTCGAGAAACTCGACGATTTTCTTCATTTTCACGTCGTAATCATGATCGTCGATGTTCGGACGCATCTTGATCTCTTTGATCTCCTGCGTCTTCTGCTTCTTGCGCTGCTCGGCAGCCTTCTTCTGGGCCTCATATTTGTAGCGCCCAATGTCGAGGAACTTGGCGACCGGCGGGTCGGCGTTGGGAGAGATCTCGACGAGGTCCAATCCAGCCTTAGCCGCTTGTTCGACCGCTTCGCGCGTATACATTACGCCCAGGTTATCGCCGTTTTCATCGATCACCCGCACTCTTTGTGCCTGGATGAACTCATTGTAGCGGGGGCCGCTCATCGGCGGCGG
>DATATH010000231.1:0-12130 GCA_036268895.1 Sphingomicrobium sp. | reverse complement strand
TGACCTGGGCGGTCGGCAAGGCCAAGGCAATGGAGATGTGCCTCACCGGGCGAACGATGGATGCGGCCGAAGCAGAGCGCTCCGGCCTGGTTGCGAAGGTCGTTCCCGCGGGCGAGCTCGTCGATGAGGCGCTTAAGACCGCCGCGGCGGTCGCGGCCATGCCGCCGCTCGCTGCAATCGCCGTCAAGGAGATGGTCAACGCCGCCTTCGAAATCCCGCTTTCGCAGGGGATCCGCTTCGAGAGGCGGTTATTCCATGGCCTGTTCGGAACCAACGATCAGAAGGAAGGCATGGCCGCCTTCGTCGAGAAGCGGCCCGCAAATTGGAAGGGACGTTGAGCATGGCGCGTATCGCATTCATCGGCTTGGGTCACATGGGCGGAGGGATGGCGCCGAACCTCGTGAAGGCGGGTCATGAGGTGCACGCCTTCGACCTCGTTCCCGAAGCGGTCCGGCATGCCGTCGAGGGCGGGTGCACTTCCGCCGAATCCACGGCCGATGCCGTGAAGGACGCAGATGTCGTCATCACCATGCTGCCGGCCGCGAAACATGTCCGGGCCGTGTTCCACGAGGATATAGCACCCAACGCCAGGCCGGGTACTCTTCTCATCGACTGTTCGACCATCGATGTCGCGAGCGCCCGCGAGGTCGGGGAAGGCCTGGGCCAGCTCGGTTTCGACTTCATCGACGCCCCGGTCTCGGGCGGGATCGCGGCGGCGGCGGGCGGGAGCCTCACCTTGATGGTCGGAGGCACGGACGAACAGTTCGAGCGCGCGAGGCCCTTTCTCGAGCCGATGGCCAAAGCGGTCATTCACGCCGGCGGGCTCGGCGCCGGACAGGCGGCGAAGATCTGCAACAACATGATTCTCGGGGCGACGATGATCGTCACCTGCGAAGCCTTCGTCCTCGCTCAAAAGCTCGGGCTCGATCCGCAGGTCTTCTTCGACATTTCGTCCAAGGCATCCGGGCAGAGCTGGTCGATGACCAGCTACGCGCCGGTCCCCGGGGTGGGTCCTGAAACGCCAGCCGACCATGAGTACGAGGGTGGGTTTGCCGCCGCTCTCATGCTCAAGGATCTGAAACTCGCCGATGACGCTGCGAAGAGCGTGGGCGCCTACACACCCGTCGGGAGCGAGGCGGAGGAGCTCTATCAGCGGTTCGTCGATCGGGGCGGCGGCTCGAAGGATTTTTCTGGAATCATCAAGATGATCGACGACAGCTGGAAGGTGCCGGACGAACAATAGGGAGGGGCTATGCGCTTCGTTTCTTGCGCCGCTTGCGCGCTCATCGCGGTGGCGGCCTGTGGTGGATGGAAGTACTCGAACGGCACGCAACAAAACGCCGGCAACACGACCAGCTCCATGGTGATGCTCTTGGTGCCGCTCAGCAATGCCGAGGCGCTTCAAGTCATGAAGACTCGGCACGATGGTATGCATGCGATGGCCGACTCCCAGAAAGCTATTCACCGAGCGCTCGGTCCGACGCCCGACCTCCCGACCATAAAGACGAATTCGGGGAAGCTGGTGCTTCTCTCCCGGGCATCGTCCCGATGGTTTCCTGCCGGTACAGGCCCAGACGTCGGCAAGACCCGCGCCAAGGCCGAAATCTGGCAGAATGCGGAGGATTTCGGCGCCAAGCTTCGCAGCTTCCAGGCAGCTGCCGAAGCATTCGGCACTGCGGCCCGCGGCAATGATGTCGCTGCGATGAACGCGCGGTTCGCCGACCTCAACGGCGCCTGTAAGGCGTGTCACGACAAGTATCGCGCGGAGGAGCAACACTGAGGTCCAACCAAGCCGACGCACGGCCGGTATGGGACCTCCCGGTGCGGCTCGTCCATTGGCTGCTCGCGCTCCTGATCGGCTTCAGCTGGTGGTCGGTCCACCACCATCACACTGACTGGCACATCTGGTCTGGCTGCGCGATCCTGACCCTGCTCATCTTCCGCATCCTGTGGGGCTTCGTCGGAAGCTCGACCGCGCGCTTTTCAAGCTTCCTCAAGGGGCCGCGCGCCGTCGGTCAGTATTGGAATGGCCGATGGAGCGGGATCGGCCACAATCCTCTCGGCGGATTCGCCATTCTTGCGCTCCTGGCGGCAGTTGCGCTCCAGGTCGCCCTTGGCCTCGTGTCGCAGGATGAGGACGGGATCTACATGGGCCCGCTCGCCAGGCTCGTCAGCAGCGACACCTCCGACAAGGCTCGGGTTATTCACGAACTCTGGTTCAACGTGATCCTCGCGCTCATCGTTCTGCACGTGGCGGCGATCATCTTCTATCGGCTACGAGGGAAGAAGCTCACGCTGCCGATGATCACCGGCCGCGCCGCCATCGACCCTGGAATTCAGCCGATGCGTCCAGGTAAGTGGTGGGTTGCAGTGATTTGCCTCGGCGCCGGAATCGGGATCACGCGTTGGATCATCGCGGGGGTCCCGCCCTTTGGTTCTTGATCCGAACGCTTATGAAGACCACATCGCCTGAATGCTGATCCGTACCGAACAGACACCAAACCCCACGACCCGCAAGTTCCTCCCGGGCCAGCCGGTCATGGACTCGGGCACTCGTGACTTCCCGGATACCCAATCCGCCCAGATTTCCCCGCTCGCCAGAGCCCTGTTCGACAGCGGCCTGGTCGAGGGCGTCTTTTACGGACGGGATTTCGTTTCGGTAAGCGCAGCTCCGGCCGTTTCCTGGAGCGATCTCGAGCCGCTCGTCCTTGAAACGCTCCTCGATCATTTCGTCAGCGGCGCTCCGCTTTTCGTCGCCGGGACCGCTGGCGGGATCGATGTCGCCGACGATTCCGGTTTCGAGGAGGATCCCAAGGACGCCGATGTCATCGAGCAGATCAAGGAGCTGCTCGAGACCCGAGTTCGTCCTGCAGTCGCCCAGGACGGCGGCGACATCGCCTACAAGGGCTATCGTGACGGACGCCTCTATCTGACCATGCACGGCGCCTGTTCCGGATGCCCCTCCTCGACAGTCACCCTGAAGCGCGGGATCGAGAGCCTCATCCGCCACTATGTGCCTGAAGTGGAATCTGTCGAAGCAGTCTAAATCAGGGACTTGCGGCGTTTAGCCGCATGTGCCCACTATCGCTCCCATGATCCTGGCCTTCGATACGTCGAGCGCCGCCTGCACCGCCGCCCTCTTCGAGGGTGATGCATGCATCGCTCACAGCGACGAGCTCATCGGTCGCGGCCACGCCGAGCGACTGGTGCCGATGATTGCCGAACTTCTGGACGGCAGGCGAGCCGATCAGATCATCGTCGGCGTTGGCCCAGGCAGCTTCACCGGCATTCGCGTCGCGATCGCCGCGGCACATGGAATGGCCATCGGCTGGGGCGCTGAGCTGAAGGGCATGTCTTCACTGGCACTGCTCGCTGCCGGCGCAACTCGGGAAGGCGAAGTGGCCGCTGCAGTTATCGGCGGCCACGGCGAGCTATTCGTCCAACAATTCGACGCCATGACTTCAAAATCAACGTCGGAGCTCCGCAACCTCGTTCCCGCCGAAGCCGCGCGCTTCACGAATGCGCCGCTCGTCGTCGGCTCGGGCGCCGCGAAGCTGGTAAAGGAGCGAGGCTGGGGCGAAGCGCTCGATGCCCTGCCCTCTGCCGCCGATGCCCTGAAGCTCCCGAGAGAGAGTCGAAGTCTCGCCCCGAAACCTGTTTACGCCAGAGCGCCGGATGCCCGTGTCCCGGAGGCGGCGTGATGGCAACCCCGGCCCTTGCCGAAGAGGTCCGCATCGTGCCGGGCAGCGCCGACGAGATCGACGCGGTCATGACTGTCATGGACTGCGCCTTTGGCGACGAGTTCGGCGAAGCGTGGACCCGCTCGCAGCTGAGCGGAATCCTGCCGATGGGCGGCGTATTTCTGATGATTGCGGTCGATCGGGAGAACGAATCCTCGGTCGGATTTTCGCTGTTTCGGACAATCGCGGGCGAATCCGAGCTTTTGCTGATTGCGGTCCTTCCTGACGAACAGCGCCGCGGCGTTGGAACGCTGCTTCTCGACCATTTCCTCGATCGCGCTCGCAAGGACGGCGTGTCGCGAGTTCATCTCGAAGTCCGCGACGGCAATCCCGCAATCGACATGTATCACACCGCCGGTTTTTCTCCGGTCGGTCGACGCCGCAACTATTATCATGCAACGAGCGGCAAGAGGTACGATGCAATCACCCTTGCTTCTCAACTTTAGTTAATGCTCATCTCGGTGATTTCTTTAGTTGCACTTGCGCTGATCATTCGGCGTGCCTAGTGGCAAGATCGCGTGCGGTCAGACGCACGAACTCTGCTCAACTATTTCAGGAATTCCACATGGCCGACAATGAAGGCGCCGAAGACACGCTGCTGACTCTTACTGCCGACATTGTGGCCGCGCATGTCAGCAACAACAGCGTCGCGGTGAACGATCTTCCGAATCTTATCCAGAACGTCCATGCGGCGCTCAGCGGAATTTCGCAGCGTTCATCGGCGCCGGAGCCGAAGCCGGAGCCCAAGGTGTCGATCCGCTCATCGGTGAAGCCGGATTACATCGTCTGCCTTGAGGACGGTAAGAAATTGAAGATGCTGAAGCGGCATCTCATGACTCACTACAACATGACCCCTGATCAATATCGGCAGAAGTGGGGACTTTCGCCCGATTATCCGATGGTCGCCCCCAATTATGCCGAGCAGCGGCGCACTCTTGCCAAGTCGATCGGTCTTGGAACGAAGCGCCGGCGCACGCGCGGGAAGTAAGCTCGCTGGACGATCGCGCGGCACGTACCTAATTTGGAGTCAATGACGCGCACCATCGACATCGAGGCACTCTGCGCCGACAAGGGCCTGCGGATCACCGAGCAGCGCAAAGTGATCGCCCGCGTCCTCGGCGACAGTGAAGACCATCCCGACGTCGAGACGCTCCACGCACGGGCCGCAGCGATCGATCCCAACATCTCGATCGCGACGGTCTACCGAACGGTGCGGCTCTTCGAGGAAGCCGGGATTCTCGAGCGGCACGAATTCGGCGATGGCCGGTCGCGCTACGAAGCTGCTTCGGAGACCCATCACGACCATCTGATCGACGTCGAGACCGGCAACGTCATCGAGTTCGTCGACGATGAGCTGGAGCAGCTTCAGAAGCGGATCGCCGAAAAGCTCGGCTTCCGCCTCGTCGATCACCGGATGGAGCTCTACGGGGTCGCGCTCGATCGCGACCGGTAAGAAGGACGTGAAGCTGAACAGCCTGGCAATGCTGCGCATTGCCCTCCTGCTTTTGCTGTTCGCCGCTGTCGCACCGGTGCATCTCCTGACCAGGCTGGTCTTTCGCCGTTCGAACTGGCCACATCGCTTTCTCTCCGCAGCTGCTTGGATCCTCGGGGTACGGGCCCGCGTCGCCGGACATCGGCCAGGCCGGCACGCCCTGCTCGTCGCCAATCACACCAGCTGGCTCGACATTCTGATCCTCGGCGGAACGCTGCGCGGGGCCTTCGTCTCGAAGGATGAGCTGGGTCATCCGCTCATCCATTGGCTCGCCGACCAGAATGACACCGTCTACGTGAAGCGCGCTCATCGGAAGGGCGCGAAGGATCAGGCGGTCGCTGTGGCCAAGGCCCTCGAGGGCAGGAAGCCGGTGATTGTCTTCCCAGAAGGCACGACCGGGCCGGGGACCTACCTGCTCCCATTTCGTTCCGCCCTGCTCGAAGCCGCGAATTTTGCATCCCGCGACGTTCGGGTGCGACCCGTCGCAGTCGATTACGGCGCTGCGCGGGCCGAAGTCGGCTGGTTCGATGAGTCGGGAGCCGACAATGTGAAACGCATTCTTGGCCGGCCTGGAATCCTACCCGTTACAGTTCATATCCTGACGCCCCTCGATTCTGCACTTGATCGCAAGCAGCTCACCCATGAAGCGCGCGAAGCGATCGCCAAAAAGCTCCGCTTAACGTCGCACGCCCACTCGCCTATAGGCGGATGAGGATGAGCCCCAAGACCTTCAAAATCAAAAACTTCGGCTGCCAGATGAACGTCTATGACGGCGAACGGATGGCCGAGATTCTAAGCGCCGAAGGGATGAGCGTTGCCGAACAAAGCGAGGACGCGGACCTCGTCGTGCTCAACACCTGCCACATCCGGGAAAAGGCCGCCGAAAAGGCCTATTCGGACGTCGGCCGCCTGAGGCGCGAGGACGGCTCGAAGCCGCTCATCGCGCTTGCCGGCTGCGTGGCGCAGGCCGAGGCGGGAGAAGCGAAGCGGCGCTCGCAGATGATCGACATCGTTGTTGGTCCCCAGGCCTATCACCGGCTTCCAGAGATGGTGGCGGAGGCCTCTCGCGGGGGACGGCCCGTTGACACCGACCTGGGAGCGATCAGCAAGTTCGAGGCGTTCCCGACGCGGCGCCGAGCCAACCCGAGCTCATTTCTCACCGTGCAGGAAGGCTGCGACAAATTCTGCACCTATTGCGTGGTTCCCTATACCCGCGGCGCCGAAATCTCGCGGCCCTTCAACGACATCGCCGCGGAGGCCCGGGCCCTCGTCGAAGGCGGCGCGCGCGAGATCGTCTTGCTCGGACAGAATGTGAACGCGTGGGCGGACGGCGAGCGCGGGCTTGCAGACCTTATCTCCTCGCTTGCCAGGATCGATGGCCTGGAGCGGATCCGCTACACGACCAGCCACCCTGCCGACATGACCGACGAGCTCATCGCTGCACACGGCGAGGTCGAAAAGCTGATGCCCTATCTTCACCTTCCGGTGCAGTCGGGGAGCAACCGTGTCCTCAAGGCGATGAACCGCAGTCACACCACCGAAACATATCTGTCGATACTCAAGAAGGTGCGCATGGCCCGTCCGGACATTGCCCTTTCGGGTGACTTCATCGTCGGCTTCCCTGGCGAAACGGAGGAGGATTTCGAGGCGACGTTGCGGATCGTAGATAGGGTCGCTTACGCCTCGGCCTATTCGTTCAAGTACAGCGCCCGCCCGGGTACGCCGGCAGCGACGATGGAGGGGCAGATTGCGCCCTGGGTCATGGACGAGAGGCTCCGCCGGCTACAGGAGCGCATCAACGAGCACCAGCTCGCCTTCAACCGGTCGAGGATAGGCCTTGAAACGCAGGTCCTCATCGAACGCAAAGGCAGGCACGAGGGACAGATGATCGGGCGCTCGCCCTGGCTTCAGTCGGTCCATGTCAATGCCGACGCATCGCCGGGCGACATTGTCGAGGTGACCCTCGCCGCTGCAGGACCAAACAGCATGACAGGTGCCATTCATCGGAAAGAAGCTGCCTGATGGCGCGACGCGATCTTGCCGCAGTCCCCGACCGCGCCCGGCTCGAGATCGAATTTGAGCAGCCTTACCTCCTTGGCCCCTTGTTCGGCGACTACGACAGGCACCTGATCACGATCGAGCAGCGGCTCGCAGTCCATATCGCCGCGCGTGGAAACCGTGTTCAGATCGAGGGTGATCCCGACGCGGCCGCGCGCGCCCGGGACGTGCTCATCGGCCTCTACAACCGCCTCGACCAAGGCCACGACGTCGATGCCGAGGCAGTGGAAGCCGTGCTCGGGATGGCGGCCCAGCCCCATCTCGACGGGATCATCCAGGAGGAGGTGACTTCCGCGCCGCGCGTGATGATCCGCACGCGCAAGAAGACGATCGTTCCGCGCTCTGCGGTTCAGACCACCTATATGGAAGCGCTTGCACGCGACGACATGATCTTCGCGCTCGGTCCGGCCGGCACCGGCAAGACCTACGTCGCTGTCGCTCAGGCAGTCTCGCAGCTCATCAACGGAAGCGTCGACCGGCTGATCCTGTCGCGTCCGGCGGTCGAAGCCGGCGAACGCCTCGGCTTCCTTCCAGGCGACATGAAAGAAAAGGTCGATCCCTATCTGAGGCCGCTCTACGATGCGCTTTACGACATGCTCCCGACCGAACAGGTCGAGCGTCGCATCGCGTCGGGCGAGATCGAGATTGCGCCGATCGCCTTCATGCGCGGGAGGACCCTCAACGATGCCTTCATCATCCTCGATGAGGCGCAGAACACCACACCGCTCCAGATGAAGATGTTCCTGACCCGCTTTGGGATGCGCAGCCGGATGGTGATCTGCGGCGACCCGCACCAGGTCGACCTTCCCGACCCGAGGAAGTCGGGACTCGCTGACGCCGTCCGACGCCTCGAACGCGTCAACGGGATTGCCGTGGTTCGCTTCAGCGCGGCCGACGTGGTGCGCCATCCGCTGGTCGGCCGCATCGTCGACGCCTATGAGGGTCCGAACGCTCTTCGGGATGTGGGTGATTGATGCTCGAGATTGCGCTCGATACGGACGAGGAATGGGACAGTAGCGGCGGCGCGCCGTTCGACTGGAGACCACTCGTCCGCAAGGCGGTCGAAGCCGCAATTGCCGAAAGCGCATTCAAGGAACTTGCCGAATCGGATCGGACCATCGAGATTTCTGTCACCTTGAGCGGCGACGAGCAGGTTCGTGCACTCAACGCGAAATGGCGCGGCAAGGACAAGGCGACCAACGTCCTCTCCTTCCCCATGGCGGATGAGCGAGATTTAAGCATCGCAAATGTTTCTGGGGCGGAATTATTGCTTGGAGATATTGTTCTTGCCCACGGCGTCTGTGAGGCTGAAGCAGCAGAAAAAAGTGTGAGTTTCCAGGATCATGCTACTCACCTATTAGTGCACGGGACGCTCCATTTGCTCGGCTGCGACCACCATGACGAGCGCGATGCGGCCGACATGGAAGCGCGCGAAGTTCGGGCGCTCAAACGGCTCGGCATTGCGAATCCCTATGGAGTCATCGCCTGATGGCTACCCGCGGCGACGATGGCGGGTCCGCCCTCTGGCGAAGCATGCGCCACCTCATCTTCGGAGAGGATTCGGAACCGACGCTTCGCGAGGAAATCGAGGACGCGATAGACGAGGCCGAGGAGAGCGAGGGTTCGACCCCGGTCGCCGGCGACCTCAGTCCCGCAGAGCGGGAAATGCTTCGCAATTTATTGCATTTCGGCGAGCAGACCGCAGGCGACATTTGCGTCACGCGCGGCGAGATCATGGCCGTCCCGAACCACATCAGCTTCGAGGATCTCGTAGCCGCTTTCGTGGATGCGGGTCACAGCCGCTTGCCGGTCTATGCAGAAAGCCTCGATTCGGTCGTCGGCATGGTCCACATCAAGGACGTCTTCGTTGCGAGCGTCGAGCCGGGGAGGGACCGTTCGCTCGATGCCTTGATGCGCGAGCCGCTGTTCGTTCCCGAATCGATGGGCGTGATCGAGCTGCTTGCTCGAATGCGGACCGAACGGGTCCATCTCGCGATTGTTGTCGACGAGTTCGGAGGAACCGAAGGCCTGGTGACCATCGAGGACGTTGTCGAGGAGATCGTCGGCGACATCGAGGACGAGCATGACGATGCCGAGACTTCGATGCTGACGATGCTCGACGATGGCCTGTGGGAGGCCGACGCGCGCATAGAGCTCGAGGAGCTTGCAGAATCTGTCGACCAGCGCCTCTCTTCGGACGAGGACGAGGTCGATACGCTGGGCGGTCTCGTTTTCCTTCTCGCCGGCCATATCCCTTCGCGGGGCGAGTGCGTGACCCATCCGTCCGGGTGGAAGCTCGAAGCCGTCGATTCCGACCCACGCCGGATCATTCGCGTCCGGTTGCATGCGCCGGCCGGGAAATCAGACGGCAAGTAGGCACGGCCCGAGGCTCGCCATCACCCACCTGCGGTGGCGATCATTGCTTCGCGAACAGCTTCGCCGGGTTCGCCATCGCCTTGAACTCGAGCGCATTGCCCGACGGATCGAGTAAGAACATCGTCGCCTGCTCGCCGGGCTGGCCCTCGAAGCGAATCGTCGGCCGGATCACGAACTCGACGCCGGCCTCATCGAGTCGCTCGGCCAATTTCTTCCATTCATGCAGAGGCAGAACGACCCCGAAATGCGGCACCGGGACGTTTTCGCCGTCGACACTGCTGGTTGAACGCCGCTTCAACATGTCCGGCGCGACGTGGGCCACGATCTGATGCCCATAGAGCTCGAAATCGACCCATTCGGCCGCGCTGCGCCCCTCCGCACAGCCGAGCAGCTCGCCATAGAAGCGGCGAGCAGCGGCAAGATCGTCGACCGGAAATGCGAGATGAAACGGCGAAAGGTTCATGAGCTTGACATGTCATCGGCAGGCTGTCGAAGCAATCCACGGGTCGTTTTTCTGGATTGCGTCGCCCGTTAACTCCCCGCAATGACTGCGCCGGTAATGCTCTACGTTCTCTATGCGCTCATCGCGGGCTCATTGTCCGCCTTCGCCTTCGAGCCGGTCGGATGGTGGCCGTTGCTGCTCGTCGCGATCGCGGTCCTGTGCGAGCTGCTCGACCGCAACAAGTCGCTGTGGCTGAGCATCTTCATGGGCTGGGCGTTTGGCTTTGGTCAGTTCGCGGTCGGCCTCAACTGGATCGCGACATCATTCACTTACCAGTCGAACATGCCGGCGTGGCTGGGCTGGGTCGCGGTCATCCTTCTTTCGATCTACCTTGCGATCTACCCCGCAATTGCGACTGGTGTCGGCTGGTGGTTCGGCCGCGACGACCGAGTGGTGATGGTGACGGTGCTGGGCGGCGCCTGGGCGATCACCGAATGGCTTCGCGGGATCGTATTCACCGGTTTTCCCTGGAACCCAGCCGCCGCAGCCCTCGCGCCGACGCCGCTCATCGAGGTCACCGCGCTCATCGGGACCTATGGCCTGTCCGGGCTCGTCGTCCTTTTGAGCGGCGCGGTATGGCTCGAATATTATCGCAAATGGCTTCCGCTCGTGGTGATCCTCGGGGTGACCACGCTCCTGTGGCTGCTCCCTTCCTCGTCGGTACCGCCCGACCCACTCACGATCCGCAACGTTCGCATCGTTCAGCCGGATATCGGTCAGGAGGAAAAGTGGCGTCCCGGCTTCGACGAGGAAGCGGCGCGGCGGCTTGCGGCCCTGTCCGGTCCGCCGGGGGGCGAGCCGCGCCTTCTGTTGTGGCCGGAAGCGGCGATCACGGAACCCGTCGAAGACCAGCGCATCGGCGGCCAGGGGCCGGCGCAATTCCAGCGCATGCGCGCCGCTTCGCTGCTCGGACCCAATGACGTGCTCCTGACCGGAGGGCTCGCGGTAGAATCGCGCGACGGCGTTCATGTCGACCGCGCCAGCAACAGCATCTTCGCCATCGCCCCGGGCGGCAGGATCATCGGCCGCTACGACAAGGCCCACCTTGTTCCTTACGGCGAATATCTGCCGATGCGCCCGCTCCTCTCCTACATCGGCCTCTCGCGCCTCGCGCCTGGTGACCTCGACTTCACTCCGGGACCGGGGCCGCGAACCATCGATATCGGCGGCGAATGGGGCAAGGTCGGATTCGACCTCTGCTATGAGATCATATTCTCGGGCCATGTCGTCGACGAAAGGAACCGGCCCGAATTCATCTTCAATCCCTCCAACGATGCCTGGTTCGGCTCGTGGGGACCGCCGCAGCACCTCGCGCAGGCACGGCTTCGCGCCGCCGAAGAGGGCCTTCCGGTCCTTCGCGCAACGCCCACCGGGATCAGCGCCGTGATCGACGGCCGCGGAAATGTCGTCAAAAAATTGCCGTGGCATAGCGCCGGGGTGATCGATGCCGTCCTGCCACCCGCCGCCAATTCTCCCACGCCGTTCGCGCGGTGGGGCAATGCAATTCCCCTGTTCCTGGCGGTCCTGCTCATCGCCGGCGGCATTGTGCTTGGCCGTAAGCGCCGCTAGAGGCGCACATATAAAGACTTCTTTATATCCCGATCCCGAGGCTTCTCCCACTCCATGCGCAGCAACTATCTTTTCACGTCCGAATCCGTGTCCGAAGGGCATCCCGACAAGGTCGCGGACCAGATTTCCGATGCGATCGTCGACCTCTTCCTCTCCAAGGACCCGGAGGCTCGAGTCGCGTGCGAGACGATGACGACCACCAATCGCGTCGTTCTTGCAGGTGAGATCCGCTGCAAGCCCGTGTTCGACGAGGAGCGCTGGCCTGAGACCGGCGGCTGGGCGCTCGCCGCACGCGACGAGATCGAGGAGGTCGCTCGCGGCGTCGTCCGGAAGATCGGGTACGAGCAGGCGGGGTTCCACTGGGCCGAGTTCACGTTTGCCAACCACCTTCAG
>DATATH010000230.1:0-4450 GCA_036268895.1 Sphingomicrobium sp. | reverse complement strand
ACGCAGCGCCGATCGCGATCATCGAGCTCATTGACCGGGATGTCGCGGCCAAAGGCCAAGACTCAGGTCCGGCGATGAGCGAGGACGAGTTCGAGGCTGCCTGAGGGGCGGCGCTCCCCAAGCGGGTCGGGTTTGGAGCGTCAGTCGGATCCGGAGGGTGTCCGGTTAACCTCGTGATTCGAAGGTCCCGTGCATAAGTGCTAAGCAGCCCGCCGCCACGACGGGGGGTGGCCGGGGGGATGCTGTACTATCGCCTCTATTATTTCGACCGTTTCAGCGGTCACATCGACCATTTCCGCGAGTTCGAGGCTGCGGACGATGAATCAGCGATCACGCTCGCCGAACAATGGGCCACCGGTGGCCCCATGGAGCTGTGGAACCGCGAGCGGCGGCTGAAGCGATGGAAGGGCGATGGGTCGGGCGGCTAGCCGGCACGGAAGACCCGCGGGTGTGCGGGTCCGCCAATCGTTCACTGCCGGTGCAGCGGGGAGGTGAGATCGTCGCAAGCGGGTCGCTCGTGCGTTCCATCGGCGATTCGGAACAGGTGAGGAGTAAGCCCATGTCAGCTATCACGAACTATCTTGGCGTCGGCATCGCCGCCGCCGCGCTCGTGGGGGCAGCACCTGCCGCGGCACAATATTATCCTGACCATCCCAGTCCCTACGGCGACGGCAGTCCCAATGGATATGGCTACGGCAGTCCCAATGGATATGGCTACAGCCCGCCGGGTAACGGCTACGGAATGAACAACCAGGCGATGGTCAGCCAGTGTACCAGCGCCGTCCAGGCGAGGCTCGGCGGAGGCTATGGGGCCAGTCCCTACGGCGGCAGCCCTTATAGTGGCGGGCGGGTGCTTGGAGTGAGCCGCGTCGAACCGGGTCGCAACGGTGGCTTCACCGTTCGCGGTGTCGCGACCAGCGGCTATCCGGGCTACGGATATGGAACGAACTCACCCAACCTTGTGTGGCTGTGCAGGACCGATTTTCGAGGCGTCGTCGTCGACATCGATGTCGAACGGGCGCGTTCGAACAACGGCTACGGCAGTCCGCCGGGAAACTATGATTATTCGCCCTACGGCTACCAGCGCTACTAAGAGAGCCTAGACGAAGGTGTGCTGGGCGTGGGGCCCAGCGCGCCTCTCCCGTCAAGTTCAAGGGGCCGGCAACATCGCTCATGAGCGGCGAGCCGAACTTTACTCACGGGCCACGCCTCTCTATCCGCCCGCCATGACGGTCCAGCCAACTCAGTCCATCCTCGTCGTCGACTTTGGAAGCCAGGTCACGCAGCTCATTGCCCGCCGCGTGCGCGAGGCGGGCGTCTATTGCGAGATCGCGCCGTTCAATGCGAGCGAGGAAGCGTTCGAGCGCCTGAGGCCCAGCGGCGTCATCTTCTCGGGCGGCCCGGCGTCGGTGATCGAGGCCGAGAGCCCGCGAGCGCCGCAGATCCTGTTCGACAGCGGCGTTCCTCTCCTTGGGATCTGCTACGGCCAGCAGACGCTTCACCAGCAGCTTGGCGGAAGGGTCGTTGCGTCAGATCAGCGCGAGTTCGGCCGGGCCTTCATCGAGATCGTCGCTCCAAGCGCGCTGTTCGATGGACTGTGGCATGTCGGCGAGAGGCACCAGGTGTGGATGAGCCACGGCGACCGCGTCGAGACGCTGGCTCCGGGATTCGAGGTGGTCGCAGCGTCAGAAGGAGCGCCCTTCGCGATCGCGACCAACGAGGATGCCAAGCGCTACAGCCTGATGTTCCACCCGGAGGTCGTTCACACGCCCGACGGGGGCAGGCTGCTCGCCAATTTCGTGAGGCATGTCTGCGGGTGCTCGGGCGACTGGACGATGGCGAGTTTCCGGGATTCAAAGATCGCCGACATTCGTGAGCAGGTGGGCAAGGGCAGGGTGATCTGCGGTCTGTCAGGAGGGGTCGACAGCGCGGTCGCGGCGGTCCTGATCCACGAGGCGATCGGCGAGCAGTTGACCTGCGTGTTCGTCGATCATGGATTGATGAGGCTGGGGGAGGCCGAGCAGGTCGTGAGCCTGTTCCGCAACAGCTATAACATTCCGCTGGTGCACGTCGACGCGAGCGATGATTTCCTCGCGGGCCTCGAGCGGGTCAGCGATCCCGAAGCCAAGCGCAAGTTCATCGGCTCCGAGTTTATCAACGTGTTCGAAGAGGAGGCGAAGAAAATCGGCGGCGCCGATTTCCTCGCGCAGGGTACGCTCTATCCGGACGTGATCGAAAGCGTCAGCTTTACCGGCGGTCCATCCGTGACGATCAAGAGCCACCACAATGTCGGCGGGCTTCCCGAGCGGATGAACATGAAGCTCGTCGAGCCATTGCGCGAACTGTTCAAGGACGAGGTCCGCGACCTCGGCCGTGAGCTTGGCCTTCCCGAAGCATTCGTCGAACGTCACCCGTTCCCGGGACCGGGCCTCGCGATCCGGATCCCGGGCGACGTCACGCGCGAGAAATGCGACATCCTTCGAAAGGCCGATGCCATCTTTCTTGAGGAGATTCGCAACGCCGGCCTTTATGACGCGATCTGGCAGGCGTTCGCCGTGCTCCTGCCCGTCCGAACCGTCGGAGTGATGGGCGACTACCGGACCTACGACCATGTCTGCGCGCTAAGGGCGGTAACCAGCGTCGATGGAATGACCGCCGACATCTATCCGTTCGCGCCCGACTTCCTGAGCCGCGCCGCAACTCGAATCGTCAACGAGGTCAACGGCATAAACCGCGTCGTCTACGATTATACATCGAAGCCGCCAGGCACGATCGAATGGGAATGATTCTGGCCCATCCGGGCGTATCCAAGAATACGCTCCGGTACGACATAAGTGTCTAATTTCAAATAATAAATCTCTCGGCATCTATCGTCGTCTATCGCAGGGTAAGGCTTTCTCGAAGAGGGAAAGCGGAAACTGAAGGGCTAGGCCTCACGCCGGGCGAACCTCGGCGCCGCCAAGAGGGGCCGGCCTCGGGAACGGAAGGGCCGGTTCGGGGAAACACGGCCGCAGAATAGCAGGGATTGGTCGGCTGGCGGGGCGAGGATCGCCACCGGACGGGTTCCGCGCGTGTGCGCCGATCGCGGCCTCCTTGAAAAGTGTCAGAAAACAGCGTATGTTTCTGACAGGAGAATGGCCATGCAACGCCTGACTGAAGAGATTCTGACCCACGCGAACAGGGTGCCAGAGGGCACGCCCATCGCGGCGAAAAGCTTGCTTCACCTCGGCAATCGCGCCGCTGTGGACCAAGCTCTGTCGCGCCTGACCGGGAGGGGGCAGTTGATCCGGGCGGGCCGCGGCGTCTATCTGCTCCCGGTCACGAGCCGGTTCGGCACGCGGGCTCCCTCTGTAGAGCGGGCCGTCGAAGCGCTGGCCAGCCAGCGGGGAGAGACCATCGTCTCGAGTGGCGCCGCTGCGGCCAACACGCTCGGTCTCACGACACAGGTGCCGGTTCGTTCGGTCTACCTGACCTCCGGCCGCACCCGAAAAATGAACCTGGGCATGCAGGTCGTCGAGCTTCGCCACGCGCCGCGCTGGCAGCTCGCCATGGCGCATCGACCCGCTGGCGAGGCGGTGCGTGCGCTGGCTTGGCTTGGTCCGGAGAAAGCCGAGGCAGCTCTCCAAACCTTGAAACGGAAACTCCCGCCGGGCGCCTTTAACGAGCTGGTCGCGGTAGCGCCGCAGCTTCCGACCTGGCTGGCGCGCAGCGTGGGCAAAGCCGCACATGGCTGATCCCTTTCTCCACCTCTCGGTCGAAGATCGGCGCGAAGCGCTCGGTGTCGCGGCCGACCGGTCTGGCCGGCCGGCGCACCTCCTGGAGAAGGATGTATCCGGAGAGTCTTGCCGACTACGAATATATCATCTTCGGCGGCGACGATCCGGAGATGTCGATCGGCTCTTCGCTGCGCCGGATGCTGCCGCTCGACGTGCAGGTCGCTCTGCGCGATGCCGAGAAGGATCTGGCGAGCTGGCGCAATTCACCGCTGCGGCCGTTGATCGAGCAGTTGGCAACATCGCTCGATGAGGATGCGCGGGAGGAAATCCAGGAACTGGTCAGTGAAGCGCAGGCCGATCTGGTGGGCCGTGCCGAGGTGGTCGCTACAGCGCAACGGATAGGTGAGCGTCTGATTGCGATCGCCGGCGAGCAGCACGCGGTCCCATTGACGCTCGGTCTCGCGCCCACGCGGGTCGATGCCCTGCTGCGTAGCTTGCGCTTGCTGATCGACAATGGTGCGCGCGGTATCGGGGACGCCAGCCTGGGCACGGCAAACCTGATTTTCCTGGCGCTGAAGAGCCTTGAACTCGACCGGCTCGTCACGGACGGCGAGCGGGACCATACGTTCTTCGTCGTCGAGGAGCCGGAAGCCCATCTCCACCCGCATGTGCAGCGGCTCGTCTATCGTTATTTTCTCGGCAATACCGGGGATGACGAGGAGGATAAGCCTCCG
>DATATH010000229.1:0-9540 GCA_036268895.1 Sphingomicrobium sp. | reverse complement strand
CACTCGACCGCGATGTCATCCCCATCCGAGTCGGCGGCGCCGACCATCAGCGCTTCGCCGACCTTCTCGGTTCGTCCTCGGATGGCATTTTCGATCCGCTGCGCCACCTCGGGATTCTCCTTGAGGTAGAGCTTGGCATTTTCTCGGCCCTGGCCGATCCGGACGCTGTCGTAGCTGAACCAAGCCCCCGACTTCTCGACCAGCCCAGCCTTCACTCCAAGGTCGAGGATCTCGCCGACCTTGGAGATTCCCTCGCCGTACATGATATCGAACTCGACCTGCTTGAACGGCGGCGCGACCTTGTTCTTGACCACCTTTACGCGCGTTGCGTTGCCGACAATCTCGTCGCGATCCTTGATCTGACCTGTGCGGCGGATGTCGAGGCGCACCGAGGCGTAAAATTTGAGAGCATTGCCGCCGGTCGTCGTCTCCGGATTGCCGTACATGACGCCGATCTTCATTCGGACCTGGTTGATGAAGATGACGATGCAGCGCGAACGGCTGATCGATCCGGTGAGCTTGCGCAATGCCTGGCTCATCAGTCGCGCCTGCAAGCCGACGTGGCTGTCCCCCATCTCGCCCTCGATCTCGGCGCGAGGCACGAGCGCGGCCACCGAATCCACCACCAACACGTCGATGGCGTTGGAGCGCACAAGCGTATCGACGATTTCAAGCGCTTGCTCACCGGTGTCGGGCTGCGAGACAATCAGTTCGTCGATGTCGACACCCAATTTCTTCGCATAGACAGGATCAAGCGCATGTTCGGCGTCGACAAATGCCGCAGCGCCCCCATTCTTCTGTGCCTCAGCAATCGCGTGTAGTGCGAGAGTCGTCTTGCCAGAGCTCTCCGGCCCGTAGATTTCGACGACCCGGCCGCGCGGAAGGCCGCCGACACCGACCGCGATGTCGAGGCCCAGCGAGCCCGTCGAAATCGTATCGATCTCGATCTTCTCGCGGCTACCCAGTCTCATCGCCGAGCCCTTGCCGAATGCGCGGTCGATCTGGGCGAGCGCAGCTTCGAGGGCCTTCTGACGATCCATGCTCGGCACTTCCACTCCGCCACCGATGACTTTCAACTGCGCTGCCATGTCCCCTGCCTCCGTTCAAGACCAATCATCGACAGCCAAGCTCCGCCTGTCGAAGACCATATGTATCCTATTTGTTCCGTGAGAACAAGAAGGGAACATATCAATGAATCGGAGATATCGTCTATCCGACGGCCCGCCCTTAACGGACCAAAGTGCCTCCCTTTATCACGCCTTCGACATGCTCGAGCGTGCGAATGTCCGCGAGCGGATCACCGGAAACCGCGATCAGGTCGCCGAAGGCTCCGGGCGCCAGTGAGCCGACCTGGCCTTCCTTGCCGAGCGCCTTGGCGGCTTCGCTGGTCGCCGCCTCGATCGACTGCATCGGAGTCATCCCGTAGCGCACCATATAGGCGAACTGCCGAGCGCCGAACCCATATGGATAGACTCCAGCATCGGTGCCGAACGTCATCTTGGCGCCGGCCTTTACCGCGGCGGCGAAGCCGCGCCGCTGGACATCGGTCGTCTCTATATTCTTTCGAAGATATTCGGCGGGCCAGCCAGCTCTCGTGCCTTCCTCGTTGATCCAGTCACCATTGTAGATGTCCATGTCGAGCCACACCCCATATTTCTTGGCGAGTTCGATCCCTTCCGCATCGAGGTAGCTTGCATGCTCGATCGTCCGTACTCCGGCGCGAATGGCGGCCTTGATTCCTTCCGCCCCGTGGGCATGGGCGATGCAATAGCTGCCGCGAAGCTTTGCCTCGTCGCACGCCGCCTTCATTTCATCGGGGCTGAGTTCGAGCGCCCCGGGTTCGCTTCCAATCGCAAGAACCGCGCCGGTGGCGATCAATTTGATGAAATCGGCTCCGTGGTCGAGGAAGAAGCGAGCCCGGTCGCGGGCCTCGGCAGGATTGCGGACTTCGCCGAGCCTGAACGCCTCGGGCACCGGCACGTCGGCAGCGAGCGCGTTGATCTCTCCGCCGCCGCCCGGAGTCGTAATGTAGCCCCCCGCGACAAACATGCGCGGACCTTCAACCTCGCCCGCATTGATCGCATCGCGCAGAGCGATGTCGGTGAGACCGCGATAGACTCCAACATCACGGACCGTCGTGAAGCCAGCGCGAAGCTCGGTCCTCGCCGCTTCGGCGCCCTTGAGGATCGTTGCCGCTTCGCTGTGCTTGAGCGGCTCGGCCGGATCGGCGCTGTCGCCATATCCGTCGGACAGGTGAGTGTGGAGATCGATGAGGCCGGGAAGGACAGTGTAAGGCGACCAGTCGATGCTGGCCCGGCCATCGGCATCGCGCCAGGGGACCACCGAACCAATCTTCCCGTCCACGATCCGGACCCGCTGATCGGCGAAGATCTTCCCTGAAGCCGGATCGATCAATCGACCGGCGTGGATGTCGACCGTTTCAGCTGTCGCGGGCGAAGCTATGAAGATAGCTGCGATCAGCAGCGCAGTCAGTCTCGCGATTGTCCCCTCCCCTCTTAGTTTAAGACGGAGTCACGTCTCCAGCGCCGGTGCCCGCATCCTCTCCTGGCTCCGGCCGCTTGTCGAATACTTCGTCAATGAGGCCGAACACCTTCGCCTCGTCCGCCTCGAGGAACTTGTCGCGGTCCATCGCCTTTTCGATCTCCTCGAGTGCCTGACCAGTGTATTTTGCGTAAAGCTCATTCAGGCGCTGGCGCATGCGCAAGATCTCGCGCGCCTGGATTTCAATGTCGGCCGCCATACCCTGGGCGCCGCCCGACGGCTGGTGGATCATGATCCGGCTGTTCGTCAGAGCGACGCGCATGCCCGGCTCGCCCGCGGCAAGGAGGAAGCTTCCCATCGAAGCGGCCTGGCCGATGCAAACTGTGCTGATCTTCGGCCGGATGTATTGCATCGTGTCGTGGATCGCGAGGCCGGCCGTCACCACTCCGCCCGGCGAATTGATGTACATGAAGATGTCCTTCTTGGGGTTTTCGGACTCGAGGAAGAGGAGCTGGGCAGTGACGAGGCTGGCCATATGGTCCTCGATCGCACCCGTGATGAAGACGATTCGCTCGCGAAGCAGCCGCGAATAGATGTCGAAGCTGCGCTCTCCCCGGTTGGACTGCTCGATGACGATAGGGACGAGCTGCGAAACGATGTCCTGATGATCGATCACTGGAAATGGGTCCTTTTGCTGATGCCGGCCTACATCGGCGCGAAATCCCGAAGGTTCAAGGCGGTGCCAACCAAAGAGATGGGCGGCCCAGATTACCCCGAACCGCCCATTTGAAAGACTGCGACCTAGATTCAGTATTTCACGGTGAGCCGCGCATAATAATAGTGGCCTGGAATGTCGTACATCGTTGGATCGAAGTTGTTGAGATCGCAGGTGTCGCACCCAGGAATACGTGTAATCTCGTCACAGTTGCTGCGGGGCCTCTAACGAAAGATACGAAAGCCGCCGAACCTCGCGGCGTCCCCGCGTGACCGTATCCAAGATGAGGCCGGTGAAAAAGCACAGCACCGCCACAATGACCATTCCGGTGACGAGGATTGCGGTTGGAAATCTCGGCACCAGCCCCGTCCGCAAATATGTCTGGACGAGCGGTATCGCGAGCAGGATCGCCGCGATAACCAGCACCGCTCCGATGCTTCCGTAAAAGAGCACCGGCCGCTCGACCCGGTAGAGCGTGGCGATCGTTCTCAGGATCTTCCAGCCATCGCCATAGGTCGAGAGCTTCGAATGCGAGCCTTCGGGGCGCGCGGCGTAAGTCGTCTCAACTTCGCCCACAGGCATTCGAAGCTCGAGCGCATGGACGCTCATCTCGGTCTCGATCTCGAAGCCCGCGGAAAGGACCGGGAAGCTCTTGACGAACCGGCGCGAGAAGACGCGGTAACCAGAGAAAATGTCGCTGAAGCTGCGCCCGAACAGCCCGGATAGAAGGCTCGTAAAGATCTTGTTTCCAACGACGTGGCCGCCGCGATAGGCGTCCTTATGCTCGTGCCGACGGGTTCCGACGACCATATCGAGCTGCTCTTTCAGAAGCATGTCGACCATGGCCGGAGCGGCCGCAGGATCGTAAGTGAGATCGCCGTCGGCCATGACGTACACGTCCGCATCGATGTCTGCGAACATGCGCCGGACGACGTGGCCCTTGCCCTGCTGTTTCTCTGCCCGAACAAGCGATCCCGCAGCCTCAGCGGCCTCTGCCGTCCTGTCGCTGCTGTTGTTGTCGTAAACGTAGATGGTCGCTGACGGCAGCGCAGCCTTGAACCCCGCGATCGTGGCTCCGATCGCCGCTTCCTCGTTGTAGCAGGGCAGCAACACGGCGATTCTCGGCATTGCGGCGCGGGCCACTCTTTTCCCCTCATTGACGTTCTCGACGGCTATAGCGCCGATCGCGGCTAGTCCAGCCGAGTAGTCGTCACGTGGAGGAGGCGAAGGTCCGTCGAGATGTCGCCGAGGCCCCAGCGCCGGTCGGGCGGAATGACGAAGGCGTCTGCGGCACCGATCTTGTGAGAGCCGCGAAATTCGAGGGTCGCCGAACCTTCGAGCACGAAGCCGAATACCAGCTCGCCCTGGTGCGGCAGGAAAGCCGCGGTCGCTGTTTCGGCGGAGCGGATCGTGCGCACCTCTAAAAGGCCGCCAGTCGCCTCGCCAATGGCGGTCTCCTGTACCTCGCAGCCATTGAAGGATGTCCAGGGAGCTTTCGCTCCAATGTGATGAAGGAAACGCTGACCGGCGAACGTCCGTCGAGGATTTCTGCCATTGGGAAGTTCGAACCGATGTTCGGCAAAAGTGGCGTGAAGAGCTGGCGAACCAATCTCTATGACCTCGAGACCAGGGGAACTCTCCAGCACCTGGTGCCGGATTTCTGGCGGCTGCAGCACGATATCGCCTTCGTGCATTACGAACGGCTCGCCCTGGTCCTCGTAGACAACCCGGATCCAGCCGCGCCGCACATAGATCATCTGCAGCGAGATTCGGTGAAAATGCACCCAGTCCGCGACCGGTCCGCCCTTGGGAATGGAGATGTGCGAAGCAATGTAGCGGCCACCGAGCCGACCAGGGACAAGGTCACGGTAGAGCATCCCCGCACGTCCCTGGCCGGGAAGCGCTCCAGCAACGGTCAGCACGAAGTCCGGCGCGAACGGCGGCAGGAGGTCAGACGGCGGAGGCTCCTCCGGGCGGCGAGTTACCCGAACACAATCGCCTTGCCTGCTGAGCGTAGCAGTATGCGGATCATCCGCCGGATAGATGAGGTCCAGGCGGAAGCCCTGGCTGCGCAAATCGTCGATCGCGACATTGAGGTCGCTGCAGGCGATCTCGCGCTCGCTCAACCCTTCTTGGCCGGCTTCTTCGGCTTTGGCGCGGGCTTGCCTTCCATCTTCAAGGTCGCCTTTGCCGCTGGCTTCTTGGCGGTACGGCTGCTGGCCGGCTCGCTCGTCTTCGGCTTGGCGGCCTTGGGCTCTTGCGCCTCCTGAGCGACGTCGGCCTTCCGGGAGACGTCCGCCTTCTTGGCGCCTGCCTTCGCCTTTGTCGAAATGGGCTCCTTGGGTTCGGGCCTTTCCTTCGATTCGGCCTTATTGGCAGACGCCTTTTTTCCCTTCGCCTTTGCAGGCGCAGCACCATGGTCGTGGCCGCACCCGGGCCCGTGAACATGGCCCTCCTCGCTCTCGAGGTCGGCCTCGAGCTGCTCGCGAGTCGCCTTGCGATCGGTGATGTCGGACTTCCCGAACAGGAAATCGACGACCTTGTCCTCGTATAACGGCGCGCGAAGCTGAGCCGCGAACATCGGCTCCTGCTGAATGAGCTGGAGGAACCGCTCGCGCTCCTTGCCCTGGTATTGAGATGCAGCCTGGGCGATCAGGTTCCGCATCTCCTGTTCGCTGACGTCAATTCCATTCGCAGCGCCGATTTCGGACAATAGAAGCCCGAGACGCACGCGCCGCTCGGCGATGCGGCGATAATCGCCCGCTTCCTTCTCGATCTCGTCCAGCGCCGCCTTCGGGTCCGCTTCGTGGCTGGCCTCGTGCTTAAGCTGGTTGAGGATGTTCTGATACTCGGCATCGACCATTGATTCGGGGACCGCAAAGTCGTGCCGCGCAGCGAGCTGGTCGAGAAGCTGGCGCTTCATGTGCGTCCGCGTGAGGTCATTCAGCTCCTGTGCCAGTTGATCGCGGATCAGGCCCTGGAGCTGCTCGAGATCCTTGAGACCGAGCGACTTGGCGAGCTCGTCATCAACCTTTGTCTCGGCCGCGGTCTTCACTGCCTTCACGCTGACTGCAAAGGTCGCGTCCTTGCCCTTCAGATTCTCGACCGGATAATCGGCTGGGAAGGTCACACTGACCTCGCGCGTATCGCCCGGCCTGGCTCCCAAGAGCTGTTCCTCGAAGCCTGGAATCAATCGGCCGGATCCGAGTTCAATCGACATGTCCTCGCCCTTGCCGCCCTCGAACGGCTTGCCGGCGACTTCGCCCTCGAAATCCATAACGGCAAGGTCGCCCGTGACGGCCGAGTGCTTCTTGGGCGCATCTTCCCAGCGCTTGGTCTGACTTGCGAGCTGCAGGATCTGCTGGTCGATCGCGCTCTCCTGGGGGTCCACCGTCAGCCTCTCGAGCACCAGATCGCCGATCTGCGGTGCCGGCACGTCGGGCAGAGCCTCCAGACTGACATGGACCTCGGCGTCCTTGCCGGGCTCGTATTGTTCGTCGAGCTCGACCTGGGGCTGGAGAGCGGGACGGACCTTTTTCTCCTCGAGAAGTTGCTGGACGCCTTCCTGAACGGCGCCCTGGAGGGCGTCGCGCTGGAGCGCTTCGCCGTGCATCTTCCGGATGAGGTTGGGTGGCACCTTGCCTGGACGGAAGCCGGGCATGCGCACCTGCGGTGCGATCCGTTTCACCTCCAGGTCGACCCGAGCCTCGATGTCCTCGGCGGGAATGGTCAGCATGAAGGCGCGCTTCAGGCCTTCGTTCTGCGTCTCGACGGTCTTGATACTCACGTGTCCAATCCTGAATTCGTCTGTCCGGGAGCCTCGCGCGCGACGCCCGATTGATCACCCTGCTCGGCAATCCGTCGGACTACCGGTGCGCGACGATGGTGCGCGCGGAGGGACTCGAACCCCCACATCTTGCGATACTGGAACCTAAATCCAGCGCGTCTACCAGTTCCGCCACGCGCGCGCGGCCACCCGAAAGGTGGGCGGCCTATAACAGGCGTGGCCGGTTGGGCAACCCGAAGCGGTAGGCAACCCACTGTTCTTAGATGCGTTCGGAAGTTCGGAGAGCCTTAATGCAGCAACTTCCGGATGAACCGCCGACGACGCCGGTGCCTGCGACCCCCGAACCCCCGCAGCCGGGCCAGCCGACGGAGCCGCCTCCGGGCATCCCAACACATCAGCCGGATATCGACGTGCCCTCGCCCCCGGAGCCCGGCACAAATCCCTCGCCAGGGCCGATTTCCCCGGTGGGCTAGTCGTTCAGCGTTGCGGACAAAAAGCCGGCGTTCCCTCGAGGCAACGCCCGGGGACCCCGGCTGGAAGCGGAAGCTCGACGAGAGCGGCGAGCGTCGGCACCATATCAAGCGTTTCCACGGCCGTATCGACGCTCGCTCCGCTGAAGCCTGGACGCCAGAAGGCGATCGGCACCTGCCCCGGCGCGATTCCATCGAGGGCGACGGCGTAGTCGATCCCCCGACTATCGAGCAGCGACAGGAAATCACCGATATCGCGGTCGAGCTCTGTCAGCTGCAGGCACATCTCCTCACTTCCAGCGCCATAGGAACGGGCAACATTCCCGGTTGCCGAAAGGTCGATCGTGAGCAAGTCCGGATCGGCCCGATGTCCAAGCTGCATTTCGTCGACAAGCCCGGCGGCGAGCGCGAGCGTGTCGCCGTCAAGCTCCGGTGACGCTGCGAGCGCATCCGCGTCGCCAGCTCTCCGGGCGAGCTCGCTCTTCCTGGGCCTCGATTGGCAGAATGGCGGCGCGTCCAAGGGTGCTCTCGGCTGCTCCAGAGCCGCCGCGACCGCTGCATTCACCCTTAAGACTACCGAGGGGACCCGGGCCTTCGTAAGGTCGGATCGGAACTTGGTTGCAGTCCAGAACCAGTGCTGGTCGGGATTCTGGCCAGCAATCGGATCTGGAGCGGGCTGACCCGAGACAGCCACGTTGCGGCTAGCTGGCCAGTGGGCTTTCATGAACTCGCCTAGCGACGGCCCGTTCGCCTCTCTCGAAGTGCCGTTTCGGAACAGCGCCCCCGAAGCGATACGCGCGAGCCCACCTGTGAACTGCCCCCGGTATTCGTCGAACAAGTCGCCGGACAGCTGATCGACCGAGATGACGAGCAGGAGCCTGGGTGGCGGCGGTGCCTGTGCCGCAAGCGGCGAAGAAAGGAGAGCCGCAGCTGCGAGTGCGACTGCACGGATCAATCCAGCTTCGCCCTCAGTCGCTCGTTGACCAGCTTCGGATTGGCCTTGCCGGCCATGGCCTTCATCACCTGGCCGACGAAGAAGCCGAATAACTGCTGCTTGCCTCCCTTGTACTCGGCGACCTTGTCCGCGTTCGCTGCGATCACCTTGTCGATTTCGCTATCGATTGCCGCGGTATCGCTGGTCTGCCTCAGCCCGCGCTCCTCCACAATCCGGGATGCCCCCTCCCCGCTCTCGAGCATGATCTCAAATACCTGTTTGGCGATCGTGCCCGAAATCGTCCCGTCGGCGACGAGCGAGAGCAGCTCGGCGGCCTGCAGGGGCGAGACCGGGCCCTTTTCGATGCCCTCTGCGCGGCGGTTGAGCGCACCGAACAGTTCGCCAACGACCCAGTTTGCCGCCTGCCTCGGTTCCGCGCCCGCGTCGAGTAGCCCGTCGAACCAGCGCGCAGTTTCGACCTCTGCGGTCAAAACGCTGGAATTATAGGCGGTTATCCCGAGATTTTCGTACCGTTTACGTTTCGCACCCGGCAGCTCGGGAAGGGTCGAGCGGCACTCCTCGAGAAACGCGTCGTCGAGCTCGAGCGAGAGCAGGTCCGGATCGGGAAAGTAGCGGTAATCATGCGCATCTTCCTTGGACCGCAAGGACCTAGTGACGTTCTTGTCAGGGTCATAGAGCCGCGTTTCCTGATCGATCGTGCCTCCCTGCTCGAGCAATTGAACCTGCCGCTTCGCTTCATGCTCGACCACCGCCATGACGAACCGAACCGAGTTGACGTTCTTCGTCTCGGTCCGGGTCCCCAATGGCTCGCCGGGTCTTCTCACGCTGACGTTCACGTCAGCGCGCATCGAGCCTTCCTCCATATTGCCGTCGCAAGAACCAACATAGCGAAGGATCGACCGCAGCTTCCTCAGATATGCTCCCGCTTCCGCAGGCGAGCGCATGTCCGGCCTTGACACGATCTCCATCAGTGCGACGCCGCAGCGGTTGAGGTCGACATAGCTCATCGTCGGGTGCTGATCGTGCATCAGCTTGCCCGCGTCCTGCTCGACGTGGATTCGCTCAATGCCGATGCTCTTGGTGCTGGTCTCGTCCTTCTCGTCGAGCAGGA
>DATATH010000228.1:0-8385 GCA_036268895.1 Sphingomicrobium sp. | reverse complement strand
TCGTCGGTGAATCCGAAATAGGCCTTGCCGACCGGCAGCAGCTCGCCCTCTTCGGTCCAGCATCCGAAAGTGTAATCGCTATAATAGCTCGATCTCTTGCCCGAGCCGCGCGCGGCGTACATCAGCACGCAGTCCGCTCTTAGCGGGTCGCGCTTCCACTTGTACCAGAGCCCCGCACGGCGGCCCGCCACATAGGGGCTGTCGCGGCGCTTCAGCATGATCCCCTCGATCGCGACGTCCCGAGCGTTCAGGCGAAGGTCTTCGAGTTCCTCGAAGCTTTCCGCTTCGATCAGCTGCGACATGTCGAAGCGCTCTGGGTCGAGAGTAGCGGCGAAGCGCTCGAGTCGCGCCCTCCGCTCGGTCCAGCCGAGCTCGCGAAGGTCCGCATCGCCCTCGAAGAGAATGTCGTAGAGGCGAACGAATGCCGGATAGACGCCGAGCATTTTCTGGCTGACGGTCTTTCGACCGAGGCGCTGCTGGAGCGCGTTGAAGCTCGCCGCCGCGCCACCATGAACGTCCGCTTTTCCCTGCTCAGAGCCGCGCACGAGCAGCTCGCCATCGAGCACGCCCGCGGTCCGGAACGCCTCGGCGACGTCAGGAAAGCTAGGCGAGATGTCATCGCCAGTGCGGCTGTAAAGTCGTGTCTGGCCGCCCGAATGTACCAGCTGCACCCGGATTCCGTCCCACTTCCACTCCGCCGAATAATCGTCGAGCGAGACGCGCACGTCCTCGAGCGGATGGGCGAGCATGAACGGACGAAAGATCGGTACATCGCGGGAGGTCGGCTGCGCCGTGCGGCCCTCGGCCCAATCGAACAATTCACCGAAAGGCGGTTCAAGGCCGTGCCAGACCTCCTCGACCGCTTCGATTGCGAGACCGAAGACATCGGCGAATGCCTGTTTCGCGAGCCTCGCGCTTACCCCGACTCGAAGCTCGCCCGTCGCGAGCTTCAGAAGCGCGAAGCGTCCGGACGAATCGAGATGGTCGAGTATCGCAGCGAGCGCTCGAGGAGCTTCGAGCCGCGAGACGGTTCCAAGGCGTTCGAGGACATCGGAAATGCGGATCGTCGCATCGTCGGTCTCAGGAACGCCCGTCGCCGAGGTCGGCCACAGCAGCGCGACCGTTTCGGCCATGTCTCCGACATAATCCCGGCTCATGTAGAGCAGGACGGGATCGACGCGCTCCTCGGCGATGGCGCGGACTGCCGCACCCTTGACAGCCGGGATGCTGAGCGTGCCCGTCAGCGCGGCGAGTCCATAGCCACGATCCGGGTCCGGCGTCTCCTTGAGATAATCGCCGATGAGCTTGAGCTTGGTGTTGCGCGAGCGCGTGTAGACGAGATCGTCGAGTAGCTGCGAGAAGGCGCGCATGGGTCCGTAACGAACCCTGCTCCGCCGGAGTTTCTCAGGTCAATGCAGCCGGACCGCAAGCGCGGCGAGGATCGTGTTGCAATCGCCCTCGGATCGGCTGTCGAGCGCGACGTCGACGTGCTCGAGGCAGGATTGGACGGCAATTCGATGCCCCGGCAAGAGCGCGAGCTGCGCCGAGCAGCGGGCAAGCCCCTCGAGCGTCGCAAGGCCATTGGCAACCGCGAGCTGCCTGATGGCATCCATTTTCGCATATAGGTCCATGGGGGAGAGGCGCGGTCCGGCATTCCGGATTTCGGCAACTCGGGAAGCGACTTGAAGCCTGACGTTGGCGAGCGGATCGGCAGCCATAAACTCCCTCCTGTAAAATGGAGGGTCTCCCAGATTGGTTAAGGGCTCGTTACGGTCCCCTGTCGGTTGACAGAATCTGCCTTCTTCGTCATGGAGCCCCCCCGCAGGGGCGGCGCTTCGAGGCCGCTTTTCTTTTTTCGAGAGTTCAGGACTGCCCGATGGCCAAGCCGGTAACCGTCAAGATCAAGCTCGTCAGCACCGCGGACACTGGCTTCTTCTATGTGACGAAGAAGAATCCCCGCACTCAGACCGAGAAACTGAGCTTCAAGAAGTACGACCCGCGCGCTCGCAAGCACGTCGAGTTCAAGGAAGCGAAGATCAAGTAAGCGCTACTCGGAGCTTCAGACTTCCTCGCCGCCGGGTTCGTTCGGACCCGAACCACCCTCGCTCTCATTCGCCCAGCTCTTCGGCGCCACTCCGCTCGGGTCTTTCGCCGCCGTGCGATGCAACAGCTCCTCGACGGTGTGTGCGAATTTCGCGACCGAGATGGGCTTCGATACATAGGCCTGTGCGCCCGCCGCTCGGATCCGTTCTTCGTCGCCGCGCGCCGAATAAGCGGTAACCGCCATGATCGGCACATCGGCGAGCTTGTCGTCGCCGCGGATCATCCGAATCAGATCCAGCCCGCTGACGTGCGGAAGCTGGATGTCCGTGATGACGAGATCGGGCGAGAAGCTGCGCGCGGCATCAAGCGCATTGCGGCTGTCGGTTACCGCCTCGGGCTGGTGGCCGTGGGCGGCGAGGAGATCGCAGAACAGCTTGATGTTCAGCGCATTGTCCTCGACGATCAGAATCTTCGCCAATTCGCACCTCCACTAGCTTGCGACTGAATGTAAGGTCTTGTTTCACGATACGCCAATGGACCCGGCGGTTATCGCCCTTGCCGCGCTTGCGGCAACGCTTGGTGATGCCCGGCGCGCTCAACGGTTCATCGACCTGACCGGAATCGGGACAGACGAGCTTCGCCGCCGGGCGGGAGAGCCGGAGCTCCTTGCCGCTCTCCTGCGTTTCCTCGAAGCGCACGAGCCCGATCTCGTCAGCGTCTCGGAGGAACTTGGCGTTTTACCGGAAGTCCTCGTAGAGGCGCGTCGCGAGCTCGAGGAAGGGAGACGATGAAGACGATCCTCATCACCGGCGCGACGTCAGGATTCGGCGAGGCGGCCGTGCGCAGGTTCGTCGCGGGAGGATGGAACGCGATCGGAACTGGCCGGCGAGGCGAGCGCCTGGCGAGACTCCAGGAGGAGCTTGGAGACGCCTTTCTGCCGCTCGAGATCGACATGCGGAACTTCGGCGCTCTCGGGAGCCTTGCTTCGCTTTCGCCTCCGTGGAGCGAAATCGACCTTTTGCTGAACAATGCGGGCTTCGCGCCGCCGGCCGAACCGCTGGTCAAGACGGATTGGGAGCGGATTGAGGCGGCAATCGACACGAACGTGACCGGTTTGGTCGCACTTACCCGGACGTTGCTCCCCAAGCTCGTCGAGCGGAAGGGACAGATCATCAACCTGTCGTCGGTCGCCGCGACCTATCCGTACAAGGGCGGCGCCGTCTATGCCGGGACGAAGGCATTCGTTCGCCAATTCTCTCTCGACCTTCGAAGCGACCTTGCGGGAACCGGGGTCAGGGTCACCTCGGTCGAGCCCGGCATGGCCGAGACCGAGTTTACGATCGTTCGGACAGGCGGCGATAAAGAGGCATCGAAGAAACTCTACGCCGGAATGAATCCAATGACCGCCGCGGATCTCGCCGATCTTTTCTGGTGGCTCGCCAACTTGCCGCCGCATCTCAACATCAACACGGTCGAGCTGATGCCGGTCAGCCAGAGCTTCGCGGGCTTCACCGTGAGCCGCGAGGGTTGATTCGATCGCCCGCGGGTGCTTGGGCCATTTTCCATGAGCATCGACAATCGCCTCGCCGAACTCGGCATTACCCTTCCCAAGCCCGCTGCCCCCGTCGCTTCCTACGTTCCGGCGGTCGAAAGCGCCGGTCAGCTTCACGTCTCGGGACAGATCAGCGTCGCCGAAGACGGCAACCTCATCCTCGGCCGTCTCGGCGAGGACATGAACCTCGAACGAGGGATCGAAGCCGCGCGCCGGTGCGGGATCATGTTGCTGGCGCAGATCCAGGCCGCGCTCGGATCGCTCGATCGGGTCGAGCGAATCGTGAAGCTCGGAGCCTTCGTCAACAGCGCTCCCAATTTCACCGACCAGCCTAAGGTCGCCAACGGCGCCTCCGAGTTGATGCAGGAGGTGTTCGGGGAAGCCGGGCGCCACGCCCGTAGCGCGGTTGGTGTCGCTGTCCTTCCGCTCGGCGTTGCGGTCGAGGTCGACGCGATCGTCGCGGTGAAGGCCTAGTTCATTTTGAGGGGCTTACCCAGGTAAAGGGAATGGCCGACCGCGAAAGCGAAATCATCGCGAAGATTGCCTCGGGCGTGTCGGGCTTGAACGCTCGTGCCTGGGACCGGCTCGCCTGCGGCGACCCCTTCGTCAGCCATGCCTTCCTCTCCGCGCTCGAAGATTCGAAGAGTGTCGGGCCGGGCACCGGATGGACTCCTGCTCCGATCCTGATCGAGGATGAGGTCTCGCATCTCGTTGCCGCTGCCCCCGCCTACTTCAAGACGCATAGCCAGGGCGAATATGTGTTCGATCACGGCTGGGCGGACGCGTGGGAGGGCGCTGGCGGTCAATATTATCCCAAGCTGCAGGTCGCCGTTCCGTTCACGCCGGTGCCAGGCCGCAGGCTTCTTGGAAGCCGTCCTCATTATCTGCTCACGGCATTAGAAGCAGTAACGGTTCAGAATGATATTTCGTCCGCGCACCTGACGTTTATCGACGAGGACGCCGCAGCCGACGCCGAGCTTCGCGGATGGCTTATCCGTCATGGCATCCAATATCACTGGCTCAATCGCGGATATGGCTCGTTCGACGACTTCCTCGGCGCGTTGAGCAGCCGAAAGCGCAAGACAATCCGGAAGGAACGCACTGTGGCGCTGGAAGGCCTGGAAATGCGCGTTCTTCGCGGGGCCGAGATCGGCTCGACCGAATGGGATGCGATGTGGACCTTCTATCAGGATACCGGCTCCAGAAAGTGGGGCAGTCCCTATCTCACCCGGGAATTTTTCGGCCTCCTCGCCGAACGGATGTGCGATCAGCTCCTCCTCTTCATCGCCTGCCGGGATGGCGTGGCGATTGCTGGCGCTCTCAACTTCATCGGACCCGAGACTCTTTATGGCCGCTATTGGGGAACCATCGAGGAGGTCCCGTTCCTCCATTTCGAGCTATGCTATTATCAGGCGATCGAATGGGCGATCGCGAATGGCCTGAACTCTGTCCAGGCCGGAGCCCAGGGCGAGCACAAAATTGCCCGCGGATATGAGCCGGTGATCACGAGATCGGCCCATTTCATCCCAAACCGCAGTTTTCACGATGCGGTTGCAGAGTTTCTGAAGACCGAGCGAATGGCAGTCGCGGGCGAAGTGGAGTGGCTCCGCCGCGACCTTCCCTACCGTTCGTCTTCCTCGGAATAGAGCCGCACGGTTCGCCCAGTCGAATCCGCCATGCCGCGGTACATCCCGGGAGTAGTGAAGCCCCATGCCGCGTCGCCGTCGGGAGCGACAGCGATGAGCCCGCCCTTGCCGCCGAGGCTTGCGATGTCCTGAAGGACGGCGTCCAGGGCTTGCTGAAGGGACTGTCCGCCGAACCGGACCCGGTCGGCAAGCTGATGAGCGGCAACGGCGCGGATGAAATATTCGCCGGACCCCGTCGCCGACACGGCTGCCGAGCCATCGTCGGCATAGGTGCCCGCCCCGATCAGCGGCGAGTCGCCGACGCGCCCCCAGCGCTTGGCCGTCAGGCCCCCGGTCGAGGTCGCAACGGCGACATGGCCGTCGACGTCGACCCCAACAGCACCGACGGTCCCATATTTGATCTCGTCGTCAAACCCCCCTTCGCCAAGCAGCTCATGAAGCTGTCGGCGACGCTCGGGGATCTCGAACCAGCTGTTGGCGACTTGCTCGAATCCATGTTCGCGCGCGAACTCGTCCGCTCCCTTGCCCGAGAGGAACACGTGCGGGCCGTCTTCCAACAGCCGTCGAGCAAGGCTGATCGGTGCACGGGTTGTCCTCAAGCCCGCGACGGCACCCGCGGCGCGGCTTTGCCCATCCATGATTGCCGCATCGAGCTCGATGCAGCCCGTTGCGGTCAGCACGCTTCCTCGCCCGGCGTTGAAGCAGACATCCTCCTCGAGCACGCGGACGGCCGCCTCGACCGCATCGAGCGCGCGTTCGCGCCTGTCGAGGATTGCTGCACCTGCGGCGAGCGCCGCCTCGAGGCCGCCGCGGGCGCACTGCTCCTGCTCGGGATCTAGTCGTCCGGGCCGCATCGATCCGGCACCGCCATGGATCACCAGCCGCCATCTAGTTTCTTTCATGGCCGCGGCCATAGCGGCGCCTCCATAGCGGCGCCAGTTGACGAGAGAGCACCTGACATATTAGTATGATATCATATTTAAGGAGAGCGGAAGTGACCGACGGAAAAGTCATTGCACTCACTGCGACGACCGAACGGGAATCCTCAACCTCGAGCGGATATTTGATGCTGATCGTCCTGCTTCTGTCGATCCTCGCGGACGTTTACGGAATCCAGGGACTTGGAAAAGGGCCCAATCCGGTCAGCCTCGGGATCGTAGTCGTCGCCACCTTGGTCTTCATCCTCGTCACGCCGGGCTTTTACATGCTCCAGCCGAACCAGGCCGCAGCAATCACTCTGTTCGGCGAATATCGTGGGACTGACCGGGCTACGGGGCTTCGCTGGACCTGGCCGTGGATGGGCAAGAAGAAGCTGTCGGTCCGGGCGAACAATTTCATCTCCGAGAAGATCAAGGTGAATGATCTGCGCGGGAACCCGATCGACGTCGCGGCGCAGATCATGTGGCGAGTGGTCGACACCGCCCAGGCGCTGTTCGACGTCGACGACTACAAGCAGTTCGTTCGGGTACAGGTGGAAGCCGCGATCCGGACGATCGGATCGCGTTATCCTTACGATGATTTCAATCACCAGGAAGTGACCCTTCGCGGCAATCACGACGAGGTCGGTGCAGAGCTTCGCAAAGAGCTTCAGGCGCGCCTCGCGGTCGCCGGCATCACGATCGACGAGTGCGGCTTCACCTACCTCGCTTATGCAACGGAGATCGCCGGAGCGATGCTTCGCCGGCAGCAGGCTCAGGCGGTTGTCGCTGCTCGGCAGACGCTTGTCGAAGGCGCGGTCGGGATGGTCGAGATGGCGCTCGATGCACTCTCGGAGAAGAATGTCGTCCAGCTCGATGACGAGCGCCGGGCGGCGATGGTCTCGAACCTGATGGTCGTACTGTGCGGCGAGCGCGACACCCAGCCCGTCGTCAATACCGGCACCCTTTATCAATAGGCGAGACGGCCGTGCCCGACGGCGAGCGCAAGGCTTATCCGCTACGAGTCGACGCGGCGCTGTGGGCGGCTGTCGAACGGTGCGCTTCTGCCGAACTGCGCAGTGTCAACGCGCAGGTCGAGTGCCTGCTTCGCGAAGCGCTCGGTGCGCGCGGGGTGAAGTTGAAGGCGCCCACGTTGCGAAGGCGCGGGCGTCCGCCCAAGGAGCTGAAGAAGTGAGCGATGATGGCAACTGGTTCGCGCCCAAGCGCTATGGCTACGGGCCCGGAGTCCCAATCAGCTGGCAGGGATGGGTGATGACAATAGTCTTTGTCGCGCTTGTTCTTGCGCTGTGCCTGGCGCTGAGGAGCCGCCCGATGCAGCTGGCCGCCGCTTTCGTACCACCAACTGTGATCTTCGTTGTGATTAGCTGCCGGACGACGCGTGGTGGATGTCGCTGGCGGTGGGGAGAGGAGGAGTGATGTTGTCAGTTCTGATTGCTGCAGCCGCAATTGCGGCCATCCCGATCACCGCTCCAGGTCCGCTAGGTGCGCTTGCGGGCACTTTCCTCGATTCTGGAAAGAAGGCGCCTGTCGTCCTCATCATTCCCGGTTCCGGACCGACCGACCGGGATGGCAACAACCCTCTTGGAGTAACCGGAGCGCCCTATCGCCTGCTTGCCGAAGCACTCGAGGCCAAGGGCGTTTCGAGCGTGCGCATCGACAAACGCGGGATGTTCGGAAGCAAGGATGCAGCTCCCGACGCCAACAAGGTCACCATCACCGACTATTCGAGCGACGTACACAGCTGGATCGCGGCGATCCAGAAGCAGACCGGCAATTCCTGCGTTTGGGTGCTTGGCCACAGTGAAGGGGCTCTTGTCGCGCTCGCTGCTGCCCAGCAAGCGAAAGGGATTTGCGGCGTAATCCTGGTTTCGGGAGCTGGCCGGAGGCTCAGCGATGTCATCCGCGACCAGCTGAGCTCGAACGCTGCATTCGCGGCCGAACTCGATTCTGCCTTTACCGCGCTCAAGTCATTGGAAGAGGGGAAGCACGTCGACGCCACCCATTTCGATCCGACGCTGCAGAGACTGTTTGCCCCGCAGGTGCAGGACTTCCTGATCGACATGTTCCGCCAGGATCCGCCGAAACTTGCCGCCTCGCTCAAAATGCCCATGCTGATCGTCCAGGGCGAACGCGACCTTCAGGTATCGTCGAGCGATGCAAAGGCGCTCGCAGCGGCCCAGCCGAAGGCGAAGCTGGTCTTGCTTCC
>DATATH010000227.1:0-3967 GCA_036268895.1 Sphingomicrobium sp. | reverse complement strand
AGAAGCCAGCAGTTAATCCTCACCTTCACTCTCCCCATGCGCGACCAGGCGTGCCGCGAAGCGGCCGCGCCCCGAGAAAATGTCTCAGGTTTGGCGACTAGTCATCGGGCCGCAGCTGTGGAACCCCCTTCGTTCGACGCGACGGGCGCTACGGCCCTGTCGGTGCGGTAGCGGTCGAACCAGGAGAGAATTGCGCTAGCCTTCGCCGCGGACTGGCTCGGCCGGTCGGTGAGCGTCTCGTGCGCAGCTCCCGGGACCCGAACGAACATGGTCGGTATTCCGCGTAGCTGAAGCGCTTCATAGAACTGCTCGGCCTCGCTGTCGGGAGTGCGGTAGTCCTCGCTGCCGACGACGACGAGGGTTGGAGTCTTGACGTTGCCGACGAGGCTGAGCGGCGAACGTTGCCAATAGCCCATCGGATCCTCCCAGGGCCGCTTCGCGAACCAGTAAGGGGAGCTGAACCCGGCAATGTCCGCGGTGAGGCCCCAGCTCGCCCAGTCGATCACCGGCTTTTGTGTCGCCGCGGCCCTGAAGCGATCGGTCTTGCCGACGATCCAGGCGGTGAGCACGCCGCCGCCCGACCCGCCGGTCACGAAGAGGTTGTTCTGATCTACATGGCCCGATGAAATTGCCGCATCGACCACGCTCATCAGGTCATCATAATCATGACCCGGATAGGCCTTGTCGATCTGGTTCGCGAAGTTCTCACCGTAGGAGGTCGAGCCGCGAGGATTGGAATAGACGACGACATAGCCGTGCGAGGCATAGAGCTGGTCGTCGGTCGAGAATTGTGGCCCGTAAGCTGCGAAGGGGCCGCCGTGGATCTCGAGGATGAGTGGATATTTCTTCGCAGGATCGAAATCGGGCGGAGTGACCATCCAGGCGTCGATCGGCCGGTGGTCGTATTCGGAAGAGACAGGCAGCTTCTGGATCTGTCCGAGAACCTTTGAATCGAGGAGGCTCGAGCTGAGGTTGGTGAGGCGACGAACACCTTTGGCCGAGGCGACCGCGACCTGGTTTGGGTGAAGCGGATCGCCCGAGGTGAGTGCAACGACGTCGGTCTTCGATACGCTGTAATCGCCTCCCGCATAGGGCCTGTCGATCTCGCCGAAGCCCATGCCGCTCGCGATCTCGTGGATCGATCCGTCGAGGCCGACGCGCTCGACCTCGTTGACACCGCCATTTTCGACCTGGACGTAAATCGACCGGCCGTCGCCCGCCCACACCGGGCTTGAGACCGAGCGGTCGAGCGAACTGGTCAAAACGCGCTTGTTTGAACCGTCGATATTCATGATCGACAGGCGGCTATTCTGGTAGCCGAGCTTCTTGTCGTCGAAACCGACCCAGGCGATATACCGCCCGTCGGGCGACACGGTCGGCGAAGTATCGGGACCATCGCGACTGGTCAGAGCGACGGGTGCTCCGCCGTCGATGCTGATCTTGTAGACTTCGCTCTGGAGCGGCTCGCGCTGCCAGTTGGGCGAGAGGTCGGCACTGAACAGGATGGAGCGGCCGTCGGGGGCCCATGAGACCTCGCCGCCGGCATTGGTCGGGCCGAAAGTCAGCTGGGTGGGTGCGCCTCCGTCCGCGGGAACCCAGAAGATCTGCCGGTAGCCCGGCTTCAAATACCCAGCGCTGTCGAAACGGTAGGTGACCTTGTCGATGACCTGCAGCGGGTCGGCCCACTTGGCCCCGTCGGGCTTTGGCGGAGCGCTTCCGAGTTTCGGGGGCTCGTCGGGAACGAGCATTGAGTAAGCGATGCGGCGGCCATCGGGCGACCAGGCGAGACCTCCGGGGCTATTGGGAAGGCCGGTGATCCGAGCGCTCTCATTGCTCGCCATCCAGCGCACATAGAGCTGCGGGCCCCCGTCTTCGGCTGCGACATAGGCGAGGCGGGTGCCGTCCGGCGACCAGCGCGGCGAGAAATAGGCGCCCGAGCCTGCAAGCAGCGGATGCTGCTGCCCGGTGGCGACGTCGACCAGCCAGATCGTCGGACGGGTCTTGTCGGTCATGATGTCGTTCGATCGGCGCACATAGGCGATCGTCCGACCATCGGGGCTGATCTCGGGATCGCTCGCCCATTCGAGGTCGAACAGATCGGATCCGGTGAAATAGCGGCTCGGACCAGTCGTCGGAGCCGCGGCTGAAGGAGCGCTCATCGAGGTGGCGGCAAGAAGAGCTGCGAACGGCGCAAGCGTGCGGAATCGAGTCACGAAAATCCCCTCCGGTTGGAAGCGGCCACGATTCAACTTTCGTGAGGGGGCTGCAAGTCGGCGATCGACGAACGGACACGGAAAATTGTTCAACCAGACGGTTGACAATCGCCCGAGATCGTCCAATGGTCAACCAGATGGTTGAAAATAAACTCGACTCGACGTTCAGGGCCCTTGCCGATCCAACGCGCCGCGGAATGCTCGCCAGCCTGGCTCTTGGCGACAAATCGGTCGGCGAACTTGGTGAACCCTTTTCGATGAGCTTCGCGGGCGCCGCGAAACATGTGAAAGTTCTCGAAAGCGCGGGTCTCATCGAACGCCGCAAGGCAGGCCGAAGGCAGATCTGCACGCTTACGGCCGAGCCGCTGAGGGAAGCGGAAGACTGGCTGAAGCAGTGGGAGAATTTCTGGTCCGTCCGCCTCGATCGCCTTCAGGCGCTCGTCGAAGGCAAGGAAAGCGGGACGTGAAGGCGCCCCTTATGGTGAGCATGACCCAGGCTATCGCGCCGCTGACCTATGGAAATCCCCGGCCTCGACACTCTGGAAATCCAAATGGAGACACGAAATGACCCAAGCTGCACTTGCCCCAATCGAGCGGGTTTCCGCCGATTCGATCCGGCTCGAGCGACTGCTCGATGCGCCGCCTGAAACGGTCTGGAGCTATCTCACAAAAGCCGAGCTTCGCCAGCAATGGTTCATGGGAGGCACGGACGCGCGTCCCGAGGGCGAATTCGAGCTCCTCGTCGACCATGACAGGCTGTCGGATGAGGATGTCCCCTATCCCGACACTTTCGAGTGCTTCAAAGGCCGTGTCTTTAACGAGAAGGTGCTGAAGTTCGATCCGCCCCGACTGCTCGAGACGACCTTCCAGGGCGGCAAGGGCGGTACCGTCACCTACGAGCTCTTCCCCGAGGGCGAGAAGACCCGTCTCGTGCTCACCCACAGCGGGATTACCGACCCGAGCGGCTTTGAGGGTTTCGGCGGTGGCTGGACCTCGCATCTGGCCGTGCTTCAGGAGAGGCTCGCTGGCCGAAGCGTCAAGAATTTCTGGGCTCTTCATGCCGAGTGCCGCGATGCGGTCGCGAAGGCTCTTGGCTGAGCCATGTGCCCGCTCTGCCTCTCGGCGATCGGTTGGCTTGCCGTTGGCGGCGGTTCGGCAGCCGGCCTGGGAGCGCTTTTCGGCGCATTCCGATGGAGGAAATAAGGATGGCGACGATTACCGCGATGCATCGGATCGCAAGCCGTGAAGAATGGTCGAAGCGGCGTCTCGAGCTCCTCGAGGCGGAAAAGATGCTGACGCGAAGGAGCGACGAGCTCGCCGAGCAGCGAAAGGCATTGCCGTGGGTCAGGGTCGATAAGGATTATTGCTTCGACACCATGGACGGGAAGGCGAGCCTCAGGGAGCTTTTCCGCGGCCGCTCGCAGCTCATTGTCTATCACCTGATGTTCGGTCCCGATTACACGGCGCCCTGCGCGTCCTGCTCGATGATTGCCGATGGGTTCAATGGCTTCTGGGAACATCTCGCCCATCACGACGTGATGATGTGGGCGATTTCGCGAGCACCCTTCCAGAAGATCGAGGCGCACAAGCAGCGCGCAGGCTGGACCTTCCCCTGGGCATCGTCCTTCGGCAGCGACTTCAACCACGATTTTTTCGTCGGCTTCACCGAGGCTCAGCAGGATGAGGGCTATCAGTACAATTTCCAGGAAAAGCCGGCGCTCCCAGCCTCGATGCCGGCGGAGCCCGACAGCCAT
>DATATH010000226.1:0-20665 GCA_036268895.1 Sphingomicrobium sp. | reverse complement strand
TCCGACAGCAAGGGTCCGCGACTGTGGGTCAGCTCGAGGGTCGTCTGGGCGAGCTGAGCCTGAGTTCGCGCCGAGAACTGCGCCTGCACGACATTGCCGGCAATGAGCATCGGGCGCATCCGACGTCCGCGGGCGCCGCGTACGTAAGCGGCCTGGAGCCCGTGATCGAAGGTCAGCAGACGAACGATTGCTCCATGCTCGCCATGATACCGGAGGCCACAGACGATCGCTCGAGCTTCGAACCGCATCAGCCGCCCGGATGAAAATAATCATACACCTGGCGCGCGGTCGCGCTGCTGATCCCCGGCGCCTTTTCGAGGTCCTCCAGCGCCGCCCCCTTCACCGCCCGTGCGGTTCCGAAGTGCATGAGCAGCGCCCGCTTCCGGGTGGGACCAATTCCAGGGACGTCGTCCAGCGTCGAGGTGGTCAGGCTCTTTGCCCGCTTCTGGCGGTGGGTGCCGATCGCAAATCGGTGAGCTTCGTCACGCAAGCGTTGGAGATAGAACAACAAAGCCGAATTTGGAGGAAGCGTCAGCTCGCGCCCCCCGGGAAGATGAAACGTCTCGCGCCCAGCATTCCGGTCCGGTCCCTTCGAGACGCCGACGACGGGCACGTCGTGAATCCCGGCGTCCTCCATCACTTCGCAGACCGTCGACAGCTGGCCCTTGCCGCCGTCTATCAGCACCAGATCTGGCCATTCGCCCGTCTGCCGGTCGGGATCTTCCTTCTCCAGCCGCGCAAAGCGGCGCTCGAGAACCTCGCGCATCATCGCGAAATCGTCACCGGGATGCGTCTCGGGCCGTTTGATGTTGAACTTGCGATAGCTGTTCTTTCGAAAGCCCTCCGGTCCGGCAACGATCATCGCGCCGGTCGCGTTCGTGCCCATGATATGACTGTTGTCGTAAACTTCGATGCGCCTGGGGACCTCGGGAAGCTCGAATGTGTCCGCCAGTTCGCGCAGGATCTTGCCCTGGGTCGTCGTTTCGGCGAGCCGGCGATCGAGCGCTTCCTCGGCGTTGCGCCGGGCCTGCTCGACCAGCTTGCGGCGCGCTCCGCGCTGCGGAATCTCGATTCCGACCTTGCGACCGGAACGCTCCGCGAGCGCCTCCTCGAGCAGCTCGTGATCGGCGAGCTCGCGGTCCAGGAGAAGCCTCCTGGGCGGCGGCATGTCCTCATAGAACTGGACCAGAAAGCTCGAGAGAACATCGGCTTCCGGAACATCGTTGGTATGCGCCGGGAAGAAGGCGCGATGACCCCAGTTCTGGCCACCACGGATGAAGAAGGCCTGGATTGACACCGTCCCGGCCTTGCACGCGAGCGCGAAAACGTCGGCATCGCCGAGCCCTTCAGCGTGCACCGACTGGCTGCCCTGGATGTAGGTCAGCGCCCGCAACCGATCCCGATAGACTGCCGCGAGCTCATAATCCTGCTTCTCCGCCGCCTCGGCCATGAGGCGGGAAAGGCGCGACTGGACGCCCGTCGATCGGCCGGCAAGGAACTCCTTCGCCTCCCCGACCAGCTCACCATAATCCGTTCCGCTGATCCGGCCGACGCACGGGGCCGAGCAGCGCTTGATCTGATACAGCAGACACGGTCGGGATCGGTTCTCGAAATAGCTGTCGGAACAGCTTCTTAGCAAGAAAAGCTTCTGCAGCGCGTTAAGCGTTCGAGTGACCGAACCCGCGCTCGCGAAGGGGCCATAATATTGCCCCTTGATGCGCCGCGCTCCGCGGTGCTTCTGGATGCGCGGAAATTCATGGTCTTCCCGAAGTAATATGAAGGGGAAGCTCTTATCATCGCGCAGAAGCACGTTGTAAGGCGGCCTGAAGCGCTTGATCAGCTGGGCTTCGAGAAGCAGGGCTTCAGCTTCGGTACGGGTGGTCACGATGGTCATTGACCGAGTCTGTGCGACCATCCGCTGCAACCGCTTCGACAGCTTTGCGACCTGGGTGTAGTTGGTGACCCGGTTCTTTAGCGCCCGTGCCTTGCCGACGTAGAGCACGTCGCCGCGAGAGTCCTGCATTCGATAGACGCCCGGGCGACGCGGAAGGGTCTTCTGCACCTCGCGGATCGCCGCGATGCCCTTCTCGAGATCTGGCTGTTCCGCCCCGCGCACGGCATGGGTCGCCTGCTCCTCGTTGAATCGCTCGGCGGCTTTGGGGTGGTCGGGACGATCGGCCGGGGTTCGGTCCATGCCGACTATTTAGGCGGCGCGCCTGCTCCTATCCAGCGTCAGGCGGCAGCCAGCGCCAACTCCTGATCTGCAAGCATCCAGTCGACAGCCGCGCGCGCGTGGATCGCGGTGGTATCGTAGACCGGAATGACGTTCGCCCGGACATCGATCGCGAAGACCAGCTCAGTGCATGCGAGCAGTACCGCCTGGGTCTTCCGTTTGGCGAGCTCGGTAATGAGGGTCTTGAGGCTGCGCTGGCTGTCGCGGACGACGCGTCCGACCGCCAGCTCCTCGAAGATGATGCGGTCGACTTCGCGGACCCAGGGTTCCTCGATCGGAACGAGGGTGATCCCGCGAGCTTCGATCCGGCCACGAACGAAGGATTCGGTCATCGTGAAGCGTGTGCCGAGCACCGCTACGTTCGTGCGGCGCTCCGCGGCAAGGCGTTCCGCAGCTGCATCCGCGATGTGAAGTAGCGGCACGTCGATGCTGGCAGCTACCGAATCGTAGAATTTATGGCTTGTGTTGCAGGCGATAAGCACGCCTTCCGCCCCGCTCGCGACCAGGCGCTTCGCCGCATCGACGTTCATCTTTGCGGCGGCGTCCCAATTCCCCGCACGTTCGAGCGCCGCATATTCCGCGAAATCCAGGCTATCGATCGCCAGCCTGGCGCTGTGAAGTCCGCCCAGCCTCTGTCCGATCCCGCGATTGATATGCTCGTAGTAAAGCGCGGTCGACGTCCAGCCCGTGCCTCCGATGATCCCCAACTTGCGCAATTGAAGGCCCTTCCCCGCCGTTTGCCCGGTGAATCGGCACCTTTGGGAATTGTCCAGCAACTTGCCCTCGCGGACAAGGCGTAAATAGCTGATTTACCGCAAAATTAATGCCGTTGCGACGAGCCGCTCAAAGTGCCGCTCAACCCAGCGCTTTTACGATCTCTTCCGTCATCTTCTTGGCATCGCCCAGAAGCATCATCGTATTGTCTCGATAGAAGAGCTCGTTATCGATGCCGGCATAGCCGACGCCGCCCATCGACCGCTTTACGAAGAGGCAGGTGCGAGCCTTCTCAACGTCCAGCACCGGCATTCCGTAAATTGGAGAGCTCTTGTCATTGCGCGCGGCCGGATTTGTCACGTCATTGGCGCCGATCACATAAGCAACGTCCGTCTGGGCGAATTCGCTGTTGATGTCCTCAAGTTCGAACACTTCGTCATAGGGGACATTCGCTTCGGCGAGCAAAACGTTCATGTGACCCGGCATCCGGCCCGCAACCGGATGGATGGCATATTTAACGGTGACGCCCTTTTTCTTGAGGAGATCGGCCATCTCGCGAACTGCGTGCTGCGCCTGGGCGACTGCCATTCCGTAGCCGGGAACGATGATCACCTGGTCGGCCTGGCTCATCAGGAAGGCGGCGTCTTCGGCCGATCCGCGCTTGTACGGCCGGTCTATCGCTGCCGCAGCGCCGCCCGACACCCCCGCTCCTCCGAATCCGCCAGCGATGACCGAGATGAAGCTTCGGTTCATCGCCCGGCACATGATGTAGCTAAGGATCGCGCCAGAGCTTCCGACAAGAGCGCCGGTGATAATCATCGCGCTGTTGTGAAGCGTGAAGCCCATCGCCGCGGCAGCCCATCCCGAGTAGCTGTTCAGCATCGAGATGACGACCGGCATGTCGGCGCCTCCGATCGGAATGATCAGGAGGAAGCCGATCGCGAAGCTCAACGCGGTTGCAGTGCCGAAGACCCATGGCGCCTGATCCTGCGTGAAGTAGGCGATCAGAGCGAGGATGGCGATGAGCGTCGCGAGGTTGATCACATGGCGCAACGGCAAGAGGATCGGCTTGCCGGACATGTTTCCGTTGAGCTTGAGGAAGGCGATCACCGAGCCCGAAAAGGTGATTGCGCCAATTGCAACTCCAAGTCCCATCTCGATCCGGCTGACCGGCAGGATGCTGATGAAGGAGGGTGTCGCGATCGGAGTGATCCGGACACCTATGCCGAATGCCATCGGGTTGAGATAAGCAGCCGATCCGACGAGAACCGCCGCCAGGCCAACGAGGCTGTGGAAAGCCGCAACCAGTTGCGGCATCGCCGTCATCTGGATCTTGCGCGCCGTAATGAGGCCGATCCCGCCTCCAATGACCATCGCCCCGATGATTTCCGGCAGAGATGCGATCTCGTGGGTCGCAAGCGTGGTAAGCACCGCAATGGTCATTCCGGCCATGCCGGTCAGATTTCCCCGACGGCTGCTTTCCGGGCCCGACAGTCCGCGGAGCGCGAGAATGAAGCAGATGCCCGCGATCAGATAGGCAAGGAGCGCCCAAGCGGGCTGCGCATGTGCGGCCTCAGCCATCCTTCCGCTCCCGCCTCTTGTACATCGAGAGCATTCGCTGGGTGACGGCGAAGCCTCCGAAGATGTTCACCGATGCCAGGGTTACCCCAACCAGCCCGAGCCATTTCGAGCTCGGACTGCCCGCGGCTGCGGCGGCTATCAGCGCGCCCACTACAATCACCGATGAAATCGCGTTGGTCACGCTCATCAGCGGCGTGTGCAGCGCCGGCGTGACCGACCAGACGACGTAATAGCCGACGAAACAGGCCAAAACGAAGATCGACAGGATCGAAATGAAGTCCATCGGTCCCTCTCAGACAGCGTTTATGATGACGAAAGTCACGCGACGAGGCGCCATTTCACCTCGTTGGCAGGACTTGCGGACGTGAATTTCCCTGCCAGCTGGATCACGCAAAGGTGGATTGGCCGGGGAAATGCCCATCGACCGACATTGCACAAAGCTGACGCTCTAGGACAGACCCTTTCAACGAACGCAACGAGAAGCCGTTAATCTCAATGCGGTTAGCGAAATACTAACCTTTTCGCGCGCATGCGTAAGCGAACATTCTGGGCAGGGAAGTGCGCTCTGGTGTCGAAGCGCGAAAAGAATATCGTCGAACGGACTCCGTGGAAGCTGCTGGTGTGGACCGCGGTCGCCGGACTGATCTTCGGCCTGATCGGCTTCGGACAGGTCGCTGAGGACCTTCTCCGCACCGGCCGCAACAGCCTCCACTGGCACAAGGCGAGCAGCGACATCGTTCTTGTCAAGATCGACGAACAGTCGCTTCGCGAAATCGGCCGCTGGCCGTGGCCCCGGCGCGACTTCGCGCAAATGACGGACACGCTGACTCGTGCCGGCGCAAAGTCGATCTTCTTCGATCTGACGTTCGATGACCCGACCAACCCGAGTGATGACCGACTGTTCGGAGAATCGATCCGCCGTTCGGGCCGAGTCTACGTCCCGGTAAGGACCCGCTCCGGCCCGCTCGGACAGACTGAGGTCGGCGCAGCGTCGCTTCCCGAGTTCATGAGGAGCGCCAAGCTCGGGAACATCAGCGCGAGGTACAATTATCAAAACGCCGTGTGGCAATTGCCCTATGCATTCAGCATCGGTGACCAGACGATCCCGTCCTATGCGGCGCTTCTCGCCGGAAAGAACGGGCCCGCGGACAAGGAATTTCCGGTCGACTATTCGATCGATCCGCAAAGCATCCCGACGATTTCAGCTGCCGCTTTGCTCAAGGGTCAGGTTGCTCAAGATGCAATCCATGGCCGACAGATCGTCATCGGCTGGACTACCGAGTCCCTTGGCGACCAATATTTCATTCCTGGCACCGGCAAGATGGGAGGTGCCTATATCCAGATCATCGGCGCCGAAACTCTAAAGTCGGGCAACCCGATCCATCTCGGCTGGATTCCGCTATTCCTTTTGTCGCTTGGCCTTGCTGCCGCAGCGGTACGCATGCGAAAGCCCTCAATGCAGATTCTACTGCTCGGCGGCGGAGTGCTCGTCCTTCTGTTCGGGCCCGCAGCATTGGAAGCCAGGCTGATCTACCTCGACATCACTCCAGGATTGTTCGTCGTCCTCGTCGCAAGCGCGGCCCTGTTCTGGCGCCGCTTCCGCGCACGCGGGTTCATCAACCCGGTCTCCAACCTGCCTAATCTCAATGCGCTTCGCGGTAACGGTGACGGGAGAAAGCGCGCGCTAATTGCCGCGCGGGTCTTCAACTATGACGAGATCATTGCCACGCTTCCGTCCGGGGGCGAGCGGCAACTGGTCGAGCAGATCGTGGCGCGGCTCCGAGTTGGTGCGCCCGACAGGACACTATACCAGGGCGATGGAGGGATTTTCGGCTGGTTTGAGGAACCTCAGGCGCCATTCGGCAATCACCTGGACGCGCTCTATTCGATGTTCCGCAATCCCGCGCGCGTGCAAGGACTCTCGATCGACGTTTCGATCGCTTTCGGTGTCGAGGTGGGCAGCGGACGGTCGCTCGCCAATCGGCTTGCAAGCGCGCTGGTCGCTGCAGAAGAAGCTGCCCACGACGGCCTCAAGTGGAAGTATCACGATCCGGAATCGCTTGAGAACGCGTCGTGGAAGTTGTCGATCCTCAGTCAGCTCGACGAAGCGATCGACCGCGGCGAAGTCTGGGTCGCCTACCAGCCGAAGCTCGACATCGCCAAGCGCAGGATCATCGGCGCCGAGGCGCTCGCGCGCTGGACTCACCCGGAGAAAGGCCCGATCGCCGCTTCTGAGTTCGTCGCCGCAGCCGAACAGCACAACCGGATCGGCAAGCTCACCGACTTCGTGCTCGAGAAAGCGGTTGCCGCCGCGGCGCAGATCAACAAGCGCGATTCGGATTTCAACGTCGCGGTAAACCTTTCGGCCCGGCTTCTGACCGACAGGGGCTTTACCTTGCGCCTCTCGGCCCTTCTCGCGCGACATGGGTTGGCGCCCAATCGCCTCACACTCGAGCTCACCGAGACCGCAGCGCTGGCCGATAGCGGCGATGGTCTCGACATGATCAACCGGCTGCGCGATCTCGGCGTCAATATTGCCATCGATGATTATGGAACAGGTCAGTCGACCCTTGAATATCTAAAGAAGATCCCGGCGAACGAGATCAAGATCGACCAGAGCTTCGTCAAAAGCATCGTCGACAACCGCAGTGACCGCTTGATGGTGCAGTCAACGATCGCTCTTGCCCATTCGCTGGGACGGAAAGTTGTCGCCGAGGGCGTCGAGCACCGTGATATCCTGGATGTCCTTGTCGAGCTCGACTGCGACGTCGCCCAGGGCTTTGCGATTGGCCGCCCAATGAGCCTCGATAGTCTTGCGAAGCGAATCGCTTCGGGCCGCAAACGCAGCGCCGCCTAACTCCACGACAAAATAGCAGTCGGACCAAGAAGCCGACTGAAATCAATCCGAAATGAAGCTAATAGTTGCGTCGTCCTTTTGGTAAATCGTTTGCTAACCATATCCATTAAGGTTAATGTCCCCTTCATCTGCCGAATCAGTAATTCGAATGGGGACTGAAAATGAAGAAGATCAAAACTTCTCGCGGCTTCTGGGATTGGCTTCTCGGCGGTGGCTATAGTGGCACCGGCGGCCACGGCTGATTGCCGCTTAAATCAATGAGTTAGAAAGCGCCCGCATCTTGCGGGCGCTTTTATTTTGGGGTGCTGGATCGCGCTCCTGGCACGCGCTAGGCGAAGGCCATGCTCCGCCAGGTCAGCCGCATTCTCCCGATTCGCGCAAGTCGCCCAGGACTGCACGAATTCACCGATGAAGTGCTCGAATTCGTTAACGAGTCCGGCATCCGCGAGGGACTTCTGACCCTTTTTTGCCGGCACACTTCGGCCTCTCTGCTCATTCAGGAGAATGCGGCGCCGGCCGCTCGGCGGGATCTCGAGCGCTACTTCGAAAGCGTCGCCCCAGAGGACGGCCCTTACGAGCATGACGATGAAGGTCCCGACGACATGCCCGCGCACCTGCGCTCGGCGCTGACCGCCACTCAGCTTTCAATTCCCGTCGAAGACGGAAAGCCCGTTCTTGGGAGGTGGCAGGGGATCTTCCTGTTCGAGCATCGCCGCAAGGCGCCTCAGCGGCAAGTTGCGCTGCATCTGATCGGCGAATGAGCCTTAAATCCGTCAAGCTTTGGCTCGCGACAAAGGCGCCCGATCTCAAGCTGATCGAGGTCGAGGAGAGCACCGCGACCGTCGAAACCGCCGCGAGGGCGCTCGGAGTAGAGCCGGGACGGATCGCCAAGACGCTGGCAGTTCGGGCGGGCGATCACCTTTTCTTGCTGTGCACAAGGGGTGATGCGCGCCTCGATAACCGCAAGTGCAAGGACGAATTCGGTGCGCGTCCCCGAATGGCGGGACCCGACGAGACGTTCGAGGCCACCGGCCATCGCGTCGGCGGTGTCTGCCCGTTCGGCCTCAAACAGCCACTTCCGGTCTATCTCGACGTCTCGCTTCGAGCGTTCGACATTGTCTATCCGGCCGGCGGCTCGCTCAATACGTCGGTCGAGGTTGCGACCGAGCGGCTGTTCGAGCTCGTCGCGGAGCGCTGGGTCGACCTATGCCGGCTGCCGGAGGAAGCGATCGGGCAGTAGCGCCTCGGGGCCGATATCCGCGACGGGCCACGGGGTTTCGGCAATGAGCGATTCGACAATTCCCGCCATGGCCGGCGATGTCTGCAAGCCGAAGCCGCCCTGCCCCGCAAGCCAGAAGAAGCCTTCGCCGTCAGGAGCGAACCCGGCAGCCGGGTGGCGATCCGAAGTAAAGGTTCGAAGCCCGGCCCATTTGCTGTGGATCTGTCGGACCTCGACCGTTGTGCGCTCTTCCATTCGGTGTGCGGCGAGCGCGACTTCATATTCGTCGGACTGTGCATCGCAGGGCTCGCTTGGAACTTCATCCATGGGCGAAGCGAACAGACGCCCGCTTTCGGCGCCGAAATAGAGCTCGTCGCCGATCGTCTTCGTGAACGATAGCCGGTCGAGATCGGTGCCGGGCGGCGCATCGAAGGTGATGATCGTTCGCCGCTTCGGCTCGAGACCCAGCGGATGGATTCCAGCAAGAGACGCTACCCGATCGGCCCAGGAACCGGCCGCATTGACGAGAAGGGGAGCTGAGAAGGCCTCGCCTTTCTCGCTCGTGACGGTCCATGCGCCGTTTCCCCGCTCAATTCGGGCTATCCGGACCCCCGTGCGCACTTCGCCCTCGCGGCTCTTCAACTGCCTCACATTGCCTTGGAGCAAAGCATGCGGATCGAGCCGCATGCCCTTGAGATCCGCAATTCCGTAGAGCGCGTCGTCCCCTAGAAGTGGGCAGAGTTCGTGCACACCCGCGGCATCGAGGCGATCGAGGTCGGCAAATAGCGAAATTTCTGCGTCGAGCGCTTCAAGCGCGGCGCGCTCGTCCTCCCGTGCATGGACGAGAACAGGCACTCGATGACCAAGTGGAACATCGGAAAAATTGGCAGGCGGATCGTCGAAGAAAGGGCGGCTGGCTAGCGTCAGCATGCGCACCAGACGGTCGCCGAGCGCATAATGGACCATCGTCGCGCTTCGCCCGGATGAATGATAGCCGATTTGCTCCTCGGCCTCGAGCACCGTCACCAGCGCATGTCTCGACAAGGCGGCCGCAGCCGACAGTCCCGCGATTCCGCCGCCGATAATGAGAATGTCGGGGGCGCTCACGCGCCGCTCAGCCGCTCGTTCACAATCTTGCCGCCCTTAGTCAGGCGGATCGCCTTGACGATCTCGTCATCGTCCGGAAGCTTGGGACCTCCCTGCTCCTTGTCCCAGAAGGCGCTGAGGAAATTGTAATGGTTCCGGGCAAACAGCGCCGAGGCGTCGGCGGCAAGGCTTCTCGCCAGATTGGATGCGCCGATGATCGTCACTCCGTGCTCTTGGGCGTGCTGACCGTTAACGGTGCCCTCGACGTTTCCGCCCGCATCGGCGGCGAGATCGACGATGACACTTCCTCGTCGCATGGTTGCGATTTGCGCATCGCTGATGAGGCGCGGTGCCGGTCTTCCGGGAATGAGCGCCGTGGTGATGACGATATCCTGCTTGGCTATGTGCCCGGACACGAGTTCCGCCTGCGCTCTCTGGTACTCGGCCGACATTTCGGTCGCATAGCCGCCGGCCCCCTCGCCCTCGATGCCGGCCACGTCCTCAACGAAGATCGGCTTGGCACCGAGCGACTGGATCTGCTCCCTAGTCGCTGACCGGACGTCGGTTGCGCTAACCTGCGCCCCGAGCCTCTTGGCGGTCGCGATCGCCTGAAGTCCAGCCACTCCGACACCCATCACGAACACCTTCGCCGGGCTGACCGTTCCGGCAGCCGTCATCATCATCGGGAAAGCGCGTCCGTAAGCCTCAGCCGCATCGATGACAGCCTTGTAGCCGGCAAGATTCGACTGAGAGGAGAGGATGTCCATCGACTGCGCCCGGGTGATCCGTGGCATCCACTCCATCGCCAGCGCCTCGAGGCCCGCCAAGGCATAGGCCTCAATCTGCCGAGGCTGGCGGAGAGGATCGAGGCCGCCGATGAGCAATGCGCCTGGATCCGCTCCGGCAAGCGATTGCGGATCGGGGCCGTTGACGCACAGAATGATCCCGGCGTTCTTGAGCACCTGGTCTCGGCTGCCTACTTTCGCGCCGGCTTCCTCGAAGTCCAGATCGGCGATCGACGCGCCTTCACCAGTGCCTTTCTCCACCGCCATCTCGGCGCCGAGGGCGACGAATTTCTTGACGGTGTCGGGGACCGCGGCGCAGCGCGTCTCGCCCGCCGCTTCCTTAAGAACCGCGATCTTCATGTCTTATCTGAGGATCAGCAGGACGAAGAAGCCGACGACGAGGCAGGTGAGTGCCCCCCATTTCATCATCCTCGTGAAGCGCGTGTAGTCATGCACATGCACGGCCACGTCCTGGGTCGGCGGACTGACCAGCAGCGGCTCCTCTTCGGCCATCATTTACCCCTTTGCATATCCAACCGGTTGCCGACGTCCATAACAAGGCGAGCCCCGCTCCCCAAGCCCCAGAAGCATAGCGTTTAAGCCCCCCTTTACCGGTTCGCGCGTACGCTTGCGTGCGAAAGGCCCGAAATGCGCGAAGAACCGACCCGATCGCTCTTGCTTCTCGATGCGAACGCCGACGAACGCCGGCTGATTGCGGCCATTGCCGCCCGCGCCAGCTGGAGCGTCGTTGGCGCCGCAGATGGGGAGCTCGCTGTCGCGTTGCTCCAGGGCCCGCACGGACGCGAAGTCCGCGCCGCCATCTTCGGAAGTTGGGACGCGGCCCAGGGAGCCAAGCTGATAGAGGCTCTACGCAAGCATCGGCCGGATCTGCCCGTTATCGTCCTCTCGCACAGCGATGCGGTCTCGATCGCGGTCGAGGCGATGCGCGCCGGCGCTTCCGATTTCCTCGTCCGTCCGGTCGCTCCCGAGCGACTGCTCGAAGCGCTCGGCGCCAATGCCGATCGCCGCCGTGCATCGGGCGAGCTTGCGCCGGTATCGGAAAAGCTCGCACCAGCGCTGGAGCTCGAACAGCTCGTCGGAGCGGCGCCTGAATTCAGGGCTGCCCTTGCAGTTGCCGCCAAGTCCGCGCGAAACCGCCTTCCGGTCTTGATCCTGGGCGAGCCCGGCACCGGCAAGGAGACCGTTTCGCGAGCAATCCACGCGGCGAGCCTTCGTGCCAAGGGGCCGCTCCTCTCCCTCGACTGCAAGGCCATCCCTTCGAATATCATCGACAGCGAGCTGTTCGGCCACGAAAAAGGCGCCTTCCCAGGCGCCTTCGCCGCGAAGACCGGAAAGCTCGTTCACGCCGACGGCGGCACGCTGATCCTCGACGAGATCGCCGCGCTTCCTCCCGAAACTCAGGAACGGCTGGACCGGATGCTTGCGACCGGCGAAGTTCGACCCGTCGGGCTCAACGGCAGCTATTCGGTCGATGTCCGGGTAATTGCGACGAGCAGCCGTCCGTTTCCGGAAGATTTCAATCCCGGACTCGCCGAGCGTATCGGGGCAACCACCGTCATTCTGCCGGCTTTGCGCGATCGTAGCGGCGACATTCCCGCACTCGCCCGACACCTTCTTAGCCGAATTGTCGAGCAGGTCAGCATGAAGCCGCTTTCGATCGGCAATGACGCACTTTCACTCCTCATGCGCTATGGCTGGCCCGGCAACGTACGACAGCTCGCGGGCGTGCTCCTGCGAGCAGCGCTTCATTGCGACGGCAATTCGCTCACTGCCGAGCATTTTCCGCACATTGCCGTCCAGTCGCGCTTCTCGGGACGACGCACGGACTTCGCTCCGACCCTCAGCAAGGCGCGTAGCGACGAGATGATTGCCGGAGGACCGGGCGTGACGCTCTACACCGGCGATGGACATCTTCGTCCGCTCGAAGAAATCGAAGCGGACATCATCCGGCTGGCGATCGGCCATTATCGCGGGCGCATGAGTGAAGTCGCGCGCCGCCTCGGCATCGGCCGCTCGACCCTCTACCGCAAGCTGGGCGGCCTCGGAATCGACACGACCGCGGCCTGAGCCCGGGCTTCTGGCATGAGGGCGGCTCTGCTACGGCCCTTCCTCAATGCAAAAATTCAAGGACGCTGTTGCGCTCATAACCGGTGCTGCATCCGGCATCGGCGCAGCCGTGGCGACCCGGATCGCAAACAGCGGGGCACGCAAGCTCATACTCGTGGACAGGAGCGAGGACCGTCTTCACGACTTCGCCTTCAGCCTCCCTTGCGAACGGGCCCTGGTGATCGGCGACGTCGCCGATCCGGCGCTTTGGCGGGAAGCTGACCTTACCGGCCTTACCAATGCCGTCGTCAACGCCGGCATTGCATCAGCCGGTCCGATCGAAGGACTGGAGTTCGAGGAGTGGCGCCGCATAATGAGTGTCAATCTCGACGGGGCCTTTCTGACACTCCAGGCGGCGATGCGGTCGATTCGTTCGACAGGAGGCGGCTCGATCGTACTGACGGGCTCAGCGGCCGGCATTAAGGCGGAGCGCGATATTTCCGCCTATGCGTCATCGAAGGCGGGCGTGATCCAGCTGGCGCGCGTCGCTGCCAAGGAGGGAGCCTCGCAGGGAATTCGGGTCAACGTGATCGCTCCGGGCGGGGTCGAAACACCGATCTGGGATTCGGTCCCCTTGTTCGCAGACCGCGCATCGGAGATCGGCCGCGAAGCGGCTTTTGCCGAAATGGCAGCCATGGCAACGCCGCTGAAGCGCTACGCAAAGCCGGAGGAGATTGCCGCCCAGATCTCCTTCCTGCTCTCCGACGAATGTGCGGGCGTCACTGGAACGGTCTTCGTAAGCGACGGCGGCTACACGGTTTAGCCCACTCGCGGCGTCAGCGCCTGATCGCGCATTCCGCGCCAGACCCGCAATGCCTGCACCGTATCGAGCACGTCGTGGACGCGCAGGATCTGCACGCCCTGCTCCGCTGCCTTGACCGCGAAGGCGACGCTTCCACCGAGACGCCGTTCTACGGGCGCTTCGCCCGACAGCGCACCGATCGTCCGCTTGCGGCTGGCCCCAATGACGAGCGGGCAGCCAAGAGAATGGAACAGAGCAAGGCCATTCATGAGTTCAAGATTGTGGGCAAGCTTCTTTCCGAAGCCGAAGCCCGGATCGACGAGGATGCACTCGCGCTGGATCCCTGCTTCTTGCGCTGCGCGGATTCTCTCTTCGAGCCAGAGATAAACTTCAACGAGTACATCGTCGTAATGCGGGTCTTCCTGCATCGTCTCTGGTGAGCCCTTGTGATGCATGAGAACGACCGGCAGCCTCGAGGCCGCGACGACGCTCGAAGCGCGCTCGTCGTAGGTCAGAGCCGATACGTCGTTGATCATCCGCGCGCCGGCTTCGACTGCTGCCGTCATGACGTCAGACTTGCGAGTGTCGATGGAAACGGCCGCACCGCTGCCGGCAACTTGTCTGATGACCGGCACGACACGTTCGATCTCGTCACCTTCCCAGACCGGCTTCGCGCCGGGCCGCGTCGATTCGCCGCCTACGTCGATTATCGCGGCACCTTGGGAAGCCATGTCCGCGCCGGCCTCGGCCGCAGCGGCCGCGTCGGCGAACCGACCGCCGTCCGAAAAGCTGTCGGAAGTCACGTTTATGATTCCCATGACCTGAGGCTGATCGAGGCGGATCAAGCGCTCGCCAAGACGCAGTGGCGGCCGCTGCGATGTCAGCATCTGCCACTGCGCGGCCATGTCGTCGTCGAAGCGCTCCTCGATGCCATTGACAGGAACGAGTTCGTGCGACCGTCGACTGTGGCCGTCGAGACGGATCAGCTCGACCGCGGCGAACCAGTTCAGACCGCCCGCGAGGCGTGCGACTTTTCCATCGTTGCCGAACGGAGAGTCGACGAACGCGGTCGGACGGAGGAGGATTCGGCTCATTCAGTCGTCATTGCGAGGAGCGAAGCCATGAAGCAATCCGGCTGTCATTCTGAATACTTTCGCTACGCTCCCACCGACGAGAGATGTTCCTGACGCAACGCGTCGAGCGGTTTCAGCGCTTTTCCATCCTCGACGTGCCAGAAGGTCCAGCCGTTGCACGAGGGGGCATTCTGCAGCGCGGCTCCGACCTTGTGGATGGAACCCAAATGGGTGCTGCAAGCTATCGAGCCATCTGCGCGCACCGTCGCGCTCCAGCGGCGCTTCGAATCGACCAGCACGGTACCGGGCGGGACGAGCCCGCTTTCGACCAGCAAGCCAAAGGCGACGCGGGGCTGCTCGCGCTTGTCCAGCACCGTCCGCATCGCGCTCTCGTCGAGCGGGAGCGTCGAATCGATGCGCTCGCGAGCGACCTTCACATAAGCGCTCTCGCGCTCGATCCCGATCCAGCGCCGTCCGAGGCGCCTTGCGACCGCCCCGGTCGTGCCGGTTCCAAAGAAGGGATCGAGCACGACGTCGCCGGGCTTCGTGCAGGCGAGCAGGATCCGGTACAAAAGCGCCTCGGGCTTTTGGGTCGGATGCGCCTTCGATCCGTCCTCGCCCTTCACCCGCTCCGCGCCGGCACAGATCGGCAAAACCCAGTCTGACCTCATCTGAAGATCGTCATTCAACGCCTTCATGGAGCGGTAGTTGAACGTGTAGCGAGCCTTCTCGTACTTGGCGCACCAGATCAACGTCTCGTGGGCGTTGGTGAAGCGCGTGCCCCGGAAATTCGGCATCGGATTGGTCTTGCGCCATACGACGTCGTTCAGGATCCAGAATCCCTCGTCCTGGAGCAAGGCACCCACTCGATAGATATTGTGGTAGCTTCCGATCACCCAGATCGTGCCGTCGTCCTTGAGAACCCGGCGCGCCTGATCGAGCCACGCGCGCGTGAAATCGTCGTAAGATGCGAGGCTCTCGAACTTGTCCCATTCGTCGTCGACCGCGTCGACTCGGCTTCCCTCGGGACGGAACAGGTCACCGCCGAGCTGCAAATTGTAAGGCGGGTCGGCGAAGATCATGTCGACCGACTTGTCGGGCAGCCGGGCCATCTCGGTGACGCAGTCGCCCTCGATGATGATGTTGAACGGCAGGATCTTCGCCGTCGGCGCATTGGGCGCCAAACTGCCGTGCCGTTCCGCGATACGCGCCACGAGATTCATAAGTGACTGCCCCCTTCGAGCCGGCGAAGGTGAGTCACGGCGGACTCCGGGTCAAGCGAACAAGGGTTAACGCACCTGCTGGAAGGGCTACAATTAGGCGGCCGTCTGCGGCTGACCCACAATATCTTGAGACGCGACCCGCTCGGGAGGCTCAATCTCTGGTGGGTGTGACTCAAAGGACTCGCCGCAGCGGATTTCTTCAAAGACAAGCTCAGCCTGGTTCGAGCCATCGATTGCCGCGCGGACGCGCGGGAAACTTCGGCGATGCAGCGGCGTCGGCCCAAGCGCATGGAGTGCTCGCCAATGCTCGGGCGTGCCATAGCCGCGGTTCCTTTCCCAGCCGTAGCCGGGAAATTCACGCGCATAGTCGGCCATGATCCGATCGCGGGTCACCTTGGCAATGATCGAAGCAGCCGCGATCGAGCGGCATTTGGCGTCGCCGTCGACGATCGCCTTGGAGGGCCGCTGCCACTTCGGACAGGCATTGCCATCGACCAGGACCCATGCCGGTTCGAGTCCGAGCGCCTCGACCGCCCGGCTCATCGCCAGCATCCGCGCCCAGTAGATGTTGATCCGGTCGATCTCCCCGACATCGGCAATGCCGACCGCCCAGGCCACCGCCGATTTCATGAGTCTGCCGTAGAGCGCCTCGCGCCTCTCGATTGGAAGGTTCTTGGAATCATCGATCCCCCGCGGGAACCTTTCGCGATCAAGGATGCAGGCAGCGGCGACGACTGGACCGGCGAGCGGCGCGCATCCGGCTTCATCGACGCCGGCGAGAGGCTGCGGAAAATCGAGCTCCAGCTTGAACGAACAGCGGCGCGGCATCGAGTCGGATCATGTACCCCTGCGAAGTCAGGGGTCCAGACAACTTGCTTGAACTATCAACAGAAAATCAGGGCTCAGTCCTGACAAGGGTCGCGGCTCAGCTTTCCATTCGCCACGGCGGGAAGCGGCGCGCTTCACCCGCCTTGTAGAAAAAGATGATGTTTCCATCCGGATCGCGAAGCCGTGCCTCGCGCCACATCCAGGGCTGGTTGCGCGGACCATGCTCGAAAGCAATTCCACTGCGCGCGAGCTGTTCCACGCGCTCGTCGAGGTCGTCGCATTCGAGGTAGACCGCTGTCGTCGCGAGGATCTTTTCCTCCGGATCGATCTGCACCGAAAAAGTGACCCCGCCTCCGGTCTCAAATCGAGCGTATCCAGTGTCAGGACTGTCGACGATCTGCCTGAGGCCGAGGCTTCGATAGAAATCGACGGATCGATCGTAGTTCGTGCCGGTGACCGTCACCTGGTTGAGCCGGGGACCGGCGCCGACATCGAGGCGCACGTCCGCCTGGCCGATCGGCCCGGCGCCCTGACCCAGTCCAGGCGCCGAGTGCAGCGCCACTCTCACGAATTCGCGCCCCCTCGATACCGAATCGGCAAGCGTTGCTCCCTGGGCGAGGAAAACCGCGATCGCACTCGCCAGCGTGCAGCCGGTGCCGTGAGTGCTCGACGTATCGATCCGCTGGCCCTGCCAGCTCGTCATATTGTCTTCCTCGATAAGAGCGTCCGCGAGGGCGTCACCTTCCTCGTGGCCGCCCTTGATCAGGACCGCGCATCCATGTTCGCCAACCAGGTGCAGCGCTGCTGCGACGGGATCCTCCTTGGAGGTCAGGCGCTTCAGCTCGGGAAGATTTGGAGTCGCGATCGTCGCGACGTCCATGAGCCGGCCGAAGGCTGCGACCGTCGCTTCATCGGCAAGAACGCCGCCGCTCGTCGCAACCATCACCGGGTCGAAGACAATCGGTATGTCCGGCTGCAGGCTCTTGAGCTCCTGCAGGCGTGCAGCGACCTGCTTGGCGGCAAAGGCGCTGCCGATCATTCCAATCTTCACCGCGTCGACGCCGATGTCGCTGATGACTGCGTCCATCTGAGCAAGGATCATTTCGGCGGGGATCTGGTGAACAGCCTCAACTCCCAGCGTGTTCTGCGCCGTGACCGTTGTGACGGCGGTCATCGGATGCCCGCCAAGCATCGCGACCGTCTTGATGTCGGCCTGAATGCCCGCTCCGCCGCCCGAGTCGGAGCCGGCAACGATCAGGACGCGCGCCGTCGAGGCCACCGAATCGACCTTGGTCCCACCCTGCGGGGCGAAGTTTTCCATGCGCACGGAATCGTCGTTTCACCGACAATTACCAATAAAGTGTTCACGCGACGGTCCGAACTGCTTCGCAAATGCCCTCGACTACCCGTTCGACGAGGGCAGGATCGTCTCCTTCGGCCATCACCCGAATGAGCGGCTCGGTGCCCGACTTGCGAATGACGAGCCTGCCACGTCCCTCCAGTTCAGCCTCCGCAGCAGCGATTCGCTTCCTCACACTATCGGTCTCGAGCGGCTCGACGCGGCGGTTGAATCGGACGTTCTTCAGCAGCTGCGGAAGCGGTTCGAACTGCCTCAGCAGTTCACTTGCGGGCACGCTTGCCTCGACCAGGGCTGCCAGGACCTGGAGACCAGCGACAAGCCCGTCACCGGTGGTCGCATGATCGGCAAGGATGATGTGCCCCGACTGCTCGCCGCCGACATTGCACCCGCGAGCGCGCATTTCCTCGAGCACATAACGGTCGCCGACCTTGGTCCGGAGCAGTTTGAGGCCCGCCTCGCCGAGCTTCCGTTCGAGCCCGAGGTTCGACATGACTGTCGCCACCACCGCATCGCCCTTGAGTTCCCCGCGCCGGTGCAGGCCAAGCGCGATAAGTGCCATCAGCTGGTCCCCATCGACGAGCTGCCCCTTCTCGTCGGAGACGATGAGCCGGTCGGCATCGCCGTCGAGCGCAAGGCCGATATCCGCTGTGCTCGCGACCACAGTCTCCTGCATCAGCTCGGGGCAGGTCGAACCGCACCTGTCGTTGATGTTGAGACCGTCAGGTGCGACTCCGATCGCGATTACCTCGGCTCCAAGCTCCCAGAACGCGTCCGGCGCGACGTGATAGGCAGCGCCATTGGCGCAATCGACCACGACCTTGAGTCCGTCGAGCCGCAAATGCTCGGGGAAGGTGTCCTTTGCGAACTGAACGTAGCGGCCGCGCGCGTCGTCGATTCGCCGCGCCCGACCGATCAACTCGGACTTTGCAAGCTTCGGCTCCTTCTCGAGCCGCCGCTCGATCGAGCGCTCATCGTCGTCGCTGAGCTTGTAGCCATCTGGACCGAACAGCTTGATGCCATTGTCTGGAAACGGGTTGTGCGAGGCGCTGATCATCACTCCCAAATCTGCGCGCATCGAGCGCGTCAGCATCGCGACAGCGGGCGTCGGCATCGGCCCCAGAAGCACGACGTCCATGCCGACGCTCGTGAATCCGGCGACCATCGCCGATTCCATCATATAGCCCGAGAGCCGTGTATCCTTTCCGATCACAACCCGGTGCCGGTGGTCGCCACGAAGGAAATGAGCACCAGCGGCCTGGCCAACGCGCAGCGCCGTCTCCGCAGTCATCGGCTCCGTATTGGTCGTGCCGCGGATCCCGTCCGTACCGAAGAATTTTCGTGTCATCGGGGCGCTTTAGCGCCTTTAGACTAGCCAGCGCCAGAATCCTGCAGGGATCGGATGCAACCAGGTCGCCGCGAAGAACAGCAAGGTCCCGCCGATGAACGCGACGAGTCCTGGATTGGCGATACCCCGAGTGAACGGAATGAACGCGGTTTGCGCCGTCCAGTCGTGCCAGTCTTCGCCCATCAGCCGAGCCTTCTTCTCATCCTGAGCAGCAGCGCCGCCGAGCGCGAGAACGATGATCGCTCCGTCGAGCACCACCGCCTTGGGCATGCCGAGGATCATGAGGTGCACCGCGGCCCACAAGGCGAAACTCCACATCATCGGATGACGAGTTATCCGCATGACGCCCGCCGGGCCGCCGGGCGGCCGGCGCGCACCGGCGAGCGCCGGATTCTTGATGAAAGATCCGACGAACAGGATCGATGCGAGCCACATCAGAAAAGTGCCGATGACCCAGCCTGCCTCGCCGGAATCCCATAATGGCGGTTCGCGCCCGATGGCACGGTAGAAAAAGACCATCAACGCGAAGGAGATGATCGCCACGAACGAATAGATACCGCGGAAGGGCCCTTCGCCGAGGGCGCGCACGAGCGGCATCCTGAGCGGGTGCGAGAGGAGGAAGTGCGTTCCGACGAACGCGATCGCCGAGACAAGCAGACCCCCCTCGAGGGTCAATGCCTGTAGGCCATCGGCAAATCAGTCCGCGGAAGCGACCGATAGCGCTCCAGCAGGCGCTTCTGATGTGTCTCCAGCGGCTGTTCTACCCCGTCGATGAACACCTGCTCGGCACCGCTCGTGACCTCGAGTGGGTCACCTGACCAGATGACGACGTCGGCGTGCTCACCCGGCGCGAGGCGGCCGATCTCGCCGCCAAGTCCGACAGCTTCTGCTGGCTTCGACGTGATCATCGCCAGAGCCTCGCCCCAGCTGACACCAGTCGCTCCCGGGATCTTCTGAAGTGCGACGAGATTGCCCGCATATTGGCGTTCGTAGAACAGCTTGTGAGCGTCGTCGTCGTTGATCATTCCGATCGACACGTTGACGCCGGCGGCCCGCATGCGACCCACGTTCGACTGGGTCGAGGCAATCTCCTCGAAACTCTCGGGAAGGTCATTGAGCGCCGATGCGATCACCGGAATTCCAGATTTCGCGATCTGGTTGGCGACGAGCCAGCCTTCACTCGCACCGACGATGACGATCTTCAGCGACGGAAATTCGCGGCCGAGATCGAGCACGTTGAGGATGTCGCTCGCCCGCTCGACATGAACGAACAACGGCTGCCTTCCCTGGAGCACCGGAACGAGCGCCGCCGCATCGAAACGGGTCAGAAGAACGTCCTGGCTGCGCTCGGCGCTCCGAGTGTAGAGTCGCGTCTCGTTCGGATTATGGACTGTCGGCCGCATGCGCTCATCGGGCGTTCCTGCGGCTGCCGACCGCACCGGGCTGGTGTAACGGCCGAGCTCGGCCGCCTCGCGAAGCGCGTCATGGAAGA
>DATATH010000225.1:0-31767 GCA_036268895.1 Sphingomicrobium sp. | reverse complement strand
GCAAGCCTCCGCCGCCGCCGGCAAGGCCGGAGCGGCCGCAGCCGAGGCCTATTCCCAAGGAGCTCGGTGAGGGCCTTCGCGAGATCGCCGACCCGGAGCTGCGCGCATGTCTGGAGTCGCTTGCCGCGCAGATTGCGGCTAGCAGCGGTCCGCCTTCGCTCGAGGAGGGCGCGCAACCCATTCCCGAGATCAAGGGAGCCGAGTAACCGAGATGAAACCTGGTGTTTCCATGGTTTTCGCCATTGCCTTGGTGGCGATCGCGGGCTGTAATTCGAAGCCGGGCGACGCCGCTCCGCACGCCCCCTTGAAGCTCACCCAAGTGAGGCCGCCAAGGGGCGGCGACTGGACGGCCGTCGTTGCGCCAACTCCGGCGGGCGGATTCGTCATGGGCAATCCCAAGGCCAAGGTGAAGCTCGTCGAATATGGCTCGATGACATGTCCGCACTGCGCCCACTTCGATCAGACCGGGGCGCCGACGCTGATCGGCAAATATGTGAAGTCAGGTCAGGTCAGTTGGGAATTTAGGAACTATGTCCGCGACGCCTTCGATGTCTCCGCCTCGATCGTCGCGCGCTGCAACGGAGCAAGGAGCTTCTTTCCGCTGACCCGGGCGATCTTCAAGGATCAGAAGAACTGGGAAGCGAGGATCCAGGCGGTTCCCGAGGACCAGCTGAAGGCCACGCAGGACCTTCCGCCGAACCGGGAATTCGCTGCGCTGGCCAAGGTCGCTGGCTTCCAGGAGCTCGCAGCAGCGGGGGGACTTCCGGCAGCCAAGACCAGCCAGTGCCTCTCGAACGCCGACACGGTCAATCAGCTGATTCAGATCGGAAGCGATGCGAACTCGAAATTCCCGGATTTTCCGGGAACCCCCACCTTTCTCATCAATGGCGCGATGGTCGACCTTGGGCCGGTAACCGAAGACCAGGTCTGGCCCGCGCTTGAAGCCAAGATCAACGCCGCCGTGAGGGGCCGGTAGGGTCATCGGGTAACATCGAGTTGAGCGGGAGGGGGCTCAAGGATTGAAGATCAGGAGGCTCAAGCTCAGCGGCTTCAAGAGCTTCGTCGAGCCGGCCGAGCTCCGGATCGAGGCGGGTCTCACCGGCATCGTCGGACCGAACGGCTGCGGCAAGTCGAACCTTCTGGAAGCGATCCGCTGGACCATGGGCGAATCCAGCCCCAAGTCGCTACGCGGCGGCGGGATGGATGACGTGATCTTCGCCGGCACCTCCTCGCGACCGCCGCGCGACTTTGCGGAAGTCTCCATTCTCATCGAGCGCGACGGCGCCGATGAAGAAGATTCGGGTGAAGGCGAGATCACCCGGCGGATCGAGCGCGGCACTGGCTCCGCCTACCGAATCGATGGCCGTGACGTGCGCGCCAAGGATGTCGCTTTGCTGTTCGCGGATGCAGCGACGGGCGCGCACTCGCCAGCGCTCGTCAGCCAGGGCAAGATCAGCTCGATCATCTCGGCCAAGCCCGTCGAGCGCCGGCTTCTTCTCGAAGAGGCTGCGGGCATTTCCGGACTGCACGCTCGGCGCAAGGATGCCGAGCAGAAGTTGCGGGCGGCGGAAGCCAATCTCGCCCGCCTTGGCGAAATCCTCTCGGAGCAGGAGCAGCGCTCGGCGCAGCTTCGGCGGCAGGCGCGCGCGGCGGAGCGGTATCGCAAGCTGACGGATCAGATCCGCTCGGTCGACGCGCGGCTCCTCTACGCCCGCTGGGTCGAGGCCGAGCGTTCGGCGGAGACCGCGGCAGCCGAGGCCAGCGCAGCACAAGAAGAGGTCGAGCGCATCCACCAGGCGATCGCCGATGCTCGGGCCACGCACAACCGAGCCAGCGAGGCGCTGACGGCAAGGCGGAGCGCCGTTTCGGAGCTGCGTGAAGAAGGCCACGCGCTTGCTCACCGGCTCGCCGGCGCCCGAGCCCGGCGCGACACCATCGCAAGACGGCTCGGCGAGCTCGATCGGCTCGATTCGTCGCTGACTTCCGACCTTGCGCGGGAAGGAGCACTCAAGGGCGATGCGTCGAGCGCCATCGAGCAGCTCGAGCAGGAACGCCTCGTGATCGAGCGGCGACTTGATGATGCGGAAGGGTTGGCGGCGCGCATTGCGACCGACCTGACGAGCTGTGAGACGAGCTCGCGCGAAGCGGAGACGGCGCTTGCCGAACTATTGGCGCGTCAGGCGGCAATGCGCGCCGAGCGGCGGGTGGCCGAGGCCGCTCTCGAAGCGGCGAAGGCGCAGCTTCTCCGAATTGAGCAGGAACGAGCGAGGCTCGCCGAACAGCTTGCAGCGATCGGCGACGGCAGCGAGCAGGTCGATGCGCAAAGGTCGGCCGAAGAAAGGGCGGCTACTGCCGCCCGAACGGCAAGCGAAGCCGAAGCCAAGCGCCTTGAGGCCGAAAAGGGCCGCTCCGCAGCGGCTGAGCGGCGCGATCGTGCCGAGACCGGGCTCGCGGCCGCCCGAGCGGCGCATTCGGCCGCCAAGTCGGAGCATGACGCGCTTGCAGCTGCGCTCGAACATGGCGGCGGCTCGGCGATCGGCAGCCTCTCTGCTGAGACCGGCTACGAGCGAGCGCTTGCCGCCGCTCTTGGTGAAGACGCTGATGCGGCCGTCGGCGAAAGCGACAGCCCGCGCCGCTGGACGGGAAGCGAGCCCAATCCGAGCGATCCGGCGCTGCCGCCCGGGACGACACGTCTTTCCGATCACGTAAAGGCGCCCGCCGAGCTGATGCGCCGGCTCGGCCAGATAGCAGTAGCCGAGACGGACGATGGGCAAGTGCTCGCGCCGGGCCAACGGCTCGTCACCTTAAGCGGCGTGATGCGCCGCTGGGACGGGTTTGTGGCGAGGGGCGCCGGCGCTGCAGCGGCCGAGCGACTGCTTCGAGTGAACCGCCTTGGACGGCTCGTGGACCAGCTTCCCGGACTGGAACAGTTTGTCGATGGCGCCGCGGCGGAACGCGCCGCAGCCCTTCGCTCGATGGATGAATGCCGCGAAGCTGCCGAGCAGGCGCGGCACTCGGCGCTCGCTGCCGAGCGCGATTCACGCGAGGCGGCTCGGGCGATCGATGCTGCTTTGGCAGCGCTCGATCGGATCGAGGCGCAGCGGAGCGGTCTTACCCAGCGTCAGGCCGACCTCGAGCCGGTCATCGAAGCGGCGCTCGAGGCGGTGAGCGCGGCGTCGCGCTCGCAGACGGCTCTCCCGGACCCCGCAGCCCTCGAACATGAAGTCGAGGCGGCGCGCGTGGCCGCTGCGACCGCCGCGTCTCTTGTTGCCGATAAGCGCGCCGAAGCGGCGACCCGCGCTCGGGAAAGCGCTGCCGATCGCGAGCGTCTAAGCGCCGCTGCACGCGAGCAGGCGGAATGGCGAAGGCGGCGCGACCAGGCCGAGGAACGGCTCACGCAGGGCATCGAGCGGCAGGAGCAGCAAAGGGTCGAGCGCTCCGCGCTGGAAAAGGAACCGGCCGAGCTCGACCTGAATATCCGGGAGCTTGAGAAGACGAATGACGAGAGCCTGCTTCGCATCGGTGAAGCAGCAACGTCGGAGCGCGAGGCCGAGGAAGCTGTCGTCGAGGCCGTCAATGCGGTCGCTCTCGCCAACGAGCGTTCAGCCGATACGCGCGAGCGCCGGGCCGCGGCCGCTGCCCGGGCGGACGCCCAGCAGGCCCGAAGCGCGGAGTTCGCGCGGACCAGCGTCGAGAAGTTCGACTGCGTGCCGAAGCGATTGGCGGAGAAACTCGGCTTCGATCCCGACGAGCCGCGCAACCCGAACGAGGAGGCTGTGATGCTGGAGCAGCTCACGGCCGAGCGGGAGCGCATTGGACCGGTCAACCTCGTTGCCGAGCAGGAACTCGCCGAGCTCGATGCCGCCAGGAGCAAGGGAGCAGAGGAATCCGGGGAACTGACCCAGGCGATCCATCGCCTCCGCGGTTCGATCGGCAATTTGAACCGCGAGGGGCGGATTCGACTTCTCGACGCATACCAGAAGGTCGACGCTCACTTCCGCCGTCTGTTCACCACATTGTTCGAGGGAGGCCAGGCCCATCTCGAACTGGTCGAGAGCGATGACCCGCTCGAAGCCGGACTCGAGATTATGGCCGAGCCCCCGGGCAAGCGGCTGTCCACGCTGACGTTGCTTTCGGGCGGCGAGCAGGCGCTGACGGCAATTGCCTTGATCTTTGCCCTCTTCCTCACCAATCCCGCGCCGATCTGCGTCCTCGACGAGGTCGACGCGCCGCTCGACGACGCGAACGTCGAGCGCTTCTGTGAACTCTTGGACCGGATGACGCAGGAGACCGACACCCGCTACCTTATCGTCACGCACAATGCGGTCACGATGAGCCGGATGCATCGCCTCTATGGAGTGACGATGATCGAGAAGGGCGTCAGTCGCCTGGTCTCGGTCGACCTCGTCGGCGCGGAGACCCTACTCGCTGCAGAGTGATTATTCCGTGAGTAGTCCTTATCGATAACTCGACGGGCTTGGGCGAAGTCCAAAAGGGATTGATAGCGGCGCTGTTCTACAATCTGCCGTTGGCACTCGAAGCGCAGCTCAATGCCGAGAACCTTCTTGGAGCGCATTATTTTCCGACCGCCAGCAACGACAGCAATATCGCCCCCGGAGCACCCCGGACGATAAAGGCGGCCGTCAGCACCAGCTTCTAGCGGTCAAGTTTCTCCGCCCGCGACTTGATGAGCTTGAGATCGCGCACGAACAGCGCTCGCGCTTCGCGCCGCGCCTCCGCGTCGGGCATACGCAGAAGCGAGCTCGGATGCACGGTGACCCAGCATTCGCTGCCATCCTCGAGCGTCAGCGGTTCGCCCCGCACCTTGCCGATGGTCACGGTCTTGCCGACCAGCGAGCGCGCGGCGGTCGCTCCAAGCGCTACCGTCACCCCCGGCCGAATGAGCTCGCGCTCGTGCTCGATCCACCAGCGGCAGGCGGCGATCTCGCCGGAATCAGGCTTGTTGTGGATCCGGCGCTTGCCCTTGGCAACGAACTTGAAGTGCTTGACCGCGTTCGTGACATAGACCGTGGATCGTTCGATCCCCGCCTTCTCGAGGGCGGCATCGAACACTGCTCCTGCAGGACCCACGAACGGCCTTCCGGCAAGGTCCTCCTGGTCGCCGGGTTGCTCGCCGACAAACATGATTCTGGCGTCGAGCGGGCCTTCGCCGAACACGGTCTGGGTTGCATGCCTGTAGAGGTCGCAGCGCGTGCAGCTGCGCGCATCTTCAAGAAGAGCTTCCCACGAGGTGCGAAGATTGCCGCCCGGCTGAATGTGCCGTTCGGCTTCGAGCGCGCGCCCCAGTCCTTCGCTGACCATGTCGGCCATCAAGACTGAAACGAGCGACATCCGCCGATGTTGCCGCGCACGGTTGCGGTCCTTAACGTCACCCCATGAACACGGTTCTTCGTTTCTCCGCTTCGCTCGTTCCTCTCCTTGCAATGGCCGCAGCGCCCGCTCCGGCGCCGGTCACGCCGATGACCCCGGATGTGGTCGCGAGTTACGATCCTGTCCTTCCGCAGGCCGATTTCATCCGGCGCGAGGCGATGGTGCCGATGCGCGACGGCACCAGGCTCTACACCGTCATCTACATGAAGAAGGGAACAACCAACGCGCCGATTCTCCTGTCGCGCACGCCCTATGACGCCAAGGGCAGCACGGCGAGGACTCCAAGCGAATCCATCGTCGACGTGCTTCCCATTATGTACAAGGAGTTCGTCAACGACGGCTACATCATCGTCCAGCAGGACATCCGCGGCCTTCACCATTCCGAAGGCACGTTCGTGATGAACCGGCCGATCGTCGGTCCGCTGAACAACACCGGGATCGACGAGAGCACCGACGCCTACGACACGATCGACTGGCTGGTGAAGAATATCCCGGAATCGAATGGCCGGGTCGGAACGATCGGGTCCTCCTACCTTGGCTTCCTGACGCTAGCGTCCGAGATCAACCCGCATCCGGCCCTGAAGGCTGCGGTTCCGCAAAGCCCGATGGTCGACGGCTGGCGCGGCGACGACTGGTTCCACAACGGCGCCTTCAGGGTCGGGAGCCTCGATTTCGCGCTGTCGCAGAGCACTGGCAAGGCCGACGCAGGTGCAGCTCTGCCGGTCGGTGTCGGCGACGATTATACGCGTTACCTCGAGGCGGGCTCGATGGCCGACTATGCACGCTTCTACCACATCGAAGATGTGCCCTTCGTCCGGAAGCTCTTGCAGAACCCCGCCTATACGGATTTCTGGTCATTGCAGGCTGTCGACAAATGGATGGCCGCACATCCGCTGACCGTCCCGACCATGCTCGAGGTCGGCGAATGGGATCAGGAGGACAGCTACGGCGCGCCTGCGGTCTATAGGGCCCTCAAGGACAAATATGAGGGGACCGACCTTCTCCACCTTGTGATCGGCCCGTGGCGGCACTCGGGCGCCAATCATTATGGCTATGAGCTCGGTGACCTCACCTTCAACGGCGACACCGCGCTTCAATGGCGGACGCAAGAGCTAAAGCCCTTCCTTGACCATTATCTCAAGGGCACGCCCGATCCCCGCACGCCGCCGGTCTTCACTTATGCGAGCGGGATCAACAAATGGGAGGCAAGTCCGCGCTGGCCGATGGGAACTCCAACGCCTGTTTATCTGACCTCATCGAACGGCATCAGCTTCGACCGGCCGGCAGCGAGCGGTCACGACGATTATGTGTCCGATCCGGCAAGGCCAGTGCCGTTCCTCCCGCGTCCAGTCGCGATGAACGACGAGAATCAGTGGCATGGTTGGCTGGTCCATGACCAGCGCTTCGTCGACGGGCGGCCGGACGTCCTCACCTACACGAGCGAACCTTTGACCAGACCGGTCCACATCATGGGTCCGCCCGAGGTCGACCTCTTCGCGGCGACGACCGGCACGGACAGCGATTGGGTAGTGAAGCTCATCGACGTCTATCCCAATGAAAATCCGGAAGGCGCCTCGCAGGGCTCCAAGCGCGACATGTCGGGATTCGAGCTTCCGATCGGGATCGAGATCTTCCGAGGTCGCTACGTCGACAGCTTCGCCAAGCCGCACGCGCTGGCCCCGGGGAAGGTTACCGAATTTCGCTGGAGCCTTCCCAACGTCGACCATGTGATCCTGCCGGGTCACCGGATCATGGTGCAGGTGCAGTCGAGCCTGTTCCCGCTCTACGACCGCAACCCGCAGACCTACGTGCCGAACATCTTCTACGCAGCGCCGGCCGATTACCGGCCGGCGAGGCAGAGCGTATTTTACGGCGGAAATGCCTCAAGCGCGGTGTACCTGCCGGTGGTCGCTAACTGAGCGCAGCCGCCTGGTCCTCGGGCGTGCTCTGCATGCGGTGCCCGATCACCATCTTGAAAACGATGAACGCGATGAGTCCGAAGGCTGCGCTCGCGACGTGAATGAGCCAGAATGTTGTAGTCGGAAGGCTCGAATAGAGGCCGCCGACGTAGCCCACCACGGCATTCGCGATCAGGAAGGCAAAATAATAGAGGCCGATGACCGTCGAGGTGATCTGCTTTGGCGAAATCTTCGAGAAGAGCGCGAGGCTGATCGGAAGAACGTGCGCGAAGCCGATGCTGTTGAAGAGCTCGAACATCATCGGCCAGAAGAGACTGATCTTGCCGCCTTGAGGCTGGGTCAGTGCGGCCATGAACAGGCACAGTCCGCCCGCCACCGTGAAGAAGCTGCCGATGATCATTTTGCTGATCTCGTCGGGCTCGCGATGATTGAGGCTCCACCATTTCCAGAAGGCTGCAACCAGGACCAGCATGGCGAAGCTGACGGTCGCGTCGACAGTGATCAGCCAGCTGCTGGTATTGTCGAGAAGCCTCAGATCGAAATGCTGGTCCCCCCAGACGAGATAGGCGTTGAAGATCTCCTGGTTGGTGAGGAGCGAGACAGCGAGAACCGGTATCAGGATGATGAGGTAAAGGACGCTGAGCCAGTCGTTGCGAGTGAGGGGCTGGCGAAGCTCGGGTTCGTCCGAGGGCGCCGCAAGTTCCTCGCGCGGCAGATACGGGCGCCCCAAGATGTAGATGAGGAGCCCTATGACCATGACCACACCGGCGCAGCCAAATCCGTAATGCCAGCCTACCTTCTGTCCAAGCGTCCCCGAGATGAGGGGCGCGACAATGACGCTCACGTTGATGAAGATGTAGAAGATCTGGAACGCCATCGCCCGGCGAAGATCGGTGCGGCCGTAGAGCGCTCCCACCTGAGTCGCGATATTTCCCTTGAATGCACCCACTCCAAGGACAAGTGCGAGAAGCGCGAATACGAACGCGGACTGGATTGCCATGAGGAAATGGCCGATCGCCATCAGCACCCCGCCGAAGATGAGGGTCGTGTCCCGGCCGAGCCATTTGTCGGCAATGATCCCACCGAGGATCGGAGTGCCATAAACGAGCGAGGTGTAGGTGCCGAAGATCGCGGACGCGAGCGGTTGGCCCGAAATGCCGTGATAGACGTTCGTCTGCAGCCAGTTGAGGCCGACTACATGCTCCATGCGTCCGGGCAGGAGCAGATAGTTGACCATGTAGAGAACGAGCAGAGTCTGCATGGAGTAATAAGAGAAACGCTCGCACCCCTCGGTGAAGCCGAGGAAGCCGAGCCCCTTGGGATGACCGAGAAATGCGCGGTCGTCGTTGGGTCCGACTTCATAGTCGGGCGTGGCGTCGGCGACAGTCATCGTTCGACCTCCTCGGTCATCGCAGATGGTCTAAGCCATTGCGTCTCGCGAGGTTCCAGCGCGCGCTTCAGCATCGGACCAAAGAAGAGGACCAGGATCGCGCCGGCAGCGGCGATCCCGGCGTGGAGGGACCAGAAGGCAAGCGGCCCCAACTGTTCGTAGAAGGTGCCGATCCACCCGATGAGGCTGTTGGAGACGAACAGGGTCAAAAAGCAGATCCCCATCATGGTCGCATTGATTTTCGCGGGAGCCGCACGCGACACCAGAGCGAGCAGCGTCGGCCAGTAGTAGACGAAGCCGATGCCCTGGAGCGCGCAATAGACGAAGGGCCAGATCCAGAGGACCGGGTGCGATCCCGCTTCGAGGATCGACGCGACGAGGACGAGGTTGGCGAGTGTGCAAATCCAAGCCCCCTGACCGATCTTGCCGAGCTCCGAAGGTTCGCCGCCATGGCGATTCTGCGAGCGCCACAACGCAAAGAGGACCGGGACGAAGAGAATGCTGAACAGGGGATCGATCGACTGATACCAGGGGATTGGGATCAGAAATCCGCCGGCGTTCATGTCGCCGTGCTGCTGAAGCCAAACCGGAAGAACGTTCGCGAGCTGGTAGTAAGCGATCGACTGGAAGACGGCGATTCCCATCACTGCGACGAGCGCAGCGACCACCTTCCAGTCGCTTCGCGACATCGAAGCTTTAGCGAGCATCTTGCGCTCGACCTTGACGGGAAGGTGGCGGTAGCCAGAAAGGTAGGTCGCAAGCCCGCCGAGCATGAACACGGCGGCCATTGCGAAACCCACGTGCCAGCCGAAACGCTCGCCAAGGAAGCCGCAGGCGAGCGGCCCCACCACTGCTCCAAAGTTGATCGCCGTGCTGAAGATCGCGAACCCGCGCGTGCGCCGAGCTTCGTCGCTTCGCGGATAGAGTCCGCCGACCTGGGCCGAGATATTGCCCTTGAGAAGCCCTGAGCCGACGACCAGGAGAAGGAGCGCCGCAAGGAAGCTCCGGTCAAACGCCATCGCGACATGTCCGGCGCACATTGACAAGGCACCCACAACGACCGCGCTCCGTTGCCCGATCCAGCGGTCCGCGATCCAGCCGCCAAGGACCGGCGTGAAATAGACGAAGCCCGAATAAAGGCCGAAGATTTGCGATGCGAGCGCCTGCGTCGACAGGGGTCCGAAGACACTCTCAAGCGCGTGGCGAAAGGCGCGAAAGCCGAGGACATGCTCGACATGGCCGGGGAGAAGGAGCTGGTCGACCATGTACAGCACCAGGAGCGCCGACATACCGTAATAGGAAAAGCGCTCCCAGGCCTCGGTAAAGGCGAGATAGGCAAGACCCTTCGGGTGGCCGAAAAAACCGCCCGCGCTCGTCTCCTCGGCCCTGGGCAGCGCCTGCGCGGTGTTCAATCAGCCTCTCCCCCCACCACTTTGTCGCCGTAACAAGCCGGCTTCCTGCCCGAAAGCCTGGATGCGGTAAAAAGGGCTGTTACTGTTGCGGCGGGGTGGCCTCGTCGGCCTGCTGTTTCCGCTCGCCGCGGGATTCCTGGATCAGTCTCTCGAGGCAGCCGGTGTAGCCCGCCGGCCCGACTGCCGAGCAGCTGTTGAGCCCGGTCTCGCCCGTGGTCTCCAGGCTCTTTGACCGGACCGCCCACGACTGCATCTGCTGCGGAGTGCCGCTTTGGCGCATGTTCGGCGGGATCCGATAGCGCTCGGCCTCCGGACGGCGGTTGCAGACGTAGATCTCGTTGTTGGTCGAGCGAGGGCAAGGATCGTTGCCGTAGACTATAATCTCGGCGATGTTCGGCTGCGCCTGTGCAAGCGCCGGTGCCGGAAGGGCTGCGTAGCCGCCGGCGAAGGCCATTGCGGCTGCGCTCGTCAAGGTCATGAATTTCCTCATAAAAACGTCCTTCCAGCAGTTACAGCGGTCCGCCCTGCCATGAGTTCCTTATACGCGCTTGGAGAGTTCTATAGCCACCCTGCAGCCGGCACGGATTGCCGCAGTCAAGAGGGGATAGCCAAACGCCCCCGTCGCGCCCGCCTCGCGCGCCGTGTCGCGATGCTCGAGCTCGTCGGCCCGAAATTCGGCAATGTCGGCCGAAAGTTCCGGGTCCGTATCGCCGAGTTCGTCGAGCTGCCGGGAATAGTGACGGTCGATCTCGGTCTCGATCGCGTCGGTGCAGGCAAGCGCGGCTTTCTCCGACACGAGCGCGGTTGCAGCACCGAGCGCGAAGCCGGCGACGTTCCATAGCGGCTGGAGCGCGGTCGGGCGGACCCGCCTTTCGGCGACGAGCTGGTCGAACCGCTCGAGGTGGCGCTGCTCCTGCGCCGCCATTCGGGAGATGAGCTTGGCTTCGGCGCAGTTCGGCCGAAGAACCGCGAGCTGGCCAGCATAGATGCGGGTCGCTCCATATTCTCCCGCCTGGTCGACACGAAGCATCGAGGACGTGTCCGCGCGCTCCTCGCCCGGGCGCCAGGACGTCATGCCCGCCTTCGCCTCAGGCTCAAGAGGAGGATAAGGGTGGCGCCGGTCAGCGACAGGATCGCGTTCCAGCCCGCCATCGAAATCCCGAGGAACCGGAACTGCACCTCGTCGCACCTGACGAGCGGAGCTTGGGTAATCTCCTTGAGGAGCTCCGCGGCGCTGCTCGTCCGTGGAAGAGCGGTGCACTGGGTAAAGCCTTCGAAGATCTTCGCCTCGACGCCGGCATGATAGACGCCGATCCCGCCGGAGCTCGCGATCGCGAGCGCGGCGAGAAGAACGAGAGCACGCGAGCGCAGCGAACTCGCGGGCGCGGTGAAGGAGAGAAGTGCAAGAACGATCGCAGCGCCATGGGGCCAGCGCTGCCAGTAGCACATCTCGCAAGGGTGCAAGCCGCCGAGATATTGCGAGCCCAAGGCTCCGCCGAGGAGCACAAGGGGCAGAAGTAAAGCGATCAGACGGGCGAGCGCTGCCGGCTGCCACGGCGCCGAAGAGCCGGACCGCACAGCCACCGTCTCGCTCATTCTAGCGCGATTTCTTGGACGCTGTGCCGCCCGATGCGATCGCCGCTGGCGCAGGAGCTGCCAGGCGCTTCAGCGTGTTCAGCGCATAATAGAGCTGATAGTCCTTGATTCCCTGCTTCTTGAGGTCGTCGGCCTTCGCCAGGAAACGGGGGTCGGGCGTATCGTCGCTCTCGAGCAACTTGTCCTGGACCTGCGCCTGCGCGAGCAGGTGCCGCCTCAGGTCTGCCTCGCGGATGAACCTGCGGTCCTTGTAATCTGGGTCGCTGAGCTGCGGGACCTCGATGTCGGGCTGGATCCCGCCCGCCTGAACCGAGCGGCCCGACGGCGTGTAATAGCGCGCGGTCGTGAGGCGGAGCGCTGCATCGGGGCCGGTCTGGACGACGGTCTGGACCGAGCCCTTGCCGAAGCTCGTCTCGCCCATGATGAGCGCCCGATGGTGGTCCTGGAGCGCACCGGCGACGATCTCCGAGGCCGAGGCAGTGCCGGCATCGGTAAGGACGATCACCGGCAGTGCGTGGGCCATGTCGCCCGGGCGCGCATAATAACGTTCGATGTCGTCCTTCGCGCGGCCGCGCTGCGAAACGATCTCGCCACTGTCGAGGAAGTCGTCAGCGACATCCACCGCCTGGTCGAGCAGGCCGCCGGGGTTCGAACGAAGATCGACGATGTAGCCTGTCGGATGACCGCCGGTGGCCTTGTCGATCGAAAGAAGCGCCGACTTCACCTGCTCCCCGACATTTCCTGAAAAGGTGTCGATGTTGATGTAGCCGACCCCGTCCTTGATCTCCCATTTGACCGGGCGAAGCTCGATCCGCTCGCGAACGATGGTGACATCGAACGGCTTGTCGCGGCCCGGCCGCACGATGGTGAGCTTGACCGCAGTTCCAGGAGCGCCCTTCATCTTCTCGACCGCCTGGTCGAGCGTGATCCCGTTCAGAAACTCGCCGTTGATGTGGGTAATATAGTCGCCCGACTTGAGCCCGGCGCGCCACGCAGGCGTGTCCTCGGTCGGAGCGATCACCTTGACGATCCCGTCTTCCAGCGAAACAGTGAGGCCGAGGCCACCATAATTGCCGTCGGTGGTTGTCTTGAGCTGGTCGAAATCGGCTCCCTCGACATAGCTGGAATGCGGATCGAGCGCTGCGAGCATTCCGTCGATTGCGCCCTTGATGAGCGTATGATCGTCGACCGGTTCCACATAATTGGCCTTGACCCGCTCGTAGACGCTCATGAACTTCTCGAGCTCCTGGTAATTGGTCGTGTCCGGCGCTGCCATCGAGGCTGCGGTCACTGGAACGAGGGCGAGCGCCCCGACGAGCGCGAGCGGCGGAAGAAGCTTGGCGATGCGTTTCATGTTGGTCGCGTCCTTGGTGCGCGGCGGTTCCGGATAAGCGTCGGGCATTTAGCTGCCTTTCATCCGCTTTGACAGAGTTTGAGATGAACCTGCGATGAGGGCGGGCGAGAATCGCTGCCCGTTATGGGACAGTTCAACCTCGACGATGCCGAGCGCGCGCCCGAGCGGATCGCCGAGGCTGACCCGGTCGCCGGCCTTCAGCGGCGAGGAGACATTGACGATCAAGCTCATCCAGCCGCCACCATGGTCGAGGATCAGGATGCCGTCATAATCGCGAAATGGCCCGGAGAAGCGGACAGTCCCATCGGCAGGTGCGCTGACCGGAGCACCGCGCGCCGAAGCGAAGCTGGTCCCACGCGAGCGAACTCCGCTCTCGTTTACCGCTCCGAGGCCCTCGATTGCAGGAGCGTTGAGCGCGAGCGCATAGGCGAAGGGCAGGGTCGGCTTCGGGCCGGCAGGTGCGAAGGGGCGCGGCGGCGCAGGCTGCTCGGACTCCAGCAGGTTCGCGAGCTCGCGAGCACTCCTCGTTCCGGATTCCTCCCCCTGGAGCTGTTCGATCTGCTCGGCTGCGGCGATCGAGACATCGCCTTCGCTGAGCGCTCTTCCGCCCGCGGCCAATGACTGTTCGAGCGCGCGCTGCTGAAGCGCTGCAAACTGTTGCCGCCTTGCGGCCAGTTCCTGCCGGCTGTGCTCGAGGTCTCTTCGGGCGCCATTTGCAGCCGCCTCGAGCCTTTCCCCTTGAGTGAGTTGCAAGGAGAGCGCGCGCGTACGGTCGCGGATCACCGGCAGGGTCGAATCGAGAAGCACTCCAACCTTGACGAGCTCATCGGTGCCGCCCCCATCGGCAAGCGCCAGAAGCGGCGGCCGCTGGGCCATGATCGCTAGTCCCGCGAGTAGCGACGAGACCGGCCGCTGCTCGTCTGCGAGCCGCGCCTGGTGCGCAGCGACATAGGCATTGGCGAGCCGGAACTGCATGTCGGCGGCGGTGATCCCAGCCTCTGCAGCCTCGATCGCCTCGGCGGCGGCAGCCTGCTGGGCGCTGAAGCGGTCGGCCTCTCCGCGTGCCGCCGAAGCGGCCTCCTGGAGTCGCGCCGTCTCGGCGTCCGCCGAAGCCTCATCGGCTCGAGCCTGCTTCAGCGCCTGGTCGAGCGGCAGCACTTGGGGGAGTAACGGACCGCTCGCCGCAACGAGAAGCGGTGAAAAGAGAAGCAAGATGCGCGGCTTCATCATCTAGCCTTCCCGATGATAGGGATGGTTCGCAAGGATCGACGTCGCCCTGAACAGCTGTTCGGCGAGCATTGCCCGCGCAAGCAGATGCGGCCAGGTCGCCGGCCCGAACGAGAGGAGGAGGTCGGCGCCCACTCTTCGATCCTCGTCATGACCATCGGCAGCACCGATGAAGAAGCGCGCCTCGCGCTTGCCCTCGTCGCGCCAGCGCTCGAGCCTCTTTGCGAACTCCAGCGACGAGAGCGCCTTCCCGCGCTCGTCGAGAACGATAGCGACGATGTCCGGCGAAGGCTCGATCATCCGGCCACCGCGCTCGGGGAGCTCGGTCTGCTTGGTCGGCCAGGCGATACGCTTCAGATAGCGTCCGACGAGCTCGGCCTCTGGGGAGCGGCCGATCTTTCCTCGAGCGATAATGTGGAGAAGCACCCTATTGGGTGGTTGTGAGCGCCGGCCGGAATGGCCAGCTGAACAGATTCTTGAAGCCGTCGTAGATCGCGCGCGCCGCTTCGGCGATCGCATGCGGCCGGTTGGTCCCGCCGCGGGCGAAGATCGCGATCGCGATTCGATGGCCGTCGGGCATCGAAATGAATCCGACGTCGTCGGCAAGCCCGTTGAGCGTGCCCGTCTTGTGCTCGACCGGGGTTCCGGCGGGGAGCAGCCATTTCATCCGGTTCTTGCCGGTCTCGCATCTGGCCATCACGCTCAGGAGATAGTCACGGCTCTTCGGCGAGATAATCTGCGCCTTGTAAATGTCTTTGAGGAGCTCGATCATGCCCTTGGGCGTGCTGGAATCGCGGCTGTCAAAGAGGTCGCGCCGGTCGGCGAGGAGCTGGGCGATCGTTCGATCGACATGCACTCCGTGAACGCCGTTCTGGGTCAGGAACTGGTGAACAGAGCGCGGCCCTCCGACATCCTTGAACAGGATGTCGGCCGCATGGTTGTCGCTGAAGATCAGCATCCGGTCCATGAGCTTCCGGACCGGCTGGCCCTGGACCGTGTCCTCGAGCGTCTTCTGGCCGTGGTCGACCTGCGAAAGATAGAGCGCAGCGATCGCGACCTTGACCGTGCTCGCCATCGGGAAGGGCGTATCGCCCTTGATGCTGACGCTTTCGCCCGTGTTGAGATCGAGCGCCGCGACCCCGACGTCGGTCGATCCGTCGGCGAGCATTGAGTTCAGCTGCTGCTCGACGGAGACGAGGTCAGGCGAAGACGCCGCAGTCGCGGGTACCGCGACAAACGCAAGCAGCAATACAAATGGACCCGTAAAGCGCATATCCCTCACCCGCTCGCAGCGCTCATGTTTGCTTGATCGCCAAATGCCCACATTCGTTCCAAATTGTAAAAATTTCTCACTTCGGGACGGAAAATGTGGACGATGACGTCGTCGGCGTCGATCAGCACCCAGTCAGCTGCGGGGAGCCCCTCGATCCGGACGTTCCTTCCAAATCGCTCCTTGATCTTGTCGGCAAGCTTAACGGCCATGGACGCGACCTGCCGCGTCGATCGGCCCGAAGCGATCACCATGTGATCGGCGATGTTCGATTTGCCGGCGAGTGGGATGGAAACGACCTCCTGCGCCTGGTCGTCGTCGAGCGACTGGAGAACGAGCTTGTGGAGGTCATCGACATTCACGGAGGGACCCCCGGGTCTGTCGGCGGTATCAGCGGGATGTTCGGTCAAGTGGTCTCCTGGCGAACAGGGGCATTGCCGTGAGCCCGGGACTGCGCCCGAGCTTCGGGGAGCGGCGATACCAGCTGGGGTCTTGCGCGCGCACGGCGGTTGCTGAGGTCGGATCGGGGGACAGGCGAAGGAAGACGATCGCCGGTGCACTCCATTCCGTCCAGTGGCTCGCCTGGCCGGGCGGGTGGACAAACCGTCCCAGCCAACCCATCGCGCGTGCCGCGTGGGCAGGTGAATCATAACCGGGCCGGCGAATCACCGCAATCGGCACTTGACGTGCTAACCCCCTCCAATCGCTCCATTTGTGAAAATTTGGCAGGGTGTCGCTTCCGAGCAACCAAATGAAGCGGTGCTGGGGGTAGCGACGCTTCAGAAGTTCGACGGTGTCGACGGTGAAGCGGGTTTTCTCGATCTGTTCGAAATCGCTGACCCGGATCCGCGCGCCGCGCGCGGCACGCCGGGCAGACGATATCCTGGCCTCGAACGAGGCCATGTCCTTTGCATCCTCCTTCAGCGGATTGCCCGGCGAGACCAGCCACCAGACCTCGTCCAGCGCCAGCGCCCGCATTGCCTCGAGGCTGATGTGGCGGTGCCCGCGATGCGCCGGATTGAACGAGCCGCCGAGGAGACCGATGCGCGCCATCTTGCGCTACGGCTAGCACGCGCTTCGCACACCGCCTATTCTGGCTATTCTGGCGCGCGAGGGGTAGCGGATGGTCGGCAATTTCGATGCGATCGGAGATGCGGTCACGGGCGCGATGCTCGGGCGTGCGGTCGAACCGCAGGCTGGCGAGGCCAGCGATGGCCGCACGCATGAAAAGTCCTGCCTCAATTGCGGGACGAAGCTGACCGGGTCCTATTGTCCGTCGTGCGGGCAAAAAGCGCACATCCATCGTTCCGTGCACGCCTTCTTCCGGGATTTTCTAGCAAGCCTGTTCAACTTCGAAGGCAAGATCTGGCGGACGCTGCCGATGCTCGCCTGGCGGCCAGGCGAGATGACTCGCCGCTACATCGCCGGCGAACGCGCCCGCTTCATCTCGCCGGTGGCGCTGTATCTGTTCACCGTCTTCGCGATGTTCGCGGTGCTCAACTTCACAGGTGCACTCGGTTCGGGCGGCGGCAAACATATTCAAAACGGACTTCAGACCGGCATTTCCGACGACCAGAAGGACCTCGCGAAGCTACAGCTGAAGCGAAAGGTTGCGCTGGCTGCTGGCCAGACGGTTGCCGACCTCGACCATAAGATCGCCGCGAAGCACGAAGACATTGCGGATATCCAGAAAGTGATGGGCGGCAAGGCCTTCGTCGCGGGAAAATCGGACGACGAAGCGCCGAGCTGGATCCGGCCGTTCATCGAAAATGCGATGAACAATCCGGATCTGGTCTCGATGAGGGTTCAGGATGCCGCCTCGAAATACAGCTGGCTCCTCATTCCCTTCTCGGTGCCGTTCATGTGGCTCCTGTTCCCGTTCCGCCGGCGCTACAACACCTACGACCACGCGGTATTCGTGACCTATTCTCTGTCGTTCATGATGATTCTCGTGGTCGCCGGCGGCCTGCTTGTCGCGGTCGGCATGGCAAGCGCCGCCGGTCTCCTGTTCTTCGTGCCGCCGTTTCATATGTATCGGCATCTCAAGCAGACATACGAACTGGGGCGGTTCAGCGCAGTGATGCGGACAATGGCGCTTCTGACCTTCGCCTTCATCGCCGCCGGACTCTTCCTCGTTACCGCCGTCGCGCTCGGGGCGATGTAGCGGCGGCTCTATCGCGGGCAGGGATACTTCGTCTGAAGGATCCGGATCATCGCCTCCTTGAGGCTGATTCGCGCCCGCTCGGCAGCCGGGATCGCTTCGAGGCCGCGGATGAACTCGAAGCTTCCAAGCTCCGCCCGCGGTTTGGGCGAGCAATAGAGGACGGTCTTTCCGGCCTTTTCGGCAGCAATCCGGTCATCCCCGATCGACTCGCCGACGAGTGTCGCCTCGGACTTGAGGCGGCCGTAGTCGCTGTCGAAGAAGGCAAGCGGGCCCTTGGCCTTGAGCCGCTCCGCTCGATCGAGAAAGTTCTGCGCCGAACCGGGAGCGGCCGCCCAGGAATGTGTCGAAACGCAAACGACCAGGGCGAGGAGAATCGTCTTTCGCATGAAAAGCCCACTTCGCAGCTTTAGTGCCGCGAAGTGGCTCACAGGTTTGAATGACTTTTGAACTAGGCCCCTGCCGCCGCCGGACCGCCGATGGCTCCAGGCTTCGGACGCTTCGCCTTCGGGATGGATGAGCCGGCCGACGGGATCGCGGGACCCTTGACGCCGCCGCGGTCGATCGTCTCGCCGGCAAGCACCTTCTTGATCTCGTCGCCCGAGAGAGTCTCGAACTCGAGGAGCGCCTGGGCGAGCGTTTCGAGCTTCTCGACATTTTCGGTGAGCAGGTTCTGGGCGCGCTTGTAGCCGCCCTCGACGACCTTCCGGATCTCGGCGTCGATCGCCTGCGCCGTTTCGTTGGACATCTGCCGCTGGCGATTGACCGAATAGCCGAGGAACACCTCTTCCTCCGGTTCGGCATACTGGAGCGGACCAAGCGCGTCGGACATTCCCCAGCGGGTCACCATGTCGCGCGCGAGCTGGGTTGCGTATTGGATGTCCGAGGCGGCCCCGGAGGAGACCTTGTCGTGGCCGAAGATCATCTCTTCGGCGACGCGACCGCCCATCGCGACCGCGAGGTTCGCGTACATCTTGTCCCGGTGATAGGAGTAGCTGTCCCGCTCCGGCAGGCGCATCACCATTCCGAGCGCTCGGCCGCGTGGGATAATCGTCGCCTTGTGGATCGGGTCGGACGCGGCCTCATGGAGAGCGACGATCGCATGGCCGGCCTCGTGATAGGCGGTCATTCGCTTTTCGTCCTCGGTCATGACCATGGACTTGCGCTCGCTGCCCATCAGCACTTTGTCCTTGGCCTCTTCGAGCTCGTGCATGGCGACGAGCCGCTTGCCCTTGCGAGCAGCAAGGAGCGCCGCCTCGTTGACGAGGTTTGCAAGGTCCGCGCCGGAAAAGCCTGGAGTGCCGCGTGCGATCACCCGCGCATCGACGTCGGGCGCCAGCGGCACCTTCCTCATGTGCACGCCAAGGATCTGCTCGCGGCCATCGATGTCGGGCCGCGGAACGATGACCTGGCGGTCGAAGCGTCCGGGGCGCAGAAGGGCCGGATCGAGCACGTCCGGACGGTTCGTCGCGGCGATGATGATGATGCCCTCGTTGGCCTCGAACCCATCCATCTCAACCAGCAGCTGGTTGAGCGTCTGCTCCCGCTCGTCATTGCCGTTGCCGAGGCCCGCGCCACGGTGGCGGCCGACAGCGTCGATCTCATCGATGAAGACGATGCACGGCGCCGACTTCTTGGCTTGATCGAACATGTCGCGAACGCGGCTCGCGCCGACGCCGACGAACATCTCGACGAAGTCCGAACCCGAAATGGTGAAGAACGGAACACCCGCCTCGCCCGCGATTGCCCTGGCGAGAAGGGTCTTGCCCGTGCCCGGAGGGCCGACGAGCAGAGCGCCCTTGGGGATCTTGCCGCCGAGGCGCGCGAATTTGCCCGGATCCTTCAGATATTCGACGATCTCCTGAAGTTCTTCCCGGGCCTCGTCGATTCCGGCGACGTCAGCGAACGTCACTCGCCCCTGCTTCTCGGTCAGCATGCGCGCACGGCTCTTGCCGAAGCCCATCGCTCCCGAGCCGGCATTCTTCTGCATCTGCCGCATTACGAAGAAACTGATCCCGAGGATGAGCAGGAAGGGCAGCGAATTGTAGAGCATGTAAAGCCAGATGCTCGATCCTTCCTCGCCCTTGACCTGGACTGCGACACCCTTCTGGATGAGCTTGTCCGAGACGTTCGCATCGCCCGGAGCAACGGTGTTGAACACCGCGCCGGTATCGAGCTTGCCGGTGATCGCGCTGTTGCCGCCGGTTCCCGTCGCAATCGTTACCGAGCGGACATTGCCCTCGTCGATCTGGTGCACGAATTCGGAATAAGGAATGGCTTCGCCCGTCGCGGCGGTTGAGCTTCCGCCGATCATCTGGACGAGGAGAACTGCGGCAAAGATCACGCCGATCCAGATCAGCAGGCTCTTGGTCCAGGGGTTACCGGGCTTCTTGTCCTTGTCGTTCATCTTCCATCTTTCAGCGCACCAACGCGCTTTTCCCTAAAATAGGCTCATCATGCTTAATAACAATGCGCGCTTAGGAACGGGTGAACCCGACAGCGCCCCATCGAGCTCGCCCGAGCCAAGCGGCATTCGCCTGAGCCTCGCGCCATCCGCCACCATTCACTCTGGCGAGGATCGAAATCGCCGATATGATTAACCAATATGGTTCCAAAAAGCGAAGTATACGAGGAGAAAACAATTGGCCTTTAGCGAAGAAGTTAAACGGCCCTCGAGGAACCGCATGGGTACAGATGAACGCTAATATTCCATCGCGATCGCGGGACTGCCATTCAGGTGATGGGAGTATTCCGCTTCCATTTGCGTCAGTGTTTCAATCGCATCTCTCGAGCAGCTGCGGCGGGCAAGCTCTTGGCGGATCGTCCGGAGCTGAAGCTCGACCAGTCGGTCGCATTCGCCAGAAGTAATGAGCTCGATGTCGGCCGCGATCTGCCAAGCTCGGCGCATCGGAACCGTCATCGCGCCAAGGTCGGCGCTGGCTTCGATCTCATCAATGCTTGGAAGCGAGTGCCTGGACGAAACCGGGCTGCTCATCCGCCGGACGATCGCTTCGCTCCAGGGACGATCGCGCGCAGCAAGGGCGATCGCAGCGGCGCGCGCATCGTTGATTTCCGGAGCCACGATCCGGCCGTCCTTCAGGATGATTTGCGCAGCATCGCTGGCGTCGCACCGATAGCCGCTGGTGCCGAGGAAGGCCTCAAGATCAGACGCTGCCAGAGCCTCGGGGCGCGAATAATGGAGGGGAACCGAGCGGCAGGTCAGCGGCCGCCGGTCATAGATGCCGCACTTATTGTCGCTCAGGGCGCTGCACGCGGCCTCGATTGTATCAAGGGCCAAGGCCGAGATTACGAGATATCTGGTGTAATCGACCCGTTTGCCGTCACGCATCGCCTTCGCCGAATATTTGCGCGCAGCAAATGCGTTCAAGAGGCGCTTCTTTTCAAAGAAAACCGGGCTCGAATCCGGCTGGCGTTCGCCGCCTCGCCGATAGTCGCTCAGCTGCTGTGGAAGCCAGTAAAGCCGGCACATCAACCTGAACACGAACACGTCGGAGAGCGCTCCGGCCTCCGACAATTCGACCTCGGGCGGACGGTTGCAGCACTTGCCGCATTGCGTGCAGGCGAAACGATGTACCGCTGCTTCCGCTCTCATATCACTGCGTTGGCTGCAACCTTCACTTCAGCGCGTTCTGGAGCTGGGGTTCGAGCTTGGCCCAAGTCGCCGTCTCGGGAAGCATGGTACCATTGATGATGAACGCCGGAGTCCCAGAAAAAGCCGGATATTGGTTGTTGACGTCGCTCGTAAGCTGGACCTCCTGGTCGATCTTCTTCTGGTCGCTCAGACACTGATTGCTCCTGGCGACCGGAACACCGCGAGCGGCTGCCCAGTCCTGAAGTCCAAGAAGGTTCGCCATGGCGACGAAAACTTGATTGGTCGGCAGATTCTGGATCTGGGAGACCTTGTCCTGCGGCATCGTTTCGACCTTGGCCATCCAGACCGGCTGATCCTTGTAAAGAGCCTGCACCAGCGGGAAAAAAGTCTTAATGCCGTTGCAGCGCACGATCAGGTTGGCGGCCATGTCTATCGGCCCGTGGATCACGTAGGGGCGAAATTCCCAGCTGACGTTGCCCGGCTTCACATAATTTTCGATCAGCGCGGGCACGCCTTCGTCGTCGAATGCCTTGCAGTGCGGGCAGGAGAGCGAGCCGATCTCGACCAGCTTCACCTTCGCCTTAGGATTGCCCATCAGGAAACCGGCCGACGTCGCATTGATGACATCTGCCCAGGTTCCGCCGGGAGGAGGCGTCGCCTGGGTGATCGTGACGGCTTCGTTCGCCGCAGGAGCGGTGCCCGCACCGTTGCCATTATTCTTGTGGCACCCTGCCAGCGCGAGGCCGGCCGCAGCGCAGGTGAGGAAAATTCGGCGCTTCATCAGTTCGCTCTCTCCGATCGGTCAGGCCTTTAGGCTCATCGAAGAGAGCCTAACAGAAGAGCCTTTGTCCGCAATGGGTGGAGTGAATTTGGGAATCGCGCCGGCCGATCAACCCTTCTCAACGCCGGAATGAAAACGCCGTCCCGCCGGGCGCCGTCGACGCCCGCCCAAGGGGCGTTTTGGCCGGCTCGGTTCCGGCCTGTGCGCTGGATGGCCATCGGCGCGATGCGGATGACGCTGTTCTCGTTCGTTTCGATGCTGCCGGCGTTGCCCTTCGGCCCTGCGATCAGCCTTTGGCGAACTTCGAGCAGATTTCTGGGGCTGCTTGGGCGGCTCCGGTTTCAGGCGCCTCAGCGCCTCGACGGAGGCATCAAAGCCATCCGGCAGCGGCATGGCATCGATCTTCTGCCGGGTCAGGCGTTCAATATCACGCAGATAGGCGCGCTCTTCTGCCGAGCAGAAGGCAATCGCCATTCCCGTTGCGCCGGCACGCGCCGTCCGGCCAATTCGATGGACATATTGTTCAGGCACATTGGGCAGGTCGAAGTTCAGCACGTGGCTGACCCCCGGGACGTCGATCCCGCGGGCCGCGATGTCGGTTGCGACGAGTATGGGCACCCGGCCCGAGCGGAACAGCTCGAGAGCGCGCTCGCGCTGGCCCTGGCTCTTGTTGCCGTGAATGGCATTGCATTCGATGCCCGCCGCCGCGAGGAAGCGGACAATCCTGTCTGCTCCATGTTTTGTTCGGCTGAACACCAGAGCCCGCTCGATCGGCGTCGTCTTAAGGAAAACGGTCAGCAAGGCCAGCTTTTCGGACTGGTTCACGAATATGACGTTCTGCTCAACCCGCTCGGAGGTCGTTGCCAGCGGAGTTACCGCGACCTGGGCCGGATTGCGCAGGTAGGCATCCGCCAGCTGGCGAATGGTCTTCGGCATGGTCGCCGAAAAGAAGAGAGTTTGCCGTTTCGAGGGAATGATCCTCACGATCGCCTTCAGGGCATGAATGAAGCCCAGATCGAGCATCTGGTCAGCCTCGTCGAGGACGAGAATCTCGAGCGCCGAAAGATCCAGCGCGTTCTGGTCAACGAGATCGAGGAGACGTCCAGGAGTGGCGACAAGAACGTCGAGGCCGCGTGCGACCTCTCGCACGCTCTTGTAATTCGAAACGCCCCCGAAGATGACGCCGATCGAAAGCCGCATGTTGGCAGCATAAGAGCGGGCGGTATTGGCGATCTGCGCAGCGAGCTCACGCGTGGGCGCAAGAACAAGCATCCGGACCTGTCCGGGAACCTGCCGGCCACGCGACGAGATGACCAGTCTTTCGATGGCCGGAAGCATGAAGGCAGCGGTTTTGCCCGTCCCGGTCTGCGCGACACCAAGCAGGTCGCGCCCCTGGAGGATCAACGGAATAGCATCGCGCTGAATCGGGGTCGGTTTGGAATAGTTCTTCGAGGCAAGTGCGTCGAGTACGCCTCTGGAGAGGCCGAGAGTATGGAAGGTCATGTTTTCATCCGAAATGCTCGTCGCCGTGACGTCGTCACGGCGAGCGGGGGGTTCAACAAAGCACCCCGCGTGAAATGGAGAGCATCAGGCTTGATTGGGACGCAGGGCCGGCCGAAAGGCCGATCACGCCGCTTACGAAAACGTCCCGTGTTGCAGTGCAATATAACGGCGAATCTCGAAAAGTCCAACCTGCGGCAAGGAGGCCGACCAACCAGCCTCGGGAGACGACCTAGCGATCGCCATCCAGTCTTCCGCGCAAATAGGCGGCCGCCGCAAGATCCTGAACGACGTGACCAAGTGATTTGTAGATCGTGATCTGGTTATCGTTCTCGCGTGCTTGGATGCGCCCGGCGAGCACGTCTCCGATCTCGCCGATCACGTGCGTGTCGTCGACCCTTCCGGCCTCCCGTGCGATCTTGAGTTCAGCGGCCTGAGCAAGAACACCGGGTCGATAGTCGGCAATGTACCGAGCCTTGGCCACGAGCTCGGTATCGACCTCGACTGGACCCAGGAAGCTCGACCCGACGAGATTGACGTGCGTCCCAGGCCTTACCCATTCGCCAAGGAGTACCGGTTTGGCAGAAGATGTGACCGTGCAGATTACGTCGGCCCTTAAAGCTGCTTCCCTGCCATCTGAAGCGGCCAGGATTGTCCGGTCGAGTTCCTTGCTCATCTGCGCAGCGAACTGCCGCGTCTTCTCGATCGATCGTCCCCAGATCAGGATCTCGCGAAAAGGCCGGACGAGCGGCAATGCACGAAGGTGCGCTTCCGCCTGGACGCCGGTCCCGAAGATGGCGAGAACCTCGGCATCCGCACGCGCAAGAGCATCGCTCGCAACGGCAGTCGCGCAAGCGGTACGGATCTTGGTCACGGGCTCGGCGTCGGCGATGCAGCTGACGGCGCCGGTTCCTCCATCATAGGCAACCACGACGCCCTGGTGCCGCGAGCGCCCGGGCCGGTCCTTTTCGCCGAATACGCTGACCAGCTTCGCCCCGAACGTCGAGAGTGCCCTCAGCTCGCCCGGCATGGTTCCGAACATCTCGTTCCTGCCGACCGTGAATATCTGCCGGAGCGGCTGCGGCCGCTCGCCACTCGAGAGCTCGATCATCGCTCGGCGCATCGCCTCGATGCAGCCGGGATAGTCGAGGAGCTCCTCGACCTCTTGTGCATCAAAGAAGCTGATCGGCATGGCGCTCCTCTACAACGAGCTTGGTGCCGCGAGGAAGGAGCTACTCCTCGAAGCGGGACCTGGAATCGCGATCGCGCTCATATCCTCTCTTCAGTGGAAATGGCGGAAGCCAGGACTCGCGCCTTATGGTCCAGAGTTCGTAGGCAGGCACAAGCTGGTCGGGAGCATCGAGAGCCCCAAGGCTCACTTCGATCTCGTCTCCCGTGCGCCCGAAAACGGAGGAGCCGCAGCGCGGACAGAAAAACCGCCCCGCGAAGTTGCGGGTCTCGCCGCCGATCGTGACCGCGTCCTTCGGGAACACCGCACAAGCATGAAAGAGCGCGCCGTGATGCTTGCGACAGTCGAGACAATGACAAAGACCCACCCTCAAAGGTCGCCCCGATGCCGCAAACCGGACGTCACCGCACAGGCAGCCGCCCGTGAATTCGTCCATTTTGAACCTCCTTGCCGGACCATCCAAATGTCCCAAAGCCAAGCTCCGCACTGGACCCGAGCGAAACACCCTAGATGAATGTCGACCCGATTGCGCGCGAGCGGCTTTTGGTTGAAACCATGGCTCTTCTCGCGAACGCTTGAATCGGGAGAGACCAAGATGTGCGGTGACGGCAACCACCAAGGCTTTATCGCGGACACGTCGGTTACACGGCGATCGGTCCTGCTCTCGATCAGCGCTGTCGCCGCTGCAGGCGGTGTCGCGACGCCGGCATTTGCCGAAGATGCAGGGGCACGGCCCGTCACCGAGAAGGACGTCGCTGTAAAAACGGCGGACGGCAGTTCGGATGCCGCACTTTTCTATCCATCCGGCAAGGGCCGGTGGCCGGCGGTGCTGATGTGGCCCGACATTCTTGGCCTCAGGCCCGTCTTCCGGGAAATGGGCAAGAGGCTCGCGGCTCAGGGCTATGTCGTTCTGGTGCCCAACCCCTATTATCGCTCCAAGAAGGCGCCGGTCGTCGAAGGCGCGTTCGACTTCAACAACAAGGAGCAGATGAACCAGATCTCGGCTTTCCGAAACGCACTCAGCGACGAGATGGTCGACCGCGATTCTGCAGCCTATGTGACCTTCCTCGACGCCCAGCCACAAACGGACAAGCGCCGCAAGGCTGCCGTCCAGGGTTATTGCATGAGCGGTCCGATCTCGTTCCGCACGGCGGCAGTTCGGCCCGACCGCATCGGCGCGGTCGCGACCTTTCATCCGGGCGCGCTGGTCACCGACAAGCCGTCGAGCCCGCACCTTCTCATCCCCAAGACGCGAGCGGCCTTTCTCGTCCTCATCGCCAGGAACGACGCCGAGCGGATGCCGAATGAAGAAGGCACGCTCAAGAGCGCGTTCGCGGCCGCGCACCGGACCTCGAAAGTCGAGGTCTATCCAGCGAACCACGGCTGGTGCGTGGCTGGAAGCCAGACCTACGACGAAAGCCAGGCCGAGCGGGCCTGGGCCGAACTCCTACCCTTTTACCGCGCCAGCCTCGGCTGAAACCTGCGCCTTCGAGCGGCGCGCGGGCGCCCGCGTGAAGCGCCACTCTGGCCCGCCGATGCAGAGCACTCCGCGCAATGTCGCCCTTGCGCCACCGCGGAGCGCGGCAATGATCTGGTCGAGCTCGCGGCCGCGCAGGTCGAGGGCGCGGCCTTCGGTTGCGAGCGCCAGAATCGCGCGACGGATGATCCTGCGGCGGATCTCGCGCGGCGCATCGCTCGGCTTGTAGACGATTTGTCCGCCCGCGCGGCTGACCGCGCGCTCCCATTCGAGATCGGTCGCCCAGCGGAGCGCGCCATCGGCTTCCGCGAGATGGCCGGCGCTTTCTGCGACGGCGGCCGAATCGAGCCAGTCCGCCTCGGCGAGCACCTTGCGCATGCGCACCCGCTCGAACTGTCGATCCTCGTTGCTCGGATCCTCGACGGGATCGAGCCCGGCAGCAGAGCAGATCGCTTCGAGTTCGGAGTGGCGCCAGCCCAGGAGCGGCCGAACGATTGCGATGGCACCGGCCGGTGTGCGGCTGACCCTGCGCATCCCGGCAAGTCCTCGAACCCCGGCGCCGCGCGCGAGTCGCATGAGGAAGGTTTCGGCCTGATCGTCGAGATGATGGGCCGTCAGGAGGGCATTGATTCGGCGTTCGCGGGCCCATTCGTCAAGCAGGTGATAGCGCATGGCGCGTGCCCGCTCCTGGATTGCCGTTCCAGGCTTTTCAACCCAGTTCGCAGTCAGAATGCGGTGGGGAACGCCGAGTCGGTCGCAGACTTGAGCGACCATTTCCGCCTCGGCCCGGCTTTCGCTCCGAAGCGCGTGATCGACCGTTGCCGCTTCGACCCGGAGCGGACGCGCCTCGGCGGCGAGAAGAAGAAGCGCGAGGCTGTCAGGACCGCCCGAGACGGCCAGCCCGATGGTCCGATCGGGAGCGACGAGCGGCGCGAGATCGCGCCGGAAGCGCTCGACCCGCGCTGACTTTTCAAAATCGTTCGCCGTCGCCACTCACACCTCCTTGCGAGGGCGCGCCAGTGAGGCCCCTCGCGGACGAGCGCAACTGCCATTCTCAACATGGCGGCAAGTTTTCGACCGGATTACAAGCGGCCAAGACCGTCAGCTGCAGTTTGCCTCGGTCTTTGCGTCGGTTTCGAGCTTCTTGAGGTCCGGCCGGATCTTGGGGCCATAGACCGCGTCGAGCTCGCCATAGGCCTTGCACGCCTGTCCGGTCTGGCCGAGCTTGGTCAGCGCCTGGCCGAGATAGAAAAGACTGTCGGGTGCGCGCTCGCCTCCCGGATTGGCCCGGTAGTTGGCGAGGAGCGCCGTGGCCGCACCGTGCGCATCGCCCTTGTCGAGTAGAGCGCGGCCGATGAGATTGTTGGCATAGCTGACCCGGCGATGCTTCGGATAAGTCGAAACGAACGACTTCAGCGTCGAGATCGCCTCGTCATACTTGCCAGCCTCCCAAAGATGGAAGCCCTCGGTGTAGGCATCTTCGCCGGCGTCGGTCACAGGGGCGGCAGCCCCTTCGTCCCCAGGAGCTGATGCCGGAGTCGCCTCAGCAGTCTTCGTCACCTGGGTGGAAGGTCTTGGCCTGTTTTTTTGGACCATCGTGCCGGCGGGAGCTTCGGCATCGGCAGCTACCGTTGGCGCCGGCGCGGCTGCAGCTTCGTTCGCGCGCTGCTCGAGCGCCTGGATGCGCTGGTCCTCGTTGGTGCGCAGCTGGCCAAGACCGGCCTCCATGCTGCGCAGCCGATTGCTGTTCTCTTCCGACTGGCGGAGCATGTCCGCCATCTGCCGCTCGAGCGCATCGAGGCGCTGATCGAGGCTCATCACCGACGACTGGGTTGCTGCCGGATCGTCCGAGAAGCCGGCGGTGTCGGCCGGCTTGCCCTTCGGATAGACCCGTCGCTGCATCTCCTGGACCTGATGTTCGAGCCGGTCGATGCGCTGCTCGGGAGTGGGCTGCTGGCGCTGAGCCAGCGCCGACGACGCCGGCACGAACGCAATCGCCGCGCAGGCCGCCAAGGCGGTGATCGGACTCGACAATCTCACTGGAATCTTCCCCACACTTCTTACCGGATCCGTCTTTGCTCCACGCCGCATTGCCCCGCGATGAATCCTATTGTCCCGCAGCAGGTTGCGCGCCGCCGCGCATCAGATCGGCGCCTTTGAGACTGACCTTCGAGGCGATCTTGCCCGGCGGTCCGACCGGCGGAGCAACAGTTGAACCCACCGTGACTCTGAGCGCTTCGGGTTTGCCCGCCTTGAGCAAAGGCTCGGCGGCGGTCGCCGGAACATTGTAGGTCTGCCCCGGCTGTAGCATGCCTTCGAAGAGGGTCTTGCCCTGGTCCGTGACCTGGATCCATGCTGGAGCGACGGCAGCAAGAACGACCGGACCCTGTGCCGCTGCAGCCGGAGCGGGCAATGTCGCCTGCCGCGGCGCCGGTGCGGCCGCGGGCTTGCTCCCGGGAGCCGCCACCGCGGGCGCGTTCGACGCGGCTTCGGACTGCTGTTCGAGCGATCGGCGATTGAGCATGCTCATGATGATGACGATAAGGATGACGGCGACGACGGCCGAGATCACCAGCCATTTGGGCATGGTACGGGCCGGGTCGGCTGCCTCGATGACTTCGGCCTGCGAGGAAGCGAAGCGCTGCCCGCCCATCTCCTCGCGCAGCTGGTAGCCGATTTCGGTCCGGTCGAGTCCGACTGCGGACGCATAGCTCTTGGCGAACCCGACGGTGTAGGTCGGCGCGGGGAGCTTGTCCCAATCCGCGACCTCGATGCTTTCGAGATGGCGCTGAGGGATTCGAGTCTGGGCAGCGATGTCCTCGAGGCTGAGGCCCTTTTCCTCGCGCGCCGCCTTGAGGCGGTCGCCGACCGTTGGAACGTCGGTTTCGACCAGCTCTTCGTCCACCGGCTCGTCCTCAACCTCGCGCTTGGCCATATCCCCTGTTTGAGGCCTCAGCGCCGAGTGTCAACCGATAGTGACCGAGTGCCGCCGCGCCCAGTCGGTCAGCGCCTTGCGCATGTCCCTGGGCGGCCGCACAAGCAGCTGGTCGAGGCGTGCCCGGACTGCCGCTCCGTCGAGCGAACGGACCATGGCTTTGACCGGTCCGACGCCAGCCGGAGTGATCGAGAAACTCTCGGCGCCGATGCCGATGAGTGCCATTGCTTCGAGCGGCCGACCGGCCATCTCCCCGCAGACCCTTGCTGGAACGCCTGCGGCTCGGCAGGCATCGAGCACGCGTTTTAGGAAGCGCAGGATCGCTGGGCTGAGCCAGTCGTAACGTTGCGCCAGCCGCGGATCGGAGCGATCGGCGGCGAACAGGAACTGGGTGAGGTCGTTGGTTCCGATCGAAATGAAATCGACCCGCGGCAGAAGTTGGTCGAGCAACTCGGCGAGGCTCGGAACCTCGAGCATCGCTCCAAACTCGATTCGCGTCGGGACCGGCCGGTTGGCCTTGCCTGCCCACTCGACCTGCTCTTCGAACAGGGCCCTCGCCTTCTCATACTCCCATGGCTCCGACACCATCGGAAACATGACCTTTAGCACTTTGCCACCTGATGCCTCGATGAGAGCGCGGGCCTGCGCCTTCATCAGGGTCGAACGGTCGAGCGAGAGCCGGAGCGCCCGCCAGCCCATCGCCGGGTTCTCGGCCTGCTCCTCTGCTTCATCGGTGAGGTAAGGAAGGGCCTTGTCGCCTCCGATGTCGACGGTCCTGAAGACGACCGGCCGGTTGCCGGCAGCTTCGAGGACCTTGGTGTAGAGCCGCTGTTGGCGGTCGCGGCCGGGCAGCGTCGCCGAGACGAGGAACTGGAACTCGGTTCGGAACAGACCGATTCCGTCGGCGCCGGTCATTGGAAGAGTGACGGCGTCCTCGGCGAGCCCCGCGTTGACCATCACGCTCACCTTGACGCCGTCGCGCGTCTGTGCGGGGAGCGTCTTGATCGCGGCGAACTCGGCGCGGCGCTTCTGGCTTATCGCCATCCGGTGCTCGAAGCCGGCGAGCAGGGGCCGGGTCGGACGAATGATCACGCTTCCGTTGTCACCGTCGACGAGGATCGTCTCCCCTTCCTCGACGCTGTGGCGAATGTCGTGGAGCCGGCCGATGACCGGCACTCCGATCGCCCTTGCAACGATCGTCGTGTGCGAGGTCAGCGAGCCTTCCTCGAGAAGTACTGCCTTCAGCCGGCGCCGGTCATATTCGAGGAGTTCCGCTGGCCCCAGATTGCGCGACACCAATACTGTGTCGTGCGTGAGGCCGGTCTGGGCTGCGGTGCCCATCCGGCCGGAAACGATGCGCAGCAGCCGGTTCGACAGGTCCTCGAGATCGTGCATTCGCTCCTGGAGCAACGGATCGTCGATCTCCTGCATGCGAGTGCGGGTGCGCTGCTGGACGCGCTCGATCGCCGCCTCGGCGGTCAACCCGCTGTCGATCGCCTGGTTGATCCGCCTCGACCAGCCCTCGTCGTAGGCGAACATTCGGTAGGTCTCGAGAATCTCGTGGTGCTCGCCCGCCGTTCCGAACTCGGCCTCCTTGGCCATATTGTCGATCTGCTCGCGCATCTTGCGGAAGGCGGCGTAGACCCTGTCGCGCTCGGCCTCGGTGTCCTCGGCGACAGTGTGCTCGACGACGATCCTCGGCTCGTGGAACACGGCGACGCCCTTTGCCATTCCGGCGACGAGCTTCAGCCCGGAGAGACGCAATGGCCCCGCACTGCGCAACCGGCTTCTGCGCGCTCCGTCCACCAGCCGGGCTCCGCCGATCATCTCGGAGAGGACCATCGCCACGGTCTGGAGGGCCTCGATCTCGACGTCCTCGTAGCGACGCGGGTCGGCATTCTGGACGGCAAGCACGCCGATGGGGCTTTCGAGGCGAACGATCGGCACGCCCGCAAAGCTGTGGAAGCGCTCCTCACCGGTCTCGGGTCGGTAGGCGAATGCGGGATGTTCCGCCGCCTCCGCGAGATTGAGGATTCGGCCCTCTGCGGCGATGGTTCCAACGAGGCCCTCGCCCATTCTCAGGCGAGTGACGTGAACCGCTTCCTTGCGCAGGCCGTGCGTCGCGAACAGCTCGAGACAATTGTCGCGAAGGAGATAGATCGAGCAGACGTCGCTTCCCATCGCTTCGGCGATGAGGTCGACGACGCGGTCGAGCTTGCTCTGCGCCGAGCCGCGTTTCGCCATGATCTCGTGGAGTCCGGTCAGGATCTCACGGGCGGAAGAGGCGGCGGTGCTGGCCATGGTCTGGCGCTATCAGATGCGCCGCCGCCGTGTCACGCGAAGAGGTTAAAGCTGGGTCCGCGACGTCAAACGTCATGCGCGAACTGCCGACCCCAACTTCAACGTCGCCGTTCGCCTTTGATCTCGAGACCAAAGGCGCGGCCAAAAGCGAATCTCTGAAGATCGACGAGGGCGCGCTTTTCCCGCCGCTGCGGCGGCTCGAATCCCAGGGGCCTGCTCACGAGCGAATGGCGCGAAGACACAAAGCGCGA
>DATATH010000224.1:0-2361 GCA_036268895.1 Sphingomicrobium sp. | reverse complement strand
CAGCATGACATGTTTGATGACGTCCTCTTCGCTGATGCCGAGTTCCTTTGCCTGCTCGGGGATCTGCTTGTCGACCAGCGGGGTGCGCACAAAGCCGGGACAGACGACGTTGGCGCGCACGTTGTACTGGGCCCCCTCCTTGGCCACCACGCGACACAGTCCGAGCAGGCCGTGCTTCGCGGTGACATAGGGCGCCTTCAGCACCGACGCCTCTTTGGAGTGCACCGAGCCCATATAGACGATGCTGCCGGACTTGGCCTGGTACATATGCTTCAGGCAGGCCTTGGTCATCAGGAAGGCGCCGTCCAGATGGATCGCCAGCAGCCGCTTCCAGTCGGCGAACGGAAAATCCACGATCGGCTTGACGATTTGGATGCCGGCATTGCTGACCAGCACATCGATCCGGCCGTATTTCGCCATCGTATCGGCGACACCCTTTTCGACCGCCGCCTCGTCTGCCACGTTCATGCCGACGGCAAAAGCATCCGAGCTTCTGGCCTTGATCTCCCGCGCAGTGGCATCCGCGGCGTCGAGATTGAGATCGGCGATGACCGGCGTGCCACCCTCGGCGGCAAAGCGCAGAGCGATCTCCTTGCCGATGCCGCTGGCAGCACCAGTGATAATGGCGACCTTCCCATCAAAACGGGACATTGCGATATTCCTTTCAGCGTGACTCAAGCGTCTTTCAGGTAATCGAATACGACTTCGCCGAGGCCGAGGGTCAGGTCCGTCACGTAATGGATGGCCGAGACCACATCGCGCACCGGTAGCCGCGCCACGTCGCACAGCGCGTGCTCGAAGAGCTGGATGGCGGCCGGCCCGGCCCAGGCACCCTTCACCGTGACGTCCTCCATGTAGTAGCGCACCAGCTCGCAGATCCGCGGCGTGCAGTCGACATGCGGGATGATCTTGAGCATGAAGTTCGGCCGCGCGAGCGCCTTTAAGAGCGGTGCCCGGTCGATCTCGCGATGTTTGAAGCCCATCGTTGCGGAGACGCACAGCACCGAGCCGTAGTGCAGGGTGCAGACCACCACATCCCCTTCATGCGCTACTTTCGGACTGGCCAGTTTCTTAGGGAAGCCCCAGATCTCGCGGCCGCCGGCGATCGGCGCATTGTCGTCGAGGTACATCGCGTGCACATAGCCGCCTTCCTGCACCGTGCCGTCCTTGGTCTTGAACCGCACCGGGATTACCTGGCCCGTTTCGGTGTAATCGCCAAACCCGGTCGAATCCGGCATACGGATGAACTCATAAGCAACCGTGTCGCCGGCGACCTCCAGCGGTTCCGGGACCACCTCGCGCAGTCTGTCGGGATCGGTGCGGTAGGTGATCACGACGAATTCGCGGTTGTAGAATTTGTAGGGGCCCGGCGGGTAGGCCGGGTCGTTGAGCGGCATCGCAAACGCCTTGCGCGGCACCTCGGCGAGTTTCATCAGTGATCTCTCCTTGATGGAAATCCTATTCCCGGCCGTCGACGGCGAGGTCGAAAGTGAAGACGCGATCCATCCCTTGCGGCCGCTGCAGCACTTCCGGATGGCGCAAAGTGCGCACCGCGTCGTGGTATCCCGACATCCAATGCTCTTCCATTGTCCGCCGCGAAAACTCGTAATCCTTGGAGTTGCCCTCGTACTTCTGGGCGCGGTAGATCAGCTGTATTAGGTTGTAAACTTTCTCATCCGCCTCCAGTGCGAGGATTTTCGCTTCCGGCGTCTGGCGCAGCTCTGGGGGAAGGTTGGCCAGCAGGCGATGAGCGGCGCAGCGCAGTATCTGCCTCTTCTTGAACTCGTTGGTTGCCATTCGGGTGCGGCTGGAGTAGCGGATTTCCTTCTGGCGCGTCTCCGACTCGAGCAAATTGCATGGAAAGTCGCCACGCGCGCTCCACAAATCGATCTGAAAAGCGAGCGTGTCCTGTCGCGGCAGGCTGTCCAGCACCCATTGCAGCGGGGTATTGGACACCAGCCCGCCGTCCCAATAGTACTCACCCTCGATCTCTGTCGGTGGAAACCCCGGAGGCAGCGAGCCGCTGGCGATCACGTGTTCCGGGTGGATGTGGTGGGTGGCATTGTCGAAATACACGAAATTACCGGTGCGGACATTGACGGCGCCGACGCTGAAACGCATCGCCCCGGCATTGATCAAGTCGAAGTCCACCAGCCGTTCGAGCGTCGCCTTCAGCGGTGCGACATCGTAATAGCTGAGGGCTTCGAGCGTGCCGTTCGGATAGAGGTAAGGCGGCGGCACTCGCGGTTTGAAAAAATCTGACGCGCCGCCCAGGAGCGCGCCCAGTGAGCGCGCTTGATTGATCCAGCTGTGGGCGATCTCACCTTGGAAATCGAACCATTTGAAATCGGGTATTCCGAA
>DATATH010000223.1:0-31727 GCA_036268895.1 Sphingomicrobium sp. | reverse complement strand
CGCGCAGTGGATGGCTTTCGGATCGATGCCATCAATTTCGCGATGCACGACCCACAGCTGCGTGACAATCCGCCGGCGGCGGAGGGGCGCAGGCGTTCGCGACCATTCGATTTCCAACAACATCTATACAATCAGTCGCATCCCGACATCGTGAAGTTCCTTGAGCGACTGCGCGGGGTTACCGACAGCTACGAGGACCGCTTCACCTTCGCCGAGGTCGGCGGCGACGAGCCCCTCGAGGAAATGCGCGCGTTCACGAAAGACGATCGACGTCTGAACAGCGCCTACAGCTTCGACTTTCTCTATGCCGAATCGCTCACTCCCGAGCTCGTCGCACGTGTCGCTGAAGATTGGCCGCAGGACGCAAGCTGGCCGAGTTGGGCTTTCGAGAATCACGACGCGCCGCGCGCGATCTCCCGCTGGTCCCGCGAGGCCCACCGCGACACCTTCGCTCAAACCAAGATGCTGCTCCTCAGCTGCCTTCGCGGTTCGATCATCCTCTACCAGGGCGAGGAACTCGGCCTGCCTCAGGTGGACGTCCCATTCGAGCACCTCCAGGACCCGGAAGCGATCGCCAACTGGCCCAGGACTTTGAGCCGTGATGGGGCGCGAACGCCGATGCCGTGGAAATCGGAGGCCGCGAACCTTGGTTTCTCGACTGGCCGGCCGTGGCTGCCCGCTGGCGAGGCCCACGCGGCCCTTGCAGTCGACAGTCAGGAGCCGGACCACAAGTCCATGCTGGCCTTCACCCGTGAATGCTTGCGGCTACGCCGACTGCACATAGCTCTTCGGCTTGGTTCGATGCAGATTGTCGAAGCTGGCGAGCAGATGCTTATTTTCGAGCGATCAGGGGGCGGCGAACGCATGCGTTGCACCTTCAACCTCTCCGATCGGCCATCTAACTTTTCACCGGCGGGCGAGATTTTGACGTCGAGCGGCGACGTCGACGGGGGGCGTATCGGGCCCTACGCTGCGGTCGTCGAGGAGATTGAATGAATCTGCGTTTGATCGCTGGCCTGATATTTGGAGGACTGATTGCAAGGCCGGCCGAGGCCGCGGCTGCGCAGACGCCAGTGCCCACGATCGTGCATCTTCCTTCCGGTGTCGAGGCGAGCAGCGGGGCCATGCGGATCCGCATCGTCGCCCTGACCGATTCCATCATCCACATCCAAGTCGGCCGCGACGGCAGCATCCCGGAAAATGCCAGCTGGGCGGTCCCGGCAGCCGTCAGAAACGAGAGCGTCAAGGTGGGCGCGACCGCGGATGGCTTTCGAACCGAGGGCATCGAGGTCCACGTCAATCCCGCGACCCTCCAGGTGACCCTAGCCGATGCGTCCGGCCGAACAATTTCTGCCGACCTGCCGCATCCTCTCCGCTTTGACGGACGAGGATTCACGCTGCGCAAGGCGATGACGATGAAGGAGCATTATTTCGGCCTCGGCGACAAGACCGGCGTCCTCGACCGCCGTGGTTATACGTTCACCAATTGGAACTCGGATAGGTTCGGTTACACGCCTTCGACGGACCCCATCTACAAGTCGATCCCCTTCTTCGTCGGACTGGGCGCACCAGGCGGCAGCTACGGACTGTTCCTCGACAACAGCTGGCGAAGCACGTTCGACTTCGGCCACCGCGAAGACGGCGCGCTCGAAATCAGCGCGGTCGACGGTCCGATCGATTATTACCTGATCGCAGGTCCCACGATGCCCGACGTGGTCCGCCGCTATGCCGATCTCACGGGCAAGCCGCCACTCGCTCCACTGTGGTCGCTCGGATACCAGCAATCGCGCTGGAGCTACATGAGCGACGCCGAGATCCGATCGCTTGCGGCGCGGTTCCGAAAGGAACAGTTTCCGATCGACGTCATCTGGATGGACATCGACTACCAGGATCGCAATCGCCCCTTCACGGTCAATGGATCGACATTCCCCGACATGCCCAAGCTGGTTGCGGACATGGGAAATCTGGGCATTCGCCTGGTTCCGATCACCGACCTGCACATCGCCTACTTGCCCGGGCAGGGATATGCGCCGTTCGATACCGGCATCGCTGGCAATAACTTCGTCCACAAGGCGGACCAAAGCCTTTACATCGCGCCGGTCTGGCCCGGTCCCTCGGTGTTTCCCGACTTCACAAGAGCATCCACCCGCGCCTGGTGGGGCAGCCTCTACAAGGATTTCATGGACGACGGCTTTGCCGGCTTCTGGAACGACATGAACGAACCGGCGGTCTTCGATACGCCGACCAAGACCATGCCCCTCGACAATCTGCACAGGATCGAAAGCGATGATTTCGCTCCGCGCAACGCGACCCACGCCGAAATCCACAACGTCTATGGCATGGAGAATACGCGCGCGACGTTCGAGGGCATGCGTCGCTGGCGGCCGAACCAGAGACCCTTCGTCATGACCCGCGCTTCGTTCGCCGGCGGTCAGCGCTACGCCGTCACTTGGACGGGCGACAACAGTTCGACTTGGGATCATCTGCGTCTCTCGGTCGAGCAGTTGATCAATCTCGGGCTGTCGGGATTCAGCTACAGTGGCGCAGACGTCGGCGGTTTCACGGGCGGGCCAAGTCCCGAGCTGATGACCCGCTGGTTCGAGGTCGCAGCGTTTACACCGATCTTCCGCGATCACTCGATGAAGGACGCACCGCGAGCAGAGCCCTGGGTCGACGGGCCAGTACAACTCGCTATCCGCAAACGCTACGTCGAGGAACGCTATCGGCTCCTGCCTTACATCTACGCGCTCGCCGAACAGAATTCGCGCACCGGCGATCCGATCATGCGGCCGGTCTTCTACGATTATCCCGATGCACTCGATAGTGACTGCGATCGGTCGATGACCTTCACTTTGGGGCGCGACCTTCTCATAGCTGGTCCGCCCAAACCCGAATCTCCGGAAAAATTCGACATCTGCCTGCCGACAGGCGGCTGGTACGATTATTGGACCGGCGAGCCCATCAATCAGGCAAAGCTCAGCGAGACACCGAGGCTCGATACCCTCCCCGTCTTCGTTCGGGCCGGCACGATCCTGCCGCGCCAGCCGCTCGTCGAGAGCACCATGGAGACACCGAAGGGGCCGCTCGTTCTCGACATCTATCCAGGGAATGACTGCAGCGGCGAACTCTACTTCGACGACGGAGTGAGCGTGAAGGGGCCGTCCCTGCGGCAGGCCATCGGCTGTTCGATGACCACCAAGGGCGCCCTTTTACACTTTGGCCCTCGCGACGGCTCCTGGCGGCCCTGGTGGAAGCAGATTTCTGTGACAGTTCACGGGCCCCAGCCGACCCGCATGACCATCCCCGACCAGCCAAAAGCGGCTGACGTCCTCATCCCGATAAAGAATTGATGGCTGCGCCGCCCCGTTCGGTGATCATTCTTGGCGGAGGCACCGCCGGGTGGATGACCGCGAATATCCTTCATCGGCGTTGGTCCGAGCATGGGACAAAGGTCTCATTGATTGAATCGAAGGCGATCGGCATCATTGGCGTCGGCGAAGGCTCGACCCCGCAGCTCAAAGCATTCTTCGACGAGATCGGAGTTGCGGAGGCCGAATGGATGCCGCGCTGCAACGCAACCTACAAGGCCGGCATTGAATTCTCCGGATGGTCCGAGCAGCCGGGATTCGAGCGCTACTTCCATCCGTTCCCAACCGACGTCGATCGCTTCACTCAGGGCAAATTCTTCTATTCGACGCGTGCACGCCGAACCGGCCGGGATGTCCCCGCCCACCCAGATCCCTTCTTCGTTCCGACCCGTCTCGCCCGCCAGGGACTAGCGCCGATTGCGCCCGCCAATTTTCCCTTCTTCGTCAGCTACGGCTATCATTTCGACGCCCACCTCATCGGCGCATTCCTCGCGGAGCTGGGAACGAGCCGCGGGATCGAGCATGTGGACGCCAGGATCTCGTCCGTCGAGCTGGGCGAGCAGGGAAAAGTGGAAGCGCTCGTTGCCGATGACGGCGGAAGGTTCGAGGCCGACTTCTTCGTCGACGCGAGCGGCTTTCGCGCCGCGATCATCGAAGGTGCGCTCAAGGAGCCGCATCGATCCTTCGGGGCGAACCTGTTCAACGACAGGGCAGTGGTCGCACCGACGCCGCACGGATCGGGGCCGATCCACGCTTGCACTGGGGCAATCGCCAAATCTGCAGGATGGATCTGGCACATCCCGCTAACGAACCGGATCGGCAACGGCTATGTCTATTCGTCTCGCTACCTCGATCCCGAAGATGCAGCGACCGAACTTCGCGAGCATCTCGGTTTGCCGGCCGACGGCGAGGTTCGCCACCTTCAAATGAAGTGCGGCCGGATCGAACGAAGCTGGGTTCAAAATTGCCTCGCTGTTGGCCTGGCGCAGGGTTTTCTCGAGCCGCTCGAAGCCACCGCGTTGCACATCGTGCTTGCGACCGTGAATTCCTTCCTCAACGCCTGGGAAACCGAGCAGCAGGACGCTTTCAACGAGACGATCGCGCGCCGCTACGAGGGCATCCGCGACTATCTTGTCTGCCACTATCGGACAGCGCCCAGGCGCGATACGTCCTATTGGCGCGACGCTTCGAGCCACGATATATTGTCGGACAGCCTGAAGAGCCTCATCACTGCCTGGTTCACTGGAGCAGACGTCGAACAGGAAGTAATGCGGCAAGATATTTCAGGCTATTACTCTGCCGCATCCTGGCACTGCATGCTCGCTGGATACGGCAATTTTCCGCAAGACCGCCTGCTGAAGCCGCCGGGCCCGGATATCACCGTCGTCGATATGGGCGAGGTGGATCGGTTCGTCGGCGGCTGCGCCATGAATTTTCCGAGCCATTCCGATGCGCTTGCCAGGCTTATGGAGACGGCATGATCCGATCATTGTTCTTCGCGTTGCTGTGCCTGGTCGTCGCAGCCCCCCTCTCCGCCCAGTCGCAGACGGGCCCTGCGCCGCAAGTCTCGGCGGGCACGATCGTTGATCTTGGCGTCGTCCAGTCCAAATATTCCGACCCGCGCCGGGTCGTCGTGTGGCTTCCATCCGGCTATGATCCGAATGGGCCCAAATATGCCGTGCTCTACATGCACGACGGCCAAAATCTGTTCGACACAAAGACTGCCGGCTACGGAATGGAGTGGCAGATTGACGAAACGCTCGACCGGCTGATCCGTGAGAGGAAGGTGCGGCCGACGATCGTCGTTGGGATCTGGAGTACGCCCAAGCGTCTGCAGGAATATGTCCCGTCAAAGGCATTCAACAGCCTGCCGCCTGAATATCGGCAGAAGATCCGGGCACTTTACGGCGGCGATCCGCTTTCGGACGGCTATCTCAAATTCCTTGTTCGCGAACTAAAGCCAATGATCGACCGACGCTTTAACGTGAAGACGGATCCAGCCGATACCGCGATCATGGGCTCGTCCATGGGTTCGCTCATCTCACTTTATGCGATCGATGAATATCCCAAGGTCTTCGGAGCTGCGGGAATGATGTCGACGCACTGGCCCCTCTTCATGACTCCTGACGGCAAGTCGGTAAGCGATCAGGAATATGAGGTCGTCTCGTCGGCTTTCGAGCACTATCTCGCTCCTGCGCTTCCCGACCCGCGCACTCACAAGCTCTATTTCGATCACGGAAGCGAGACCCTGGACGCCGTCTACGCCCGTTATCAGGATCGCGTGGACGCGGTCGTTGCCCGGCGTGGCTACCGCAAGTGGCGGGATTGGATCAGCCTCAGCTTCCCTGGCGAAAAGCACAACGAGATCAGCTGGGCGTCCAGGGTCGCGGTCCCCCTCCAGTTTCTCCTTGCGCCCCTGCCCGTTCAAAGCCCGAAATAAATTTCGGAACCGAAATGGCTCCCCTTCGTCGGTGGCAGATGCCCGTTCGTCGAACCTGCAACCCGTGTGTCACATCGTTAATCTAGCGGCCGAGCCATTGTCATGTTCGTTGAAACAAAGCGCATCCCACTTGCATTCCGACGAAAGTGGGGAAAAGGCGCCGCCTCGTGAATCCAGCTTCAGTTAAAAGCCGCCCGGCGGCCATGGCCGCTGCGCTCGCCCTTTTGCTAGCTGCATGTAGCAGCAGCGGCGGCGGCGAACGCAATGCGCTTGGCGGGCATGGCCGAGGGCGCGGACCGAATGGCCCGCCCACGGTCGGTTACGTCGTGATCCAGCAGGGCAGTGCTCCTCTAGAGCAGCAGCTGCCGGCTCTGGTCGCCGCCTATCAGATTGCTGATGTCCGTCCGCAGGTGAACGGGGTCATTCTCAAGCGGATGTTCCGTGAAGGCTCGTTGGTCAGCCAGGGGCAGACGCTCTATCAGATCGACCCGAGCATCTACAATGCGCAGGCCGCGCAGGCATCGGCAAACCTTCAGAGCGCTCGGGCACAGGCGGAAGCGGCACGGACTCTTGCCGCCCGCTACAAGCCACTCGTCGTGCAACAGGCCATATCGAAGCAGGATTACACCAACGCAGTCGCTCAGGCGCGGCAGGCCGAAGCGTCCGTCGCACAAAATTCGGCAGCGCTTCGAAGCGCGCAGATCAACCTGCGCTTTACGCGGGTTCCGGCACCGATCACGGGCCGGATCGGTCTCTCGAACTTCACTGAAGGAGCCCTCGTGACGGCGAACCAGACGAATGCGTTGACAACCATCGCCCGGCTCGATCCGGTCTTCGTCGATATTCAGGAGGCGGCGTCGGATCTCCTCGCCTTGCGTCGCGCACTGGCCCAGGGTGGGGTCGTTCCGACGTCCGCAATCGTCCACCTGACGCTTCCCGACGGAAGTGATTACGGAATGACGGGAAAGGTGGAGTTCAGCCAGGTCGTCGTCGATCAGAGCACAGGAACGGTGACCCTTCGCGCCGCATTTCCCAATCCGCAGTCCCTCCTCCTCCCGGGCATGTTCGTGAACGCTCAATTTGCCCAGGCCATTGATACATCGGCCTTTCTCGTTCCGCAGCAGGCTGTCGCTCGAGACCCTCAGGGCAATGCTACCCTCTTCGTCGTGGGTCCTGGCAACCGGGCGGTTCAGCGAAGTGTCGTCGCCGCCCGTACTCAGGGTCCTTACTGGGTCGTGACAGAGGGGCTGGCCGCCGGTGAAAGGGTGATTACGCAGGGCCTCGCCAACGTGAAGGACGGAGCGCAGATCAAGCCGGTTCCGGCAAGCGCTCCGCAGAAGGTCCAGGCGCCGCCGCCTGGAGCGCTGAAGGCAATGCAAAGGCGACGCGGCGGCTAAAGAATGTCGCGAATCTTCATCGAACGACCGATCTTCGCCTGGGTTCTCGCGATCATCATCATGCTCGGCGGAATCGGGGCGATCTTTTCGCTTCCTGTTGCGCAATATCCGGATGTTGCACCGACGCAGATCAACGTCCACGCGACCTATCCCGGCGCCTCGGCCGAAACGCTCGAGAGCAGCGTCACTCAGGTCATCGAGCAGTCGCTGACGGGGCTCGACGGTCTTCTCTATTTCAGTTCCTCGTCGAGCTCGCGAGGGCAGGTTTCGATCTCGGCGGTTTTCGACAAGGGCATCAATCCCGACATCGCCCAGGTCCAGGTCCAGAACAAGGTCCAATCGGCCGTCGCGCGGTTGCCTCAGGCGGTTCAGCAGCAGGGCGTCACGGTGACCAAGGGTTCGCCCGATTTCCTCATGATCGTCGGAGTCTATGACTCGACCGACAAGCGAACCAACGTCGACGTTTCCGATTGGCTCGCAACCAATGTCCAGGACGATTTGTCGCGAATTCCAGGCGTCGGCGACGTGAACGTCTTCGGTTCGCAATATGCGATGCGCATCTGGCTCGATCCGAACAAGCTCCAGAGCTACCAGCTGATGCCGAGCGACGTCGTCACGGCGGTCACGAACCAGAACGTCGAAGTCGCGGCGGGCGAAGTCGGCGGAATGCCACAGCCGCAGGGCCAGGAACTCGACGCGACAGTGACTGCGCAGTCGCGGCTCACGACGGCCGAGCAGTTCCGCAACATCATCGTCAAGTCCGACCCAAGCGGGGCGCGGGTTCTCCTCTCCGATGTCGCTCGGGTCGAACTCGGCGCCGACAATTATTCGGCCACGATCCGGATCAACGGCCATCCCGGCGCGGGCATCGGCATCTATCTCGATCCGGGCGCCAATGCGCTGAGCACGTCGAAGCTCGTCAAGACCTATATGGCAAAGGCCGTGCCGCGACTGCCTGCTGGCTACCGGATCGCCTATGCCAACGACAGCTCGGATTTCATCCGCTTGTCCGTCGTCGAAGTGGTGAAGACCCTCGCGGAAGCGATGGCTCTTGTCATTCTCGTCATGTTCGTCTTCCTGCAGAGCTGGCGCGCCACCTTGATCCCCGGAATTGCGATTCCGGTCGTGCTGCTCGGCACATTTGGGATGCTCTACATTCTGGGTTTTTCGATCAACACGCTGACCCTGTTCGGTCTCGTGCTCGCGGTGGGACTACTCGTCGATGACGCCATCGTCGTCGTCGAGAATGTCGAGCGGATCCTTCAGGAACAGCCCGAGCTCACCACCAAGGAAGCGACGATCGTCTCGATGGAGCAGATCCAGATGGCTCTCGTTGCCATCGCGCTCGTGCTTTCGGCGGTGTTCCTGCCAATGATCTTCTTTGGCGGTTCGACGGGCGTCATCTACCGGCAGTTCTCAGCGACAATCGTATCCGCGATGGGGCTGTCCATTCTTCTTGCAATCACTTTCAGTCCATCGCTCGCGGCGAGTGTCCTCAGACGCCAGCATGCGAGCGTGGAAGAGACATGGCTCGGGCGCCGCGTTCCACGCGTAGCGCACGGGATTGAGGTCGCGAGGCGAACATTCAACGATCGGTTCCAGCGGACGATCGACTGGTATGTCGGCTCCGTCGGACGCGTCGTTGACCGCAAATGGCTGTTCCTGTTGGTCTATGTCGGAACTTGCGCGTTGCTCCTGGTTCTGTTCGAGCGCCTCCCCACTGGATTCATCCCGAGTGAGGACCAGGGCAATGCCTCGGTACAGTTCCGGCTCCCGGCCGGTGCGACCTTCGGCCGCACACAACAAGTCGAACAGGAGGTCGAGAAATATTTCCTCAAAGGGCCCGAGAAGAAGAATGTGAACGTCTTCTTTGGAGTGACCGGCGGAGGCGGCGGCCTCTCGGGCCAGAACACTGGTCAGGCCTACGTCAATCTCGCTCCGTTCAATAAACGCGGAAGTTCGGCCAACAGCGCAGAATCGATTGTTGAACGCGCATCGGGGGCATTTCGCGGACTTAGGGATGCGCAGGTTTTCGCTCTCGTTCCTGGCGCGATCCGCGGCCTCGGCCAGGCGAGCGGGTTCACAATGGAACTCCAGAACACAAGCGGCCTTAGCCGGCAGCAATTCGCCGCAGCGCGAGACCGATTGCTTGCCGCCGCTGATTCCGATCCGGTGCTCAATCAGGTCCGATTGGCCGAGCTTCCCGACGTCGCCAGTCTGAAGATCAATGTCGATCAGCAGCGGCTTGCAGCGCTCGGTCTCGCTTCCGCGGATGTCAATTCGACCCTTTCGACCGCCTGGGGCGGCCGCTATGTCAACGACTTCGTCGATCGCGGCCGGGTCAAGCGGGTCTACGTCCAGGGCGACGCGCCGTACCGGTCCGAGCCGTCCGATATCGGCAATTGGTACGTTCGCAACAATCAGCAGCAGATGGTGCCGTTCACGTCCTTTGCCACCACAGGCTGGACAGTCGCTCCCGTCACTTTGGACCGGTTCGAAGGGTATCCGGCCTACGAGATCGACGGACAACCGGCACCGGGAAATAGCTCCGGGCAGTCGATGCAGGAAATTTCCAAGCTGGCATCGGAAATCCCGGGTGTCGCCGTCGCCTGGTCGGGCGCGTCGTACCAGGAACGTTTGGCAACTGGCCAGGCGCCGCTGCTCTACGCAGTCTCGCTGATCGTAATCTTCCTCTGCCTTGCAGCGCTCTATGAGAGCTGGTCGATCCCCCTTGCGGTTCTCTTGGTGGTCCCGCTGGGGCTCGTCGGCGCCATCCTATTCGTCACTCTGCGCGGACTTGAGAACGACGTTTTTCTTCAGATCGGCCTCCTCACCACGATGGGCCTTACCTCGAAGAACGCCATTTTGATGAACGAATTCGCCGAACGCGCCGAGAGAGAGGGCAAGCGAGTCCTCGACGCCGCGATCGAAGCGGCGCGGATCCGGCTCAGGCCGATCCTGATGACCAGCTTTGCCTTCGTCTTCGGCGTGTTTCCGCTTGCCGTTGCAACGGGCCCCGGGGCGAACGGACGAATCGCCATTGGAACAGCGGTGATCGGCGGCATGTTCACCGCCACCATCCTCGCCATCTTCTACATCCCGCTCTTCTATGTGCTGGTTCGCCGCGGCGTTCGCGATGGGCTGGGCGCCATTCGCGAGCGCATGCGCCAACGCAAAGAGGCGCAGGCATGAAGCGCGCAGCTGTCCTTCTCGCGCTCCTCGCGACGGGCTGCACTTCGATGGAGCCCAAGTACGTAGGGCCGGATCCGTCGATTCCGGCATCCTGGCCAGCTGGTGACCCTTATCTCGTCGCGGCGGAAGCCGGGCTTCCGGCCCTTACCTACAAGCAGGTCTTCACCGACGAGCGGCTCCAGACTCTCATCGGCGAGGCGCTGGTCAACAACCGCAATTTGCGCGCCACTGCCGCAAATATCGCGGCCGCACGCGAGCAATACCGGATCCAGCGCGCCAACCAGTTTCCAATACTGAACGCGACCGCCGGTGCGACCTTTAGCGGAAGCCGCAGCGGGAGCAGCTCCGGATTGAATTCGGGAAGCGGGAACGGGAGTAGTGCTAGCAGCGGGTCGGGCGTCTCGGCTGAATATCAGGCGGGGCTCAGCGTGCCGAGCTACGAGCTTGACCTGTTCGGCAGGCTTCGATCCCTCACCGATGTGCAGCTTAATCATTATTTCGCGACCGAGGCTGGAGCGCGCTCGACGCGCCTGGCACTCGTTGCGAATGTCGTTACCGCCTGGCTCAGCCACGCCTCGGATTCGAGCCTTCTCGAGATCGATCAGGCAACGGCGACAAGTGCCCAGAAGAGTGTAAGGCTGACCCGAATTCGACTGAACGGCGGAATTGCGCCGCGCACCGACCTCGACCAGGCCGAGCAGATCTACGACACGGCCGAGGCTGACCTCGCTCGCCAGCGGACCGCCGTCGCGCAGGACGTCAACGCCCTCCAGTTGCTGGTCGGTGGAACCGTCGATCCGACATTGCTCGCAGGCTCGATCGATGAGGCGTTCGGAACGATTGCCGCAATGCCGACCGGACTTGATTCCTACGTGCTGCTGAGGCGGCCGGACGTGGTCCAGGCGGAATATGAACTGCGCTCGGCAAACGCGAACATCGGTGCCGCGCGAGCCGCCTTGTTCCCTCGAATTACCCTTACCGGCCTCCTTGGCTTCGCGAGCTCGGCACTCCTCAAGCTGTTCACCGGGGGCGCTTTCGGCTGGAGCGTGGGGACGAATGCGACTTACACGATCTTCCAGGCCGGAGCTGGCCACGCCAACGTCCGCCTCACCCAGGCCCAGCAGCGCGCGGCGGCGGCGACCTACCAGGGAACGATCCAGTCGGCATTCCGCGATGTCTCCGATGCACTTGCCCGCCGAGGTACGATCAACGACGAGATCGCGGCGGAGCAGCGCCAGCAGGCGGAAACGGGCGACGCCTATCTGCTGGGCGAAGCCCGTTACGAAGCCGGGATCGACCCGTTCCTGAACGTGCTCGACGCTCAGCGCTCTTATTATGCCGCGCAGCAGACGCTGGTGAACACCAAGCTCGCGGCCGCTCAGAACATCGTCAACACCTATCAGGCGATTGGCGGCGACAGCCTGCTCGAGGGAACGCCGATCTGCCAGAAGCTGCCCGGCGATACAGGCGAGGCGAACGCCCAACTTGCAGCTGAGTGTCTGCCCGACTGATCAGGCGGTCTCGACCGCGTAATCGTCGCCGTAGAATTTGCTCGTGGTGTGGGTGTGGAACGCGATCGCCTTGACCGGCTCGTACTTCGGCACCCCAAGTCCGGGAAGAACGTCGAGGATCTCGTTCTCCCAAACATAGACTGCGACCGGAAACGACACCCTCGCGCGCTCCAGGTGCGAACCATCGCTCGGCTTGCCGACGCGGTGAGTGGTCGAGGGCAGCCGGTCGTTCGAGATCCGCTGCATATAGTCGCCGGTGTTGATGATGATGGACCCGGGCGGAGCCTTCATCCGCACCCATTTTGCGCTGCGGTGATTCCACACCTGCAGCCCGTCGGTTCGCGATGCGGGGAGGATCGTGAACAGATCGACGTCCTCGTGACCGAGCAGCCGAGCCGCGCCCGAATTGTCCTGCTCCGCGGTCATCGGGGGATAATAGTTGAGACGCAGACCGAAGTTGGTTTCGGTCAGCTTCTCATCGAGCAAATGGGGATCACAGCCAAGGCCCTGCAGCATCGCCTGGGCGATTGGCTTGAACAGCTGCTCGTGCGCAAGGACCAGCCGGCGGGCTTGCCGCTCCAGATCGACCCTCGGCCAGTAATCTTCGGTCCGGAACGGTTCATCCCGGTGTTGTGAAATGTCGAAGGCGCGCCTGCACCAGACCCATCCCTCGACAAGGTCGGGGTGGATATCGCTCGTCTCCTCGATCGGGAAATATCCCTGGTTGACCGAGCCGTGTCGCGAGGCCCGAAAGCGCATCTTCTCGGCGAGCGGAGTGGACGTGAAAAGGTCAAGTGTCAGATCTTCGATCTTTTCATAAAGGTCGGGATCGACGCCGTGACCGACGAGGACCGCGAACCCGATTTCCTCGAGCGCGCCGGCGAAGGCCTCGGCAAACCGCGTCTTCTCCTCCGCGTCGCCCGTCAGGAAGGGCGAAAAATCGAGCGTCGCGATTTCATATTCCTCGTCGAACTCGTCGCTCGGATGTTCGGCGAGACGATAAGTATGCGACTTGCGCACCTGATCGTAGCGGATGAATTGCTGATTGACGGAGTCGATGTCGGCCACGAGCTCGAATTAGACCTCAGCGGCGAGCAAGGCCAGAAGCGCGAAGCTCGCGAGCCAATGCTCGCCCATATAGTCGCCCGCCAGGTGGGGCAGAGCAGCGGCGATATGCTCTTCGGCGCTCTGCCTCGAAATGGCCTCCTCCTCAGGCGGCAGCAGCGGAGCGATGGAGCTCCAGCACCAGGCGCGGCTGAGGTTCAGTCCATCAAGATGAGCGATCTTGCCGTCGCTCCTGTCGCTGACGATTGCCGGCTCAAACAGTGTCGCAGGCCGGCCTTGGCTGACCCCTGGAAGGAAATGCCCGAACCAGGCGGGAAACTCCGGCGCGTGGGTTCTCGACATGCACAGTGCCTCGATGAGCGCCGGCGAGAGGAATTCATCGCCGCCCGGCTCCCATGACTGGCAGTCCCGGTCGGCTCCGAACCAGTGGAGCGAGCGGTTTGCGATAAGCTCGGCAAGACAAGGATCAAACTCGACGGCCCATTCAAGCGAGAGGACCAGCGCGAAAGCAGTGTTGAAGTGAGTTCCGACGCGGATCGGATAGGTGAGGATAGGCAGATAGTCGTGGAGACGCTTGGCGAATGCGCGCGCGAGCGGACCGAGCTCGAGTGCCCACTCCTCCTCGTGGCGGCACGATTCGAGATGCAGGTAAAGCATCCAGCCCCAACCGTACGGCCGCTCGAAACCGCGACTTAGCGGCCGCTCGAGATAGGCGAGCTCGCCTTCGACCTTTTCGCGGGTGAAGCTGTCAGCGGCGAGTTCAGCGATCGCTGCCGCCTCTGCCATCTCGGGAAAGAGGCGCTGAAGGGTGAGCAGCATCCACCAGCCGTGGACGCAGCTGTGCCAGTCAAAGCTTCCATGAAAGATGGGGTGGAGCACGCGGGGCGGAAGCGCGTCTTCGTCACTCGAGAGCATATGATCGAGCTTGTGCGGATATTCCTTGCGAACGTGGCCAAGCGCGATGCGCGCCATGTGCGATGCCAGATCGGCGTTCAGTCTCGTCACAGATGAAATCCCGCAATGTAGAGGATGAGGATGTTCACGATCAGCAACGGAATCGCGGTCGGAACCTGCACCTTGATGACCCCATATTGGTTCTTCAGTTCGAGAAGCGCAGCCGGGACAATGTTGAAGTTGGCAGCCATCGGGGTCATCAGCGTTCCGCAATAGCCCGCAAGCATTCCAACCGCCCCGATAACGGCAGCCCTTCCACCATCCTGCTGAATGAGAATTGGAAAGCCGATCGCCGCGACCATCACTGGAAATGCGGCGAAGGCGTTTCCCATGATCATCGTGAAGGCGACCATTCCCAGGGCATAGAGCAGCACCGCGAGGAAGATACTGCCGCTGGGAATGATTTGGCCCGCGATGCCGCCGACGGTTGTGCCGACGCCGGCGTCCGCAAAGACCACGCCGAGTGCAGCGAGCATCTGCGGCAGCACCAGCGCCCAGCCGATCGCGTCCGCGAGCCGCCCGCCTTCGTCGATTGAAGCCATCGCCGGCGCTCTTAGCCATGCGTAGCAGACGATGAGAGCAACAAGGACACCAACTCCCAGAAGGACGAGCGTTACGGATTTCGGATCGATGACGCCGATGTTCATCAGCACCGTGTAATTGAATAAAAGCGTTCCAAGGAATGCCGTGAATGGAATGATGAGAGCAGGCAGGAAGAGCTTGTTCCCATAGCGCTTCGAGAAACTTTCGCGCTGCTCGGGCGTGGTCGAATCTCCCGAGCCGCGTCCCAGCAGGTGGAATCCAGCGAGCGCCACGAGCGCAAGGACCAGAACGCCATTGCCGATGTCGCCAAAGAGATCGCCAAACCAGAAGCTCATTGCGAGCAGCGACCAGAAGGCGGCATTGCCCCAGCGCTTCGCGTTACCAGCGTTTCGGACGCTCGCTCCGGCGAAGCTCGCGAAAACGACGCCCGCAAAGACATAAAGCCAATGCATGTCGATCATCGGCGCCGCTTCCTCAATTGCCGATCGAGCAACAGCAGCCGAAGGCTCTGAATCAGGAAAGCGCACACCGCAGTCGGAATCGCCCAGACGGAAAGTTCGAAAGGCGTCAGCTCAATTCCGAATGCCTTGAGGGCTCCCTGGATCAAAAGGATCGAGGAAACGGCGATGAAAATGTCCTCGCCGAAAAAGAGACCGACATTGTCGGTCGCCGCAGACATGGCTTTGACGCGCTCGGTCGTTGGTTCGTCGAGCTCCCCATGTTCCTTTTCCGCGGCGGCAAGGGCCATCGGCGCGATCAGCGGCCGAACGGTTTGCGGGTGGCCGGCGACGGATGTCAGTCCGAGAGCCGCGAAGATCTGCCGGAAGGCGAGATAAACCACGAGCAGGCGCCCCGTTGTCGCTCCGCGCATTCGGCCGATCAATGCGCGCGCTTGCTGCTGCAATCCGTACCGTTCGAGGAGGCCGATGACCGGGAGGACAATGTAGATGATCGTCACATTGCGGTTCTGGTTGAAGCCGTGCCCCAAGGCGGCGAGCACCTTGAGGAACGACATTCCACCCAAGAGTCCCGTCGCGATTGCAGAGACGGCGACAACGAGGAGCGGATTGAAACGAAGTGCAAAGCCGAGGACGACGAGCGCGATGCCAAGAAGCGGCCAATAGTCGATCACGAGGCCCTCCTCCCGAACCCGCCGCCGCCGGGAGTCTCGATAATGAAGCGATCGCCGGGTCTTACTTCGGCCGCGGCCGTCGCGCTCAACATCTCAATCCTTCCGTCGCTCCGCTCGACCCAGTTGCGCCCCGGCTGGGCATCCGCCCCGCCCTCGATCCCGCTCGGAGGAACGCGCCGGCGATCTGCGAGGATGTTCGCGCGCATCGCCTCAAGGAAGGTGATCGCCCGGATCACTCCGTCGCCGCCCCTGTGCGCCCCCGTTCCACCCGAGCCCCTGCGGATCGCGAACTGGTCGAGGCGCACCGGCAATCGAGCCTCCAGGATCTCCGGATCGGTCAGACGACTGTTCGTCATATGCGTCTGGACGGCACTGGTGCCGTCATGGTCGGGACCCGCTCCCGATCCGCCAGCGATCGTCTCATAATATTGGTGCCGCTCGTTGCCGAACGTGAAGTTGTTCATCGTGCCCTGGCTCGGAGCGAGCTTGCGGGTGGCGGCGAACAGCGCGTCGGTAACGACCTGGCTCGTCTCGACATTTCCTGCAACGACGGCCGCGGGGTATTCCGGATTGAGCATCGATTGATCAGGCACCACCAGGCTGATCGGCGCCAGGCAGCCATCGTTCATCGGGATCTTGTCGTCGATCAGCGTCCGAACGACATAGAGCGAGGCCGCGCGAACGATCGAAAACGGCGCATTGAAATTGTCGGCAAGCTGGCCGCTCGTGCCGGAAAAGTCGAACGTCGCGGAGCGCGCTTCTTTGTCGATCGCGATACGCACTTTGACATGGGCACCATTGTCCATCTCATAATCGAACTCGCCGTCATCGAGCCGACCAAGGAGCCGTCGAACGGATTCCTCGGCGTTGGCGAGCACGTGGCCCATGTAGGCTGCAACCACATCGGGGCCATAATCGCGAGCGGTCTGCGAAAGCACTTCCGCGCCACGCGTGCAGGCGGCAAGCTGTGCTTTGAGGTCTGACATGTTGCGATCCGGATTGCGCGCCGGCCATTCGCCCGACGCAAGGAGCGATCGCATCTCCGCGTCCCGGAAATGGTCCTCGTCGACGAGCAGGTAATTGTCGATCAGCACACCTTCCTCGGTGATCGAGCGGCTGTCTGGCGGCATCGATCCGGGCGCGATTCCGCCGATGTCGGCGTGGTGTCCCCGAGCAGCAACGAATGCCGATGGCGAGAGCTCCGCCGCGTAGAACACAGGCACGATCACGGTGATGTCGGGAAGGTGCGTCCCCCCGCGATATGGATCATTCAGCACATAGGCGTCGCCGCGTCGGATGCCGCGCCCGTCCCGATCCTGAGCGCGGGTGTCGATGATCCGCCGGATGCTCTCGCCCATCGAACCCAGATGGACCGGAATATGCGGCGCGTTGGCGATCAGTGCGCCCTCGGAATCGAAAATCGCGCAGGAAAAATCGAGCCGTTCCTTGATGTTTACGCTGGTCGCCGTGGACTGAAGCGCAACTCCCATCTCTTCGGCGATCGCCAGGAAGAGATTATTGAAGATTTCGAGCTGCACGGGATCAACCTTGGTGCCGATCGCCCTGGCCCGTTCGAGCGCAACGGAACGCGTCAGAACAAGAGTGCCGTCTGCAACGCGCTCCGCACTCCAGCCAGGCTCGACGACGATTGTTGATGTCGATTGAAAGATCAGCGCGGGACCCTGCACGATCTCGTGCTCGGCTGGCGCAGGCGCTGCTTGCGAAACTTCCGTTTTCGCAACTGCCTCGACAACCAGCGCGTCGATGATCACGTCGGCGCCTTCGTCGACATAGCCGAACCTCCTGCGATGAAGTTCAGCGAAATCGGCCCTCATCTCCTCGGGCGAGGCCAATCGTATCTCGAGCACCGTATCGCTTCCGGCAGTCCGCAGACGGGCGCGGCGGGTGAGCTCGATGAGTGTAGGGTGGACACCCTGCTCGATCAGCGCCTCGCAGACCCGAAGTTCAAGCTGACCAAGTGCCTCGGAGATATCTTCGCCGAGCGGCTTTAGAACACTGACGTCGCGGATCGACTTCACGTCTGCGAGCCCGATTCCGAACGCCGAGAGAACGCCGGCGAGCGGATGGACAAGGATGCGCTTCATGCCCAGCGCATCGGCCACCCGGCACGCATGCTGCCCGCCGGCGCCGCCGAAACAGGCGAGCGTGTAGCGGGTAACATCGTGTCCCCTTGCAATCGAAATCTTGCGGATTGCGGCGGCCATATTGTCAACCGCGATGGCGAGGAAACCTTCCGCAATCTCTTCGAGCCCTTTCGCCCCGCCCAGCTGGTCGGCGACCTCCTGGAGCCGGGCGCGCGAGGCATCCGGATCGAGGGATCGATCACCGTCCGGCCCGAATACGGCAGGAAATCGAGCCGGGTCGATCCGACCAAGGAACAGGTTGCAGTCGGTAACGGTGAGGGGGCCGCCGCCCCGGTAACAGGCAGGGCCCGGAATCGCCCCCGCGCTTTCGGGCCCGACACGGAAGCGCATTCCATCAAAGCGGCATATCGACCCACCGCCTGCCGCAACCGTATGGATCTGCATCATCGGGGCACGAACGCGTACGCCGGCAACGACGCTCTCGTCGGCGAGCTCGAACCTGCCCGCATAGTGAGACACGTCGGTCGACGTTCCGCCCATGTCAAATCCGATGAGCTTGTCAGCCGAGTGCGGCGCGCTCGCCGCGACCATTCCGACGACGCCTCCCGCAGGCCCCGACAGGATGGCGTCCTTGCCGCGAAATGACCTCGCTTCGGCAAGTCCGCCATTCGACTGCATGAAATGGAGGCCGGTATCGGCCGGCAGGCCCTTTGCTATCACGTCAACATATCGCTGCAGCACCGGCGAAAGATAGGCATCGACGACGGTCGTATCGCCGCGACCGATCAGCTTGATCAATGGCGCGACCTCATGGCTGACCGACACCTGGGTGAAGCCGAGCTCGGCTGCGACCTTCGCGAGCTGCGCTTCGTGCTTGGTGTGCCGCCAGCCATGCATCAGCACGATCGCGATCGCCTCGATGCCGGACCGGCGTACTTCCTGAAGCATGGAGCGTGCAGCGAATTCGTCGAGCGGCACCAGGATTTCGCCATCGACGCTGACACGTTCATCGATCTCGACAACTCTTTCGTAAAGCATCGTTGGAAGGACGATGTTCCGGGCGAAGATTTCCGGACGCGCCTGGTAGCCGATGCGAAGCGCATCACCGAACCCGCGTGTTATGGCGAGCGCCACCCGCTCGCCGTTGCGCTCGAGGAGAGCATTGGTCGCAACGGTGGTTCCCATCCGCACGTCTTCGACCGCACCGCCCTCCTCGGCGAGCACGCGCCGGATCGCCTCCAGCGCGGCGTCCTCATAATGGCCCGGTTTTTCGGAGAGGAGCTTCTCGACCCGCAAACGACCATCCGGGGAGCGAGCGACGACGTCGGTGAACGTTCCGCCGCGGTCGATCGCGAAGGTCCATGGATGGATCACGAGGTTGCTCTAGGGCCTTTCAGGTCTTCGAAGCACCCCCTATGGCGCGCTAATGGCTGTTCTGGTCACGGGGGCTGCAGGGTTCATTGGCGCGGCGACCTCGCGCGCCCTGCTCGAGCGCGGAGACGAGGTCATCGGGATCGACAACCTCAACGATTATTACGATCCTGCGCTCAAGCAGGCGCGGCTCTCCAATCTCGCCCGGCAATTCGACAATCGCTTCAAATTCGAGCGGGTCGACTTTGCAGATGCGCAGCAGCTGCAGCAGCTCGCCGACAGCGTGGACATAGAAGCGATCGTTCATCTCGGCGCACAGGCAGGTGTCCGCTACAGTCTCGAGAACCCGAACGCATACATCCGGTCAAATTTGGTCGGCCAAGCCAACATGCTCGAGCTCGCTCGACACCGCCTGCCACGGCACATGGTCTACGCATCATCTTCTTCGGTCTATGGCGGAAACAAGAGCCTTCCGTTCCGGGTCGAAGATCGGGTCGACCATCCCTTGTCGCTCTATGCGGCGACCAAGAAGGCCGACGAACTTTTGAGCGAAAGTTATTCGAGCCTTTACCGTATCCCATTGACTGGCCTCAGATTCTTCACGGTATACGGCCCTTGGGGCCGGCCCGACATGGCGATGTGGATCTTTACCAAGGCGCTATTTTCCGGGGAGCCGCTTCCATTATTCAACCATGGCGAGATGCGGCGCGACTTCACCTATATCGACGATATTGTCCGGGGCGTAATCGCCTGCCTCGAAAGCCCGCCGCTCGATGACGGAAAGGTCAAGGCCGGTGGAAGCACCAACCCGCATACGATTTACAATATCGGCAACAGCCGAAGCGAAGACTTGATGCGCGTCGTCAAGCTGCTCGAGCTGGAAACCGGACAAAAGGCGCTGTTCAACCCGATGCCGATGCAGATCGGCGACGTGAAGGAGACGTTCGCGGACATCAGCGCAATCGAGCGCGATCACGGCTTTCATCCGAAGACGACGATCGACGAGGGAATCCCGCGCTTCGTCGCCTGGTACCGGGAACACCACGGGCTTTGAGCCTCCCGCCGATCCTTCAGAATTTGCGCATTCCGGTCATTGGCGCGCCAATGTTCATCCTATCCTGTCCGGCGCTCGTCATCGCCCAGTGCACGAGCGGGATCGTCGGGAGCTTTCCGGCGCTCAACGCCCGGCCCGAAACGCTGCTCGACGAGTGGCTGCACGAAATCACCGAGACTCTCGCTGAATGGAACCGCGATAACCCCGGAAGACCAGCCGCCCCCTTTGCAGTCAACCAGATCGTGCATCGTTCGAACGACCGTTTCGACCATGACGTCGAGGTCTGCGCGAAATGGAAGGTGCCGATCGTCATCACTTCGCTCGGGGCGCGGGTGGAGCTGAACGAGGCGGTTCACAATTGGGGCGGGATCACTCTCCACGACGTCATCGACGATCGCTTCGCCCGCAAAGCGGTCGAGAAAGGGGCGGACGGAATCATCGCGGTCGCGGCCGGTGCCGGCGGCCACGCGGGCCGCTGGTCCCCCTTCGCGCTCCTCCAGGAAATCCGCTCCTGGTTCGAAGGGCCACTGATATTGTCCGGAGCAATCGCCAACGGCGGCGCCGTGCTCGCAGCCGAGGCCGCCGGTGCGGACCTCGCTTACGTCGGTTCGCCCTTCATTGCGACCGAAGAAGCGAACGCACCTGAGCCCTACAAGGAGGCGATCACAAATAGCGGCGCGGCGGATATCGTCTACACCGATCTCTTCACCGGAGTTCACGGCAATTATCTGCGCTCGTCGATCGCGAACGCCGGTCTCGGTCCTGACAATCTCTCCGCTATCGGTGCAACGGCCATGAAGTTCGGCTCGGACGGCTCGGCAAGGGCCAAGGCCTGGCGTGACATCTGGGGTTCGGGCCAAGGAATTGGCGTTATCGATCGCGTCCGGCCCGCGGCCGAGCTCATCGAGCTTCTTGCCCAGCAATATGTCGCAGCAAAGGCGCGGCTTTGCGAAAACTAGAGCGAACCGCCGCCGCTAAGACCGCGTTCGAGTCTACCCATCAGCGCTCGAGCCGGGCTTTGAAGGCTCGCATCGGCTTCAATTCCGCCCTCGTCCAATCGCTTGACGCGCGCATAGAGGTCAGCGCTCGAACCAATGAGACGCCGCGCGGATTCCGGGAGCTGAACGATGACTGCCGGATCGCTGTCCTGAGCGTGGCCGAGCCTGCGCTCCGGCCGCCGGCCGCCGCGGTTCGGAATCTCGCCCGATTCAATCGCGCGCTGGGTCAATAGCCAGGCAACGATGTGCATGATGCGCGTCGTGACCTTCAGCGATTCGCAGGCAAAACCCACGCGCGCGAACGGCTCCAGCATGGCGCGATCCTCGCGGCCTGCGTCATCGAAATACGACCGCGCCTCGTCGGCAAGCAGCATCGCCTCGGTATAGAGGGAGTCGATCAGGCGTGAGGTGATCCTCACTCGCGGGTCGGGCAGATCCGATTCGTCCATATTGCCAAGACTGCCATTGTTGAGCGCTTGAGAAAACGCCTGACTTGCTGTTTCGAAAAGCCTGTCGCGGCGATTGTCTCCGTGCGGGACAGACCGATCAGGCGATGATGTCGGGTACGTTCGAATCGAGAATCAGTTGAATCCGGTCCTTCAGCATGAGCTTGCGGCGCTTGAGACGGGCGACTTCAAGCTGGTCGCCCGTCGGTTCGGACGACAGCTCACGGATGCGTGCGTCCAGCTCGCGATGTTTTGCCCTCAGGGATTCAAGATCGCCGGCGGGATTGTCGTTGTTCATCCCGCGCGCACCTTACTCCATCTGCTTGTTCGCGACCACTCGCGCGACCTCGCAGACCAATCGTTAGATCGGTCAAGACAAAAGAGACGATTCGTGATTTATTACCAGGCGGTGACACCCGCTTTGCTGAAAGGATAGGCACCAATGGACAAGGCAATGGTCGAGGCTCTCGAATCGAAGCGTGCCGCGCTCCACGCGCTGATCGACGAGGAAGAGCATCGACCGCACCCCAACGAAGACCTTCTCCACCGCCTGAAGAAAGAAAAGCTTCGGCTAAAGGACGAGCTGGCCGGCCACTTCACCCATTAGCGCCGGCTCTTTTTTTGCGCGGCGACAGATTCGCCGCGCAACAAGATCAATCGTCGCGCGAAACGCGCTCGATGCGCTCGTGCCGCTCCTGCGCCTCAAGCGTCATCATCGCTATTGGACGCGCCTCGAGACGACCGAGCGAGATCGGCTCGCCTGACACTTCGCAATAGCCATATTCGCCTTCGTACAAGCGGCGAATCGCGCAGTCGATTTTGGCGATCAGCTTGCGTTGCCGGTCACGAGTGCGAAGCTCGATTCCCCAGTCCGTCTCGCTGGATGCCCTGTCTGCAATGTCCGGTTCACGAAGCGAATCGATCTGGAGCTGCGCCATGGTTGCGCGAGACTCCTCGATGATCGCCTCTTTCCAGCCCTTGAGCTTCCTCAGGAAGTAGGCCCGCTGCTTCCCGCACATGAACTCTTCCTTTTCCAAGGGGCGATAGCCCTCCGGAAGGATTATCCTGTCGAATGGTTCGAAGTCTTCGCCGCCGTAAAGATCGACTAGAGCAGTCGCCATTAGTTTCCCTCCCCCGCACTGGTTCCCGATCCCTTTCGGAAACCTCAAACGCCGCCGCCTGGCTGCGGCCGGCCCACCGGTGCAGCCGGAGGCAAATACTACTGACTTTCCCGGGACTTACCGGGCAAATCCTGCATCCCCAACCGGGCGCTATAGTTATGCGGCCGACTCTTAACAAGCACTGACACATGAGGAGTGAAGAAATCGCCAAGCTGTTGCGAATATGGCGCATTTTGTACCGGCGCTCTTCGCGGTTGCAGCAATCGAGCCGCTACCCCATAGGCTTTGCGCGTGCGGATGCTGCTCACCAACGACGACGGCGTGAACGCGCGCGGCCTCAAACTTCTCGAATCGGTAGCGCGCAAATTCAGCAACGATATCTGGATCGTGGCTCCGACCGAGGAGCAGTCCGGGGCGGGCCATTCGCTCACCCTCACGACTCCGGTTCGGCTTCGCCGGCATGACGATCGCCGCTTTTCGGTAACCGGCACTCCGACCGATGCCGTGATGCTTGCGCTCGCGCACATAATGAAGGACTCGCCGCCCGACGTGATCCTTTCCGGGATCAACCGCGGAGCAAACCTCGCCGAGGACGTAACCTATTCCGGCACCGTCTCGGCAGCGATGGAAGGAGCGCTTGCCGGAGTCCGCTCGATCGCGCTCAGCCAGGCCTATTCACGCGAGGGCATGGGTGACACGGTACCCTTCGCCGCCGCCGAGGCATGGGCCGAGCGGGTACTTCGGCCCCTGCTCGAGTTTAGGACCGACGCGCACACGCTCATCAACATCAATTTCCCGGCCCTTGCTCCGGACGAGGTCAAAGGCGTTCGCACCTGCCGCCAGGGCCTGCGCGACTATGGTCGCCTTCGAATCGTCCAGCGGACGGACCCGCGCGGCTACGATTATTATTGGTTCGGACTTGGACCGATGGTCGAGACACCCGGACACCAGACCGACCTCGAAGCGGTCGCAGACGGATATGTTGCGGTCTCACCGCTGCACCTTGACCTGACCCACGACGATTCGCTCGGACCACTGCAGGAACGTTTCGCGGGCGCACCCTGAGGCACGCCCGGGACAATCATTCAGCAGTTGAAATAGTCTTGGGCTTAGCGGCCGCGTTCGCCTCTCTAGCCCCACGGTGAGGGCGGCGGCGCATTCGTCGCCTGCGCAAGCCAGGTCTCGCTCGCGCCGCATGAGCTTGTCAGAGTAGGGGGGCTGTTCGCTTGGTGCTTATGAAGCACGAAATAGAGCCCGACCAGAATGAAGTTGAGTTCCACTGGACCCAACAAAGATATTTAATCTGCTGTTACAATTGCTGTTTCTGACAACTGCCGTGACAACTTGGCGCTGACGCATTCGCCTGTTAGCCGCGCAGGCATGCAAATAACACCACCCTTCCCGCCTCCGGAATGGGCGCGGCACGAAGCCGTGTGGATCGGATTTCCGAGCGACCCTGAATTGTGGCTCGGCGATCTAAAGCCCGCCGAGCAGGAGGTGGCGAACTTCGCCCAAGCCGTTCACGCCGACGGCAAGGGCGAGAGGGTTCGGCTCGTTGCCGCGCACGATGGGGCCGCAGAAACCGCTCGGAAGCTTGCCCCGTTCGCCGACGTGATCGTCGAGCCCTTCGGCGACATCTGGCTGCGCGATACTGGACCCATCGTGCTGTTCCGCGGCGCCGAGCGCCGAGCTCAGGGATTTGGGTTCAACGGGTGGGGCGGCAAATATGATCTCGAGGGAGATCAGGACGTCGGCGAGCGGCTGGCGCGCGACGCCGGCCTGCCATTCTCCAAGGCGGATTGGGTGCTCGAGGGCGGCGCGATTGACGGCGATGGTTCGGGCACCGTGATCACCACCGAGCAGTGCCTTCTAAACCCCAATCGCAACACGCTGACCCGCGATGAGGTCGAGAAATGCCTTCAGCGGGACCTCGGCTTCGAACGGGTCGTGTGGCTAGGCTCGGGCCTCCTCAACGATCACACCGACGGCCATGTCGACAATCTCGCACGGTTCGTTGCGCCGGGGCGAATTGCGATTCCGACGCCTGATCCGGACGATCCGAACGAAGCGGTCTATCGCGATGCAGCGCGGCGGCTGCGTTCAACCGCACTCGATATCGTCACACTTCCCTCGCCCGGACGCGTTGTCGACGAGGACGGCGAGTTGCTCCCGGCGAGCTACATGAATTTCTACATCGGGAGCGCCACAGTCGTCGTTCCGCAATATGGCGTCCCCAATGATCGCGCGGCAGTCGAGATTGTCCAGGTCCTGTTCCCGGATCGCGTTGCTGTCGGGCTTAGAGCCGACCACATCCTCACCGGGGGCGGAAGCTTTCACTGCATCTCGCAGCAGGTGCCAGCCTAAGTCCGAGCCGATGTCAGCGAAGAAGGAGATCGGCAAGAATCGCCGCAGCGATGACGAGAAAGATCGTGCCAACGGCGCCATCGAGCCACTTGCGCGTTGCTCCGCTACTCATCGCTCGAGCAAGCCCGTGGCCGGCAAGTATGTAAGCGGTGCCCAGCGCCACATCGATTGCCATCGCGACCAGCGCCAGCAGCACCAGCTGCGGCACGATGGGAAGGCGCGCATCCACGAAGGGCGGCAGAAGGGCGACCATATAAATCAGCGACTTCGGATTGCTCATCGCCACCAGGAATCCGTCGCGAAATGAATGTGACGAGAGCCTTGCAGATCGTTGCGGTGCTTCTTGCGAATCTCTTGCAGACCGCAACGCGCTGAGGCCGAGCCAGGCGATATAGCAAGCACCCCCGAAGGCGAGGAGATGCAGAGCGACGGGAAAGGTCACTCCCAGTGTTCCGAGGCCGAGCGCAGCCAGCACCCACCACCAGAAGTAGCCGAACTGAATCCCGGCGAGAGCAAGCGCTCCCGAACAGCCTCCACGCCAAACCGATTGCCCCATGACGAACAGCATCGAGGGGCCGGGAACCAAGCTCGCGGCGGCCGACATCAGAGCGAAAGTCGCAAGCTTCCCGGGATCGACCATCGCCTTACCCTGACCTCTGGCCCCAAGTTCGACAAGCTGGAGTCCGGTGTCTCGCAATCGGCGGTTCGACTCATTACATGCGCCGCCCATGACCAAGCTGACCGTCGCGGCGCTGCAGCTCGCGTTCACCGACGACACGGTCGCGAACATTCGCACCGTGAGCGAGCTCGTGCGCGACGCTGCGGGAAAAGGCGCCGAGGTCGTCCTCCCGCCCGAACTGTTTGAAAGTCCTTATTTCTGCCGGGTCGAGGACGAGAGCCTGTTTGCGAATGCGCGACCGACGGCCGAACACCCCTCGGTAATGGCGATGCAGGAGTTGGCGAAAGAGCTGAAGATCTGGATCCCGACGAGCTTCTTCGAAGCCGAAGGCCCTCACCATTATAATTCCATGGCGATGGTCACCTCCGACGGAAATATTGCCGGCGTCTATCGCAAGAGACACATCCCCGACGGGCCGGGTTACGAGGAGAAATTCTACTTTCGGCCAGGCAACACCGGTTTCAAGGTGTGGGACGGGCCGCATCGCGCAAGGCTTGGAGTCGGGGTTTGTTGGGACCAGTGGTACCCGGAAACCGCGCGCGCCATGATGCTGATGGGCGCCGATATCCTCTTCTATCCGACCGCGATCGGCTCCGAGCCGCACGATCCCGACCTCGACACTTCACGTTTATGGCGCCGGGCGATGGTCGGCCATGCGGTTTCCAATGTCGTGCCGGTCGTCGCCGCGAACCGCATCGGAACCGAGTGTGGGCAGCGGTTCTACGGTCACAGCTTCATCTGCGATGAGCGCGGCGACATCCTCGCCGAGTTGGGCGCGGACGAGACCGGCGTCATCGTCGCGACGCTCGATCTTGCCAGGGCGAAAAAGCACCGGGCGGCCTTCGGCTTTTTCCGCGACCGCCGTCCCGAGCTCTATGGCCGATTGGTGGAGGATGTCTGAGCGAGGTGCGCTTGCGCAACAAAGCTCATTTCCGACGCTCCAGTGCCCGTTCGAAGATGCTCTCGAACATCTCGCGGGTGAGCCTGCCCGTGTTCGTGTTCTGCCGGGAGCAGTGATAGCTTGCGAGTAGCACCCGGCCATCCGTCATTAGAGTTTCGGCGCCATGAGCGAACTTCGTCGAGGCTGAGCTCAATCTGAGCGCTTTTGCTGCTGACGCATGAGCGATCTGCCCAAGCGCAACGATGACCCTGACCTGCGGTAGCAACGCGAGCGAATCCACCAGATAATCGCCGCAGTTGGCGACTTCCTGGGGCAGCGGCCTGTTGCCTGGCGGCAAGCACCTGACTGCATTGAGCACAATGGCGCCGACGAGCTTCAAATCGTCGTCGACCTCTCCCCGGTACGTGCCGTGCGCAAGTCCGAACCTGAGCAACGTCGAATAAAAGATCTCGCCCGAATAATCGCCGGTAAAGGGACGCCCGGTGCGGTTCGCTCCCCGTCTTCCAGGAGCGAGGCCCAGAATCGCAAGCCAGGCGTCGGCATCGCCAAAAGCAGGCACTGGAGAGTTCCACCAATCCGGCTGCTCCATTCGGAGCTCTTCGCGCAATGTCACCAACCGAGGGCATAAGGAACAATCGCGTGGCGGCTCGGCCTGCGGGATTGGCGAGAGTTCGGCGGGTTGGGTCACTCGCCGCCTGTGCGCCGGGCGATCCGACTGGGCAATGCGGCCGATGCCGGATTGCGTCGTCTGGCTCTCAATGACAGGGCTTGTTGGTGTCGTACCTCTACGCCATCGCGATCGGTTCGAACCGCTCTCACGGCCGTTACGGACGACCTCCAAAGGTCGTGGAGGCGGCGATCGCGGCACTCGATCAGGAATTTGGTCTTTTTGACGCTTCGCCAATCATTCTCAACGCTGCCATTGGTGGGGCTGGTCGGGATTTTGCCAATGGCGTCGCGCTGGTCGAAAGCGATCTCGAGCCTCCCGAGATGCTGAGCCATCTCAAATCGTTGGAACGAGAATTCGGGCGACGAAGGGCAAGACATTGGGCCGCGCGTGTACTCGACCTCGACATAATCCTTTGGAGCGGAGGCGCTTTCCGGTGCGGGTCATTGACCATTCCCCATTATGGGCTCGATAACCGCAGCTTCGTTCTGCAGCCGCTTGCGGCAATCGCTCCCAACTGGCGAATTCGAGGAAGCCTCACCGCACGTCACCTCGCCCACCGCCTTGCCCGACGAGCTCCACGAGGGTAACCGCCGCGCCAGTGGGCGCATAGCTCAGTCGGTAGAGCAACTGACTTTTGACGATGTGGCAACTCGCCTGATTATTATTTAATAACAAAAGCTTATAGGAGATCGACGAACAGTTCTGATAGAGATTTGATAGTGAGGGCCCTTAGCTCAGTCGGTAGAGCAACTGACTTCGATTGGAGTCGCCGCCGAGAAATCGGCGGACGAGAAGGTGTCAAAGTCGGGGAACCCGTCCGCGTCGCGGCGACGGCAATCCCGAGCCAAGCCCCAGCAATGGGGAAGGTGTAGAGGCCTGACGGCACCCGCCTAAATCCTTCGGGACACGGCGAAGGGAAGGTCCAGACCACGAACCCGGCAACGGGGCGGCGAAAGCCGAGGTGGGAGGTTAATCAGTAGGTCGCTGGTTCGAATCCAGCAGGGCTCACCACTTTCGTTTGGTCCGTACCCGGACACATAGGTTACGGATTATTCCGGAAACGTGGGTAACACTTTTGCTCCGAAGGTTAGGTGCCGGCTCGAGCCGGCATGTCCTTCATCATTTCCTCGTGGTTCTCGGGCGCGCTCGCGACCGCCGCCTTGTATTGCTCTGGCGACAGCTTCGGCAGCTGCTGAAGGAACGCGACCATATCCCAGATCAGATCGTCGTTATGCGTCTTGCCCCACGCGGGCATCGCGGTGAGCTTCACCCCATGCTTGATGATCCAGAACTGCTGCGCGGGCGTGTGATCGGACTCGTGAGCGAGCCGTGGTGCTTGCGGATAGAGGCCCTGGCTCATCTCGCTCGGCTCCATTCCGGGAGCGAGGTGACAACCGGTGCACATCTCGTTGTAGAGACCAGCCCCTGCCGAAACTCGCTTGCGGCTGTTCAGGTCTGCGGGCGGCCTGATGTTCCGGGAATGTTGTGCGATGGATCGGTCACGCAGCTCGTGCAGCAAGTTATAGACGAAATTTGTGTGCGGCGCGTCCGCGCCGACATTGTAGACGCCGACATATATGAAGATGCCCGCCAAAGCGGCGATCACGAGCAGCAGCACGAGCACGAAGGCGGTGCTTGGCAAGTGCCGACGCACGTCGAAAGAACCCGCCATTTTCGAATACCTCCTCAGTCGAGCTTCAGGCGGATGAAAGCCATTGCGCCGGTCGGATTATGCCCCCCGTAGAGCAGTGCGAGCCCATCGGGGACAAAGTTCAGGGAGAACAGCCCTCCCGCGCCGAGCGACAAATGCTCCGCCACTCGGAAATCCCGCAGCGCACCGATTGAGCCTTTGCCGACCCGATATGCCGGTTCGTCCTGTCGCTGAACCAGCTCCCGGTTTTCGACCCATTCGCCGCGACCGAAGAAGGTCCAATCCGAGTGCTTGAGCGATCCTTCGAGCGCCACGCCATCGTCACTGTGGCCGTCAGCGGACTTCCGCCCCCAAGCAAGCGTTGCGGCGGCATGCCATCCGGGAGCAAGGTCATCCGCCCATAAGGCGCTGGCGGATAACCGATTCTGGTTCACCCCCGGCTCTAGCTGTTCCGGATCGACCAAATGCGCCCAGCTGCCCTGAAGCGCCAGCGTTCGCGTCGGATTCCACGAAAGCCGCACAGACGTCGAGTCGAGAGGGCCAGTTTCGATATCCCACCGGTGCTGGTCAGGCTCCCTTCCATTAAAGCGGCTCGCTTCGACCTTGAACTGGTCCACGATGAGTCCCGCCGTTAGCACCCCGAATGTGATGTGGGTCGAATCCAGCCAATGGTGAGTGATCGGCGCTTCGGGCGAATCCATGATCGATTCTCGGTGCATGAATGCTGGCGGGCCGAACGCAGGTTCTCCCGGTAGCCCGCCGTAGAAGAAGACGCTGCCGTTCTTGCCGATGTCCTGCGACACCGAAGCGGACAGCTCCATGAAGAGATCATGCGGATGCTGCCGGTCAATCAGGCGGTCGCGTCCGTTCGCCGTCTCGCCGCTTGCCAGTAGCAGCGGGTAGCCACTGGGCCCCATCAGCGGGTCTGGGCTTAGCATCGCCTTAAACTGCAGCGAGCCATGGCCGAGCGGACGCCGCGCCATGCCCATCAGCATGCCGCTCGCGAATGCCTTATCGTCGCCGCGCGGACCCGACTGGTGGTCGTACACGAGGTTCACGGTCCCATGCGCCATCAGCATCCAGTCACCCGACATGCCCATTAGGCCCATGTGCTCGGAGGAGTCGGGCTGCCAGGCCGTGCCGGAAGCTTCGCGCTCCATCGGATAGGTGCCGAGCGCACCAGTCATCTGACCCGTGTGGCCGGCATGCTCGCCCATCAGCATTTGGCCGTGCTCCATCGGCATTTGCGAATGATCTATCGGCCTCATTGCGCCCCGCTCGCGCGGCGGCATTGTCCCTTGTTGGGAATGATCGATCGGCATGGTCATGCCCGGCTGCATCGGCGGTGACTGCGTCGGTTGAGTCCCGCCATGCCCCATCGGCATGGTCATGCTCAGCTCGGTCGTTGGTTCAGCGCCCGCAGCGTGGTCGCGATGCGGCGTCCGCGACTTTGGCTTTGCCGCTGCCGGCATCTTCACCGTCGCGTTTTTACGCGGCTTCTTCGCCGCAGCTTTCCTCTTCTGTGCGGTCTTCTTGGCTGTCGGCTTTTCCGGCATGGGCATTGTCATACCCGCCATGGGTTGGCCCTGCGCTACGGCTGGCGTGGCCACGACGGCGAGTGCCAGCGCGCTCGCGGCCGCAAACAACTTCATCTTCACTGAATTCTCCTGAGATCCGGTTTCGGTCGGTGGAATCTCAGGAATGTCGTGGAGGGGGCGTTGCGATCTCGCTCAGGTAAGGGTGATTGAATGCGGCGAGGAAATACATCGGCGGCGAGAGCAGAAAGGTCGGTTCCGCGAGGGGCGCGGCTGGGTCGACAGCCAGCCCGACAAAGACTGAAATGCAGCAGCTCTTCCCATCTGACTTTTCGTGGTGGCCGGACGGTGCTGACTCGCAGTGACCAGACTCCATCATCTGCATCTGATGGTCGGAAACAGCCGCATGGGCCGCAGCGACACTCGTGACGGCTGGCGATAAGAAGACCGCCAGCGCCAGCAAAGTCGCTAAGAGCGTTCGGAAGCTCACCGGATGGGCATATGAAAGCATCAGTCTAGCGCTTCAACCTTTTGGGAGCCCTTCCATTCGGAAACGCATCAGCGCCATCCGAATCGAATGCGAGAAACGGAACCTAGGGGCCTTGCCCGATACTGTTGTCTTCCGCCGCGAGTGAATAACTGCCTGCTTGGACGCGCAGCAAGGCGCGTCAGGGCCGCTGCCGCATTGGTTTGTGACGAAGGAATGCCAGTGCACGATGGGCGGCGGTGCCGCTCCTGCGCTCACACAAGCGACCCAGCCCATCGCTCAAGTTGAGCCGCCACCGATGATGAAGGCGGGAAACCAAATACATAGGGTCCGCGCAAACACGGCGTCCGGTTGGTGCCTGGATGTGCCCGAGGGATACGTTGGAACGGGCGCAGCAAATTCGCCGGCTGTCACCTCTGCTCTGCCACGCTGCGATCAACTAAGCGCACATTGACGGCCAATGAGGGTCGGTTGGTTTTCGCGGCTTGGCATCGACGTCATGCAGAATATCGGATTCGCGGCGGTTGCGTCCTCGGAGCGTGCGCGGGCATTAAGTGCAATCGATGCGACTATTGTGACTGCGAAACGTTCCACTCGCCGGAGGCACGCATGCAACGGTACCGAAAGCTGGAAAGTCAAGACGAGCGAAATCAGCGGCTTTTGCGGGATGCTCAGTTGAAGAGAGACGAAATCGCTGCGAACGAGGTAGCCATTGATCGTATGATCAGACGCAATATCGAACA
>DATATH010000222.1:0-13084 GCA_036268895.1 Sphingomicrobium sp. | reverse complement strand
GCGCTCGACCTGCTCGTCATCTGCGCGGAAGCTGGTCTCACGGTCGACGCTGCCTTCGGCAGGGTCTCACGGGAACTCGGCAAGGCCTATCCCGAGCTAGGCGACGAGTTTGGCCTTACGGCCATCGAGCTCGGCTTCCTCAACGAGCGTCGCCAGGCGTTCGAGAATCTCGCCAACCGTGTCGATCTCGAAGCGGTCCGGGGCGTGGTCACGACTATGATCCAGACCGAGAAGTACGGCACCCCGCTAGCCTCGGCTCTTCGCGTGCTCTCGGCCGAGTTCCGTCACCAGCGCATGATGCGGGCCGAGGAAAAAGCCGCGCGTCTGCCGGCGATCATGACCGTTCCGCTCATCCTGTTCATCCTTCCGACGCTGTTCGTCGTCATCCTCGGCCCCGCAAGCTGTTCGATCCACGACAGCTTCCTCCACGGTCCCTGATCCGCCCCGTTCGGCTCGACCCGACAAGGCAGGGTGGGAACGCGTCGGCGCGCTGAAGCGTAGTCGCTGCGAACTCATCGACGTTGGGGAAGCGCAATGAACATAACGACCGACCCGAATCTCTGGGCGATCTGCGTCCTCGTCTTGCTCCTTGGTCTTTTGATCGGCGTGTTCCTGACCGCCGGCGGACGGCGCAAGTGGAAGGCCCGCTACAAGAGCGAAGTCGACCGCCGCGAAGCGCTCGAGCGCGAGCATGCGGATCGTGAGAAGGAGTGGCGCGAGCGCGATAGCCTGCGTTCCGCGGCCGCCAAGGACCACGATCGCGACGATCGCACGTAGCTAGCCCTCGACCTTCGAGAAATCCGCGACGGTGTTCACCGCGTCGCGAAATCGCATCAAGAGGTTCAGCCGCCGCTCGCGCTTGGCCGAATCGGAGTCGTTGACGGTCACATGGTCGAAGAAAGCGTCGATCGGCTTTCGTAGCGACGCGAGCGCTGCCATGGCTCTTGTGAAGTCTTCCTTTGCGATCGCTGCGGAAGCTCTCGGCTCCGCCGCATCGAGCGCGTCAATCAGGCGCTTCTCCTCCGGAAGCTCGGCGCCCGCCTTGCCCAGCGCCATCTCGGCGATCGCTTCCCTCAGGCCCGGCTCCTCGACGAGCACGAGGGGATCCTCTTCGCCGGTCTGGGGAATTCCCTGCTCGGCGAGCGAGCTCATCACCTGCGGCCCGGTCCACTTCTCTTTCTTCAGGATGTTGGCGGCACGCTTGTAGGCGGTCAGAAGGTCGAGGCCCTCTTCGGTCTCGACGAATTTCTGGAGTGCACTCACCCGCGCGAGGAGGCGCACGAGGTCGTCCTCCTCGCCCAAAGCAAAGACAGCGTCGATCAGATCATGCCGAACGCCGGCCTCGCGCTGCTGGACCTTCAGCCGGTCCGCAAAGAAGTTGATCAGCTCGCCTGCAGTGCGGTCCAGCCGGTGAGCGGCAGTGCCGTCGTCCATCTGCCCTGCGCAATTGGCGAGACTTCCCCGCAGCACCCGGGTGAGCGGCAGCCGCAAGCCATTGCGCACGATGATCTCGATCGACGAGATCGCCGCTCGGCGAAGTGCAAACGGGTCCTTCGATCCCGTGGGTTTGTGGCCAATCACGAAGAAGGCCGAAATCGAATCGAGCTTGTCGGCGAGCGCGACCGCGACGCTTACCGGCGCCGTCGGCACCTCGTCACCCTGCCCTGCCGGCCTGTAATGCTCGCGGATAGCCTGGGCGACCGCCTTGGGCTCGCCCTGTGCATCGGCAAGATAACCGCCGATCACGCCTTGCAGCTCCGGAAATTCACCGACCATGCCAGTTACGAGATCGGCCTTGGACAGCCGCACGGCACGCTCGACCTCGGCTGCGTCGGCCTTGATGACGCCGCTCTCGACCAGCCACTTCGCAAGCTTTGCGATTCTCTCGACCTTGTCGGCCACTGTGCCGAGCTTCTCGTGAAACACGATTTGGTCGAGCTTCTTGCCCTGCTGTTCGAGCACGATCTTGAGATCGTGCTCCCAGAAGAACCGGGCATCGGCAAGGCGCGCTGCGAGCACTCGCCGGTTGCCCTCGACGATTGCCGCACCCCCGTCACGTGCCGCGACATTGGCGACGCAGATGAATGCGGGCGCAAGTCCGCCGTCCGAGGCCGTGCAGGCGAAATATTTCTGGTTGGTTCGCATGGTGAGGACGATCACCTCGCGCGGCACGTCGAGGAAATCTTCGTCGAATTCGCCGGCCAACGGCACAGGCCATTCAGTAAGGCCGGCATTTTCGACGACAAGCCCCTCATCGCCAAGGAGCGACAGTCCTGCTCTTGAAGCCGCCTTTTCGGCGCCTTCGCGAATGATTCGTTCGCGCTCTTCCTGGTCGACGATCACATGGCAGGCGCGGAGCTTTTCGACATAGTCGGCAGCGCCGCCGACGGTAATCGGACCGGGGTGATGGAAGCGATGGCCGACCGTCGTCGCTCCAGAAGCGATCCCATCCACTTCGAAGGGCACAATCTTCTCGCCAAGGATTGCGACGATCCCGTGAAGCGGCCTCACCCAGCGGAGCGATCCCGATCCCCAGCGCATCGACCTCAGCCAGGGGAAATCGGCGATAATCCTCCGCACCGCCTCGCTAAGGATCTCCGTGGCAGCCCTTCCCGGCCGTTCGATGATTGCGAAATATACGCCGCCGCGATCCTCGAGCTGCTCCTTGCGAAGGCCGGTCTTGCGAAGGAATCCCTCGAGCGCCTGCGGCGGCGCCGATGTTCGAGGGCCCTTGACCTCCTCTTGGGTCGCTTCGGTCCCTTCCGCCACGTCGTGAGCGGTCAGCACCAGCCGCCGGGGAGTCGAATGGATCTCGATCGGCCCGGTCGAAAGGCCCGCTTCGCCGGTACATTCCGCGAAAAGCAGGGCGAGCTCGTTGCGCGCCGCCGGCTGCATTCGAGCAGGGATTTCCTCCGACAGGATTTCGAGCAGGAAGTCGGCCATCAGGAGCCCCGTCCCAGCCACGCGCCGCAGGCTGCCTTCGAAAGCTCGCGGACGCGGCCGATATAGGCCTGGCGTTCGGCGACGCTGATCACGCCCCGCGCCTGAAGCGTATTGAAGACGTGGCTCGCCTTGATCGCCTGCTCGTATGCCGGGATCGGAAGGTTCGCCTCGAGGCATCGCTCACATTCTGCTGCGGCCTTGCGGAACAGGTCGAACAAGGCATCGGTGTCCGCGACCTCGAAATAATAGGCTGACATTTCGCGCTCGTTCTCGAAGAAGATGTCGCCGTAAGTCACGTCCCCGCTGTTGAACCTGAGGTCGAAGACATTGTCGACGCCCTGGATGTACATCGCGAGCCGCTCCAGGCCGTAGGTCAACTCGCCGGTGACCGGGCGGCATTCGAAACCGCCGACCTGCTGGAAATAGGTGAACTGCGTCACTTCCATGCCGTCGCACCAGACTTCCCAGCCAAGTCCCCAGGCCCCGAGGGTCGGGCTCTCCCAATCGTCCTCGACGAAGCGGATGTCGTGCTTCAGTGGGTCGATGCCGATCTCCACCAGGCTTCCAAGATAGAGATCCTGGAGATCTTCCGGGCTCGGCTTCAGAACCACCTGATACTGGTAATAATGGCCTAGCCTGTTGGGATTTTCGCCGTAGCGGCCGTCAGTCGGGCGGCGGCAAGGCTGGACGTAAGCGGCCGTCCAGGGCTCCGGGCCGAGCGATCGGAGCACCGTCGCCGGGTGGAATGTGCCCGCCCCCATCTCGAGATCATAGGGCTGCAGGATGACGCACCCTTGCGCGCCCCAGTAGCGGTGGAGCGTTAGGATCAGGTCCTGGAAGCTCAGGCTCAAACGAACGGCCCCATGTGAAGCGAATTGATTGCGCTGGCTTTGGCGGATGGTCTGCAATGGGGCAAGTGCCGCTCGAATGAGGGTGCAGCCGGGAACATCGGCGGTTCAGCTTGCCGCCGCTAGGCCCCCGTGCGAACGCCTCACCGAAAGGCTCTTGAATCCATGCTGAAATCCTTCATCCGGCGGACCGCCGCCGCATTTGGTCTTGTTGGCCTCCTAGTTGCCGCTCCCGCAGCGGCAAAGGCGCCGCATCCGGCGCATCCCGCGCTATGGGAAGTGAGCGATCCAGGCACGACCATCTATCTGTTCGGAACGATCCACCTCCTTCCTGATAATTTTGAATGGCGTACGGCCAGGTTCGACCATGCGGTGGAAAATTCCCAGCAGCTGATCGTCGAGACGATTGTCGACGAGAAGGACCCAAGCAAGATCATGTCCGCAATGGCGAGCCTCGCCTTCAATACGCCCAATCTTCCCCCGCTCATCGATCGGGTGCCGCCCGGCAAGCGCGGAGCGCTCGAAGCGGCAGTCAAGAAGAGCGGCTTTCCTCCGCAGGCATTCGACCGGATGGAGACCTGGGCCGTGGCTTTCATCCTTCTTGGCAATCAGTATCGCGACATGAACCTCAAGGGCGATGAAGGCGTCGAAGCGGTGCTGCGCAACACCTTTACGAGCGAGGGAAAACCGATCGGCGAGCTCGAAACCAATCTCGAGCAGTTCGGCTTCTTCGACAGGCTGCCCGAAAAGGCGCAGCTGGCGCTCCTCGAGGGTGCGCTCGACGATTCCAAGGCCGCGGAAGCGGAATTTTCAGGAATGCTCAAGGCCTGGTCCGACGGCAACGTTTCGGCGATCGCCCGGACCTTCGATCGCGATCTCGCCGCCTCACCCGACCTCGCTCAGGCGCTCCTCCATCAGCGAAATGCGAATTGGAGCAAGTGGATCGAGCAGCGGATGGCGAAGCCCGGAGCAATCATGATCGCCGTTGGCGCTGGACATCTCGCGGGCAATGATTCGGTCATCGCACAGCTTCAGAGGGACGGTTATCGCGTCCGGCGTGTCCAATAGGCGTCAGTTGACCCGCAACGGCCTCCATCGATCGGGAAAAGTTCACGTTTTGCGGATTTCGCTAGACATTTATTAACAAGTCGATGACCATTCTCCCAAGGTATCGGGCTGGGGGGTCTGATGCGCGAAGCTGATGGAAAGCGGTGGTTTTTCCGCAAGGCGTGAGTTTTCGCCATCCTTCTTTCGCGTTCATCGTTCCCACCAGTACCGTCCACCTTGGGGAGGGTGATGGATGGTCAACTTGCTAGCTGCTGCTGCGATCGCTGTCGCAACGCCTGCTCCCGCCCTGCCCTCGCCGCCCGAACCTGCAATGTTCGAGGTCCATGACGCGGACACGACCATCTACCTGTTCGGCACTTTCCATGCGCTTGACGCCGACGAGCATTGGCTCGACCACAATGTGCGCAGCGCCTTCGAGCAATCGAACGAGCTGGTTCTCGAGACCCTCCTTCCGGAGGGGCCCGATGCAGCCCGGCAGATCAGCCAGACAATCCGGGCGCCCTCGGTCACGCCTTCCGCATCATTCCTCGCGACGACGAAAATGGCGATCAGTGCGAGCCAATCGCAGGGGATGGAGGTCGACAACGGAGCCGACATGGTGCTTCGCCATATTGCCGAAGGCGAAGGCAAGACCGTGGAGGGCCTCGAGACGCTTCAGCTGCAGTTGAACATGTTCAATCATCTTCGTGCGACCCCGCCTGCTCCTCCGCGAATGGCAAAGGCGGGCCAGCTGATCGACGGCCAGCAGATGGAGAGCCTGTCGCAGGCGATGGCCGAAATGCAGTCCGCGTGGAAGCGTGGAGACCAGAGCGTATTCGTCCACATGCTCGACCAGTTGGACGCCGCCTCGCCCGATACCTATCGGATGATGTTCACCGAGCGGAATGCGCGATGGGCGGACTGGATCGCCGCCCGGCTGCAGACACCGGGCACGGTCTTCGTCGCAGTCGGCGTCGGTCATCTTGCGGGTAGGGACAGCGTCCTCGTGCGCCTCGCCGAGAAAGGCATCGAGTCCCATCGCATATACTGAGCGGCAAGCTTGCATTTCCGGGCTCTCTCCCTTAGGGGGCGCGCTCCTTGGCCATGGTCATCCCTGGAGGCGTGGCACGGGACTTTTAGCAATCGGAGTATAGCCAAATGAGCGAACAGCTGACGCTGCCCGCCGAGGGGCGCGACCGGGCTGGCAAGGGAGCCTCCCGTGCATTGCGCCGCGAAGGCCGGGTACCCGCCGTAGTTTACGGCGAAAAGAAAGAGCCGCTTTCGATTCACGTCGAGGAGAGGCTTCTCACCAGAATGCTTTCGACCGGTCACTTCATGAACTCGGTCATCATGATCGATTTCCAAGGCACGCCGCAGCGGACCTTGCCGAAGGCGGTCGACTTCCATCCGGTCACCAGCCGGCCGATGCACGTCGATTTCCTTCGCATTTCCGAGCACACGAAGGTCCATGTCGCGGTGCCCGTGCGGTTCGACAATGAAGAGGCCTCACCGGGGCTCAAGCGCGGCGGCGTGCTCAATGTCGTCCAGCACGAGCTCGAGTTGGTGTGCGACGCCGCACACATCCCGAGCGAGATCCACATTCCGCTCGACGGTTTGGACATCGGCGATTCGGTCCATATCAGCGAGGTGAACTTGCCCGATGGAGTTCTGCCGTCGAACCAGGACGAGGACTTCACCGTTGCGACGATCGTCGCTCCTTCGGCGATGAAGGCCGAAGAGGAAGAGACCGCGCCGGCCGGCGAGGTTCCGACCCTCGAGGAAGGCGAAGTGGCCGAGGGCGGAGAAGCTCCAGAAGAAGGCGGGGAGTAACCTTTCCGACCTTGAGGCGAACAAGAACCGCTCGACCTTCCCGGCGGGCGGTTTCTTTTTGCGCGAAGCTCACGCTAGGGAGCCTGGCATGCAACTCTGGGTCGGCCTCGGCAATCCGGGCGCACAATATTCGCTTCAGCGGCACAATGTCGGGTTCATGGCAGTCGACACGATTGCCGAGGCGCACGATTTCGGACCCTGGCAGAAGAAGTTCCGGAGCCTGGTCGCGGAAGGGCGTCTCGGCCGCAACCGGATCCTGCTCCTCAAGCCGCAGACCTTCATGAACGACAGCGGCGACGCCGTTCAGCAGGCCCTTCGCTTCTACAAGCTGGACCAGGACGCGCTCACAGTCTTTCACGACGAGCTCGATCTCGCGCCGTTCAAGGTCAAGGTGCGGGTCGGGGGCGGACTCGCCGGTCATAATGGGCTTCGTTCCATCGACGCTTCGCTCGGAGCCGAATTCCGCCGCGTGCGCATCGGCATTGGTCATCCCGGTCCCGGCCGGAAGGATCTCGTCACACCCCATGTGCTCGGCAATTATTCGAAGAAGGAGATCGAGCCCTTGTCGGACGTGCTCGCCGCCATTGCCGGCGAAGCGGAGTGGCTCGCCGACGGCGAGGACGCACGCTTCATGAGCGAAGTGGCACTGAGGTTGCAGCAGCCGGATTGATCTGCGTGGCGCGCTCCACCCGCTCCTGCGCCTCCTCCACCATGCGCCGGAACCTCGGGTCGTCCCTCAGAGCATCAAGGTTGCGGTCGGCCACGGCGAGACTGACCAGGGTCCTGCCTCCCTTGGCGAGCGCAGGCTCGAGCAACTCGAGCGCCTGTTCCTTGTCGTCGAAGAACGCCAGCACCGGCCAGGCGAGGTTGTAGCGCATGTACATATTGTCTGGATCAAGCAGCAACGCGCGTTCGATCCATTCGCTCGCCCGCTCGATATTTCCGGTGGCAGCGAAGCTTAGCACCCCATAGGCAAGTGCGGCGCCATTGTCGGGATTGCGCACCAGGGCCGCCTCGACCGGGCCGATCACTTTCGCCGCGCATGCGCGCGCGCCCGCGACATCGCCCTGCGCCAGATACAATGCCGACAGCATCCCGCGACTATGGAAATCGGTTTCGGCCAGTCGCGTCGCTTTCTCGAGATAGCGTGTGGCATCATCCATTTTACCCTGTCTGTAGAGGACCCGGGCTGCTTCCTTGTTGACCTCCCAGGATTCGGGATTGAGCTGAAGCGCAATCTCGATCTCCGAGGTCGCTTCCTTGTTGCGACCGAGCATCGCGAGATGCCAGGCTCGGGGCAGATGTGCCTCCGCAATCGTTGGATTGAGCTCGAGTGCCCGGTTTGCAGCCGCCAGGCCGTCATCGAGGTCCTCGTGCCCAGTGTAGGCATAGCGAAGATTGGCTTGCGCGAGGCCCATCAGCGCCCAGGCCTGAGCGTAATTGGGATCGATAATGGTCACGCGATCGCAAATCCGGATGACGCGCCGTTCGCGACCGCTCTCTCCGAAATCTCCATCGATCCAATACTGGCGCGCCATTAAAAAGAGATTGTAGGCGTCGGCATTGGCAGTCCCGCGATTTTCGATCGCCTTCTTCTCTTCCGGAAGGAGCTTGACCCTCAGCGCGTTGACGATCGCTTGGGAGATTTCGTCCTGGATCGCGAAGATGTCGGTGAGGTCGCGGTCAAAGCGATCGGCCCAGATGTGGCCGCCGCTAACGCCATCGATGAGCTGGGCGGTCACTCGCACCCGATTGCCGGCCTTGCGGACACTGCCCTCGAGGACATGACTGACGCCGAGTTTGCGCGCGACTTCGCAGACATCGACCGATCGGCCCTTGAAGGTGAAAGCGGTATTCCGAGCAATCACCTCGAGCGCCGAGATCTTCGAGAGGTCGGTCGTGATGTCCTCGCTGATCCCATCGCTGAAATATTCCTGTTCGGGATCTCCGCTCATGTTCTGGAAAGGCAGTACGCAAATCGAGGTCTGGTGCCTGATCGCGACCATCTCTTGGATCACGCTGCCTGCGAGCGCAGTGACGCTCGCGACCAGTTTCTTCCAGCCGGCGGTATCCGCGCTTCCATCCCAGCCCCTGAGGTCAGCGCACTGGATCTGGTTGAACGGCAGCGGCGGAATGTGCTCGTCGAGGAGCGCTTGCACCAGGGTTCCGGCCGATCGCGCCGTATCGGCCTCCGCGCGCACCCATTGCGACCTCGCCGCCTCCGCCGACCACAGGACGACGACGGCCTTTGCCGCTTTCAGCCGTTCCTCGATGACATCCGCATAGCTACGGTGCGCAGGAAGCTCGTCATCGCGCCAGACTCGATAGCCAAGCGCGCGAAGTGCTTGTGAAACGCGCTCCGCATGCGGCTCATCGGGCCGCGCGTAGGAGAGGAAGACATCGGACATCGAGTCAATCTCTATTGCTATCAGGACTCTAACCGGATTTGAAAGCCCGCGGGCCCGGCGACGGTTACTCCTCGTCCTCGCCGATCGGCATGCCCGGAGGAACGCGCGGGTAGCGCGCGGGGTCTGCGAGCATCTTGTCGAGCGTCTGGCGGTCCTTGAGCAATGCGGCAAGCCCATGAGCCCAGTCCTGCTCCGCAGCCTCGCCACGTTGTCGCTGCAGCTGATCGGCGAGACGATCAAGGCGCCCCGAAAGCTCCATCGATATGGTCGGCGATAGCGAAGCGGCGTGCTGCACCCGGGCGAGGCCGAGGATCCCGATCGTTGCGATTCTGCGCCCGACTTCGCTCGACGTCTGCGACAAGATGCGGCCGAACAGCTGTTCGAAGAGCTGCGATGGCGCCGGGATGCTCGGGTCGCCGGCATGCTGGCCCTCGAGCCGGTTCAGCCGCTCGGGCGCGAGAAGCGCATCGAGCGTCTGCTCCGCCCCAACCTCGGTTGCCTCCAAAGGATCGAACACGGGACCGCCTGCGGTCGGAATGATTTCGATTTCGGTCTGCCGGTCATTGTCGCCGCCAAACCCGCTCGAGAGCAATGAATCGAGCCGTGCCGGAACCGTCAGCTCGGCCGGAGCGAGCGTATCGAGCAGCACGTATAGAGCCGCCCATTGAGTGGCGCCCGGAACCACCTTCGCCACTGAATTTTCGCCATTGACGACATAGGGAAAGTTCACTCCGCCCAGAGACTTTGCAGCGGCCTCGATCTGGTACCGATCGAGCAGCCAGATCGGAACGAACGCGCGCCTCAGATCGGCGAGGGATTCGCCTGCCGGGAGTGCGCCGGCCCCGAACCTTGCCACCGCCGCACTCCGGACCGCCAAGATGCGCCGAAGTTCGGCGATGGGGTCGGGCCCGTCGTCCCACAAGGAGCCCAGCGGTTGGGCCGCGCTTACCGGGCGCCCGTCATTGTCGGCGACGAATCTTAGACCCTCGGCTCGAGCTTCAGCGACAATCGGACGCGCCTCGGCATCATTCTTCGCGGCATAGAGCCACTTGATCATGAACTTGTCCCAGGGACCGAGGCCGACCCCATAGGAGTCGCGGAGGGATGGAGCGCCGCTGGAATCGAGGGTGATACGCGGCCCTGGATAGTCCATCACGGAATAGCGTCCCTGCGTGCTGGCGGCGAAATTGTGTGCAAGGCCGAGCGCGTGGCCGACCTCGTGAGCGCCAAGCTGACGAATTCGGGCCATTGCTGCAGTGATCGGATCGTTGGGATCGCCCGTGCCGGTGAGCCCTGCCCCGACCAGCGCCTGGAAGATGATCAGGTCCTGGCGCGTGCGAAGGGATCCCAGGAGAACCGAGCCCTTGATGATCTCGCCGGTCCTGGGGTCCGCGATCGGCTGGCCGTAGGACCAGCCGCGAGTTGCCCGGTCGACCCAGTTCACGACATTGTAGCGAACGTCGAGCGGATCGGCCCCTTCGGGCAGTACGTCGACCTTGAAGGCATTCTCAAACCCGGCTGCCTCAAATGCCTCGTTCCACCAGCTCACGCCCTCTTTGAGAGCGGTCCGGACCGGCTCGGGCGCGCTCCGGTCGATGTAGAAGACGATCGGTTTCTTGACGGGCGAACGGACAGCCGACGGATCCACTTTCTCGAGCCGAAAGCGCCGGGCAAGATCGGTCACGATGGGAGCGCCGAGCGGTGCCGAGAAATCCACTTTCTGCAATCCGAGCGTATAGCCATAGGGATCGGTACGCGGCACATATCCAGGTTCGGGGAGCGCGATCAGCGAATGATGCAGGACCAGCGTCAGCGTATTGCCATTGACGATGTTGGTGACTTCGGTCTTCGGCTCGTCGGAGCGAAATGTCAGCTTTGCCGCGAACTCGGCGTTTTTCGGGAAGACTTTCACGAAATTGGGATCGGCGGCGCTGAGCTCCGGAACGAACTTGAAGTCGCCTCCACCGCCATTCTTGATCGTGCGCGGAACGTCGAGATCGTCGCGGGCAAGGAAACCAGCCAGATCAACGGTATATGAACCGTTCTTTGCAGTATTTATGACATCACCCATCCACAAGGTGGAGGTTGCGAAGGAGGTGTCGACGGCATGCTGCTCGTCCGGATCGCCGCTCGATGCCACGAACTTGCTGTTTTCGATCTCGGCTGCCACTTTTTTCCCGATCCGGCGGAAGACGAGGATCCTGGTGTCGCTCGCCGATGCTCGGTCAAGGCCAATCGGCGCCGATCCCAGCCCCGTGCCGAGCTGGGTGAGATAGATGTAGCGTGCCGAAATACCGCTGGCGTCCGGTTTTGGAAGGGTCGCGACGATCTTGCCGGTAATGGGGTCGGCCTTGACGTCGAGGAGCGGCGTCTCGGCGGGAGTTTCGGTCGCTGCGGGCGCAGCCAGGGAGGGAGTGCCCAAGGGAAGGGCGAGTACAAAGAGAAGCGAAGACGCAAACACGTGGCGGCGCATGATTTGACCCTCCCCGAGGAGCGGCGACGCTAGAGATCGGTCCCTGGCCTGTCCACGCCCTTGCGCCTTGCACAAAGGAGCCTCAGAGCGCTTGAAAATGGCACCAAGGTCACTCTTCGCGACACGGCTTTACGAAGCCGAGCTTGGCGACGAAGCGCTGCTTGCCGAACTTGCGCATTCGATCCGCAGCCTTGCCGAGGACGACGAGGCCGGCCGCAGATGGAGCCGGGAGCATCGCTACGCCGGCTACACCAGCTACGCTTCGCTCAACGACCTTCAAAAGCGCGATCCCGCCTTTGCCGAGCTCGCGAAGGTCCTGGCGGTGCATTGTGCAAACTTTGCTCGTGAATGCGCATTCGACCTCGGCCGCAGGTCGAGAATCGACAGCCTTTGGGTGAACCTCCTCAAGGGTGGCCACTCCGGCCACATCCACCCCGGCAGCATCATCTCCGGTACGCTTTATGTCGAGGTGCCGAAAAGTTCAGGCGCAATCCGCTTTGAGGACCCGCGACTGCCCCTGATGATGGCAGCGCCGCCGCGCCGAAACGACGCGCCCGAGGACCTGCAGTCCTTCGTGACCGTCCAGCCGCGCCCGGGGCTTCTGCTCCTTTGGGAAAGCTGGCTTCGTCATGAGGTTCTCGCCGGATCGGGCCGCAAGGAACGCCTGTCGGTCAGTTTCAACCTTGCCTGATTGCTCCGGCCCTCGCTCCGATTGAGAATTCAGCTCGATTTCGCGTAGAGGGCCGCAACTCCCCTTACCCGTCAGGAAAAACATGGGCTTCCGCTGCGGCATCGTTGGCCTGCCGAATGTCGGTAAATCGACTCTTTTCAATGCCTTGACCGAAACCGCCGCTGCTCAGGCGGCCAATTATCCTTTCTGCACGATCGAGCCGAACGTCGGCCGGGTCGCGGTCCCCGATACGCGGCTCGATGAGATCGCCGCGATCGCGAAATCCGCGCAGGAGATCGAAACGCAGATCGAATTCGTCGACATTGCCGGGCTGGTGCGCGGTGCCAGCAAGGGCGAGGGTCTCGGCAACCAGTTTCTTGCCAATATTCGCGAAGTCGACGCCATCATCCATGTGCTGCGCTGCTTCGAGGGCGGCGATGTCACTCACGTCGAGGGTAGAGTCGATCCGATCGCGGATGCGGAGACGGTCGAGACCGAGCTGATGCTCGCCGACCTCGAATCGCTCGAACGACGCGTGCCCAATCTCGTCAAGAAGGCGCAGCAGGGCGACAAGGAAGCAACGATCGAGGCATCGGTACTTGGCCAGGCGCTCGAGTTGCTTCGCGTATCCAGGCCTGCTCGCCTGACGAAGCCGAAAGACGCAGAGGAAGCCAAGGCACTGCAGCGGGCGCAACTCCTGACGGGAAAGCCCGTGCTCTATGTCTGCAATGTCGACGAAGGCGAGGCAGCGAACGGCAACGCTCTATCACGGATAATATTCGACAAGGCCGCGGCCGAGGGTGCCCAGGCGGTGGTCATCTCGGCAGCGATCGAGGCGGAAATCGCGACCCTGCCGGGCGACGAG
>DATATH010000221.1:0-6919 GCA_036268895.1 Sphingomicrobium sp. | reverse complement strand
ACCAGCCGGGCTGCTTCCGCCATCGCCGACAGGTCTGCCCCGATGTTGATGATGTTGGCGAGGAGAAGGATACCGATCAGCAGGCCGACGAACCGCTTGGGGAGTGCGCCGGCGAGATTGTTCGCAAGGCCAGCGCCAGTCACTCGGCCGATGTGCGCGCTGACCAGCTGGACGGCCGACATCAGCGGATAGCACAGGACCATGGTCCACATGAGGCCGTAGCCGAACTGGGCTCCGGCCTGTGAATAGGTGGCGATCCCGCTCGGGTCGTCGTCGGCCGCGCCCGTGATGAGGCCCGGTCCGAGTTCCTCGAGGGAGCCGACGACCCGCTCACGCAAGCGTTCGATCCGGCTTTTCCTGTGACCCCCCATAATCGTCCTATCCTTGCGGATGATCGATCTCGAGCCGCTGCCTGAGGCGATCGGCCGAAAGCTCGCGCGCCGTATCCCTTGGCAACCCGAGCGCTTGGGCAATCGCGCCTCCGAGCAGGGAGTCGCCGAGCGCGCTCAAAACCAGAGCGAGAGTGCTCTCCGCAACGTGATGCTCCTCGTGGCCCAAGCTCAGCTCGGCGACCAGTACGCGCAGCGAATCGAGTATGGGATTGAGCGCGTCGCGGTTGCCGGTGAGGATCATCCAGGCGGCGAGCGCGCCCGCGCCCTCGCGGCCGAAGACGTCGAAGGTCCGGTCGACGATGTCGCGGGCGTCTGCTTCGCCGGCGCGTGCCCGTTCGACGGCGCCAGCGATGTTCGAGGTGACCGAGTCCGCAATCGCTCGCGCGAGCTCGCCCTGAAGCCCTGCGGCCGAGCCGAAATGATGGAGCAGATTGGCGTGCGTTCGACCGACCTTTGCTGCGACCGCCTTCAAGGTCACAGCCTGGGGCCCGTTGGCGATAAGGAGGTATCGCGCCGCTTCAATTGCGGCCGAGCGGCTCGCTTCGGGGCTCAGTCGTTTTCGTCTTATTGACACTAGTGTAAGTTAGCCTATCCTGAGCGACGTGAAATCGATCCTTCTTCCAACCCCGGCGGAACTTAGCATCACGCCGCGCGACCGCCGCTTCGGCCGAAGAGAAGTTGCGCCTCGACTTTGGCACGGCGGGCGCATCGAAGCGACCGCTATTTACAACGCGTTATCGACGTCCTTTCCAAAGGGAGAGACCTTTTTCGTCGAGAGTGTGCGCGCGTTCCGCGACGGAGCGCCGCCGAAACTCGCCGAGGAGATCAGGGCGTTCATGACGCAGGAGGCGATCCACAGCCGGGAACACAGCGCCTTCAACAAACGTGCAGCGGACAGTGGCTATGATCTGAACCGGCTCGAAGCCCAGGTCGAGAAGCGGCTCGAGGTGACGAGGACGAGGCCGCCCATCGTCAGCCTTGCGGCGACCATGGCCCTCGAGCATTTCACAGCGATCCTCGCTCATCAGCTGCTCGCCGATCCGCGGCATCTTGAGGGCGCGGACAAGGAGACGGCCGACCTCTGGCGCTGGCACGCGCTCGAGGAGATCGAGCACAAGGGGGTTGCCTACGACACCTGGCTCAATGCGACTCGCCACTGGCCGCGCTGGAAACGCTGGAGGCTCAAGGCGCGGACGATGCTTTACGTTACCCGCAATTTTCTCGTCGACCGCACGGCCGGCGCACTCGAGCTCATGCGGCAGGATGGAGTGACGGGGTTTCGGGCCTGGTGGCTGCTGCTCTCCTACCTGTGGGTGAAGCCGGGCATGTTCCGGAACATCGCCGGCGCGTGGTTCAGATACTTTCTGCCGGGCTTCCATCCATGGAACCAGGACGACCGAGCCTTGCTCGAGGGCAGCGACGCCAGGTTCGCTCCAGCTCCCCAGGAGAAGCGCAAGGTGAGGCGCGCGGCCTAGTCCGCGGACGAGAGTTACGCCGCCAGCGCCTCTTTCTCTTGGATGATAGCGCTCAGACGAAGGCGCATCAGCCGCGCCGGCACCTCTTCGCCGCGGGCACAGCTCATCCGCGGGGCAATGAGGCCCAAGGGCTCAAATCCGAGTTTCTCGAGCACCCGTGCAGAAGCCGGATTGTCGGTGAAATGCGATCCCTCGATGCTCGCGAGCCCGAGGGTCCGGCCGACGTCGACAAGCGCTCCGCAGGCTTCGGTCGCGTAACCCCGGCGCCAGTAGGGCCGGGCGATCCAATAATCCATCTCGACCGCACCCGAGGGGCGCCTCCCGAGACCGCATGCCCCGACCAGCCGCGGAGCTCCGTCGGTCCGCTCGAAAATCAGGAACGAGGGAAGTACCGGGTCCTTTGGTGACGCGAGGAAGGCCTCGGCATCGCGAAGCATATAGGGCCAAGGAACAACAGAGAGATTGTGAGCGATCGCCTGGTCGGACATCGCGGCGGCAAGCGCCGGGGCGTCCTCCGGGAAGCCCGGTCTCAGCAGCAATCTTGGAGTTCTCGCGAACATCTCGTCATCTCCTCGCGCCGGACCGCCTGAAGGCGCCCCGTGACAGTTTCGGGAGAAGACAAAGAAAAAGGGGAGACCCCTTGCGGGGCTCCCCTTCTCCCTATCTGGTCTCGATCTTTCTAGATCTCGTCCGGGCCGCCCCTTCGTGGGAGCGGTCCCTTTATGACCGCTCCTATTTCGTCGCTTCCATAATCGGCATCACATGGACGTATTTGCGACCGAGCTTGCCGTCGCGGAACGCGACTTGACCGTCGGAAAGCGCAAAAAGGGTATGATCCTTGCCCAGGCCGACGTTGTCGCCCGGGTGCCACTTCGTGCCGCGCTGGCGTACGATGATGTTGCCCGCGAGGACCGACTGTCCGCCGAACTTCTTCACGCCGAGGCGCTTGCTCTCACTGTCGCGGCCGTTGCGGGACGAGCCGCCTGCTTTCTTATGTGCCATGACGAAATAAAGTCCTGCTTACTTGCCCTTGGGGGCCTTCTTGGCGCCGCCCTTAGCAGGTGCAGCATTTTTTGTCGACGGGGTTTTGGCCGTCGGCTTGTCGGCCGGCTTGTTTTTTGCAGCCTTCGGCGGAGCGTCCGTACTCTCCGGGGCCCGGTTCGCCTGAGCCTCGTTGTCCGGTGCCGGGTTCTCGGTTGGAATTGCGTTGACGACTGCCGGTTCGGTGCTCGGCTTATCCTTGCTCTTCGCAGGTGCAGCAGCCTTCGCCGGCGCCTCAGCTGCGGGTGTGGCCTCGGCCTTGGACGCTGATTTCTTCTGCTCCTTGTGATCGCCGATTGCGACGATCTTCAAGATCGTGTGCTGCTGGCGGTGACCCTTCTTGCGGCGATAATTGTGACGCCGGCGCTTCTTGAAGACGGTGACTTTCTCGCCCTTGGCCTGGGCGACGATCTCGGCAGCGACGGTGAGCCCCTCGGTCGACTTCAGATTGCCGCCGTCGCCGGCGAGCAGGACGTCGCCGAGGGTGACCTTGTCACCAGCATTGCCATCGACCTTCTCGACGACGATCTTGTCTCCGGGGTGCACGCGGTACTGCTTCCCACCCGTGCGGACGACTGCGAACATGACTCTTCTTCCTCGAAAAATTCGTGATCCCCCGCGCGTTGTCGCTCTCGAAAGCAGGGCCGCGTCCGGGAAAACTGGCCGCCTATGGCAGGGGGCGGCGGGTGTCAACCGCCGCGGCTAATGGCGCAGCTGGTCGCGAAGGCGGTAACCGCCGCCTTCCAGCTGATCGAACATGGTGGTGATCGCCGGATGGTCGATCGGTTCGTCGCTGTCGTCGGCAACGAGATTCTGCTGGCTGACATAGGCGACGTAGCTACTGTCCGAATTCTCGGCGAGCAGGTGATAAAAAGGCTGTTCCTTCGATGGCCGTAGCGCTTCCGGAAGGGCTTCGTACCATTCCTCGCTGTTGGCAAAGAGCGGATCGACGTCGAAGATCACTCCGCGAAAGTCGAAGATCTTGTGGCGAACGACGTCGCCAATGCCGAAGCGCGCCTCGGCTATGGTGATTGCGCGTCCCATGGGGGAGGAACGTCCGAAAGGTTCAAAAGGGGTCATCGCTTCCTATCTAGGCAACCCCAGTGCTCGCTGCTAGAGCGCCGCGTCCGACCGAAGCCGGCATCTCCCGGCCAGCGCGAAATCCTCGCGGAGAGGTGGCTGAGTGGTCGAAAGCACCGCACTCGAAATGCGGCGTACGGGCAACCGTACCGTGGGTTCGAATCCCACCCTCTCCGCCACCTAGTCATCCTATTGTAAAGAATAGACTTTCCGACCGGGTATTTTCCCCGGAAAGCGCCGGGTTTTGCCCTCGATGAGAGAGCTGAGAGAGGCCCGATGGGGGAGAGAATGTCCGCCGAATCCCGGGTTTTCTCTAAAGGCTAATTGCGAGGTACGGAGTGCGCTGGGCGGGCCTGGCGAGAAGAGCTGCAGCAACTGACGTCTGCCTCTGGGGCGGTAGCGAACAAGGGAGATCTGGCCGTCCACCCGACCAGAACCAAAGCTCTCGTCTGAACGGAAGTCCAGTCGCTCTTGGCATGCTCAAAACGTAAGTCACCCGATCGCTAACCGACGCCGGCACGGGAGACGACAGTTCATGCCGTAAGCTAATTCTGCGGCGCCAATGCCTGCTTTGGGTTGGAAAGACATTCGCGCCCCAACTCAGGCGACCGAAGTTGGCCGCAGGCGCCGGGTCGGGTTTGTGGCCGTCAAATATTCGGTCGCGCGCTGTTCAGAGAGGTTAGCGCGCGCGACCAGTTCTCGGCGTCGATCACGCGGTCGTAGATCGATCACTGCTCCTTCTTGAACAAATCCTGGAAGATGAGCTGGCCCCAAGTGCGGCCGCGTGCGTGCACCAGGGCGCCCCCCTCGTTGAGCTTGCCCAGTTTGACGGGTGCGAACCCCAGCTGCTTGGCCAAGGCTTCGACGGGCGCAATCGCCTCCTCGTCGTCGCTCGACAGGAAGACCACCCGGTGCCCGCCCTCGACGACCGGGTCGGCTGCCAGGGTCGCCGCGACGAGGTGATTGAACCCCTTCACCAGCCTGGCGCCAGTGAGGGCCCTCGCGACGAACGGGGAGGAAAGGAGGCCGTCCAGTTCTTCCGGGGGAGTTCCAAACGAGTTCATCGCGTCGATGACCGTCTTGCCGTTCCATCTCGGCAGGGCCTTCGCCACTTCGCGATGCTGCCCGAACGGGACCGCCAGGAAGATCGTGTCGGCGTCGAGTGCCTCCCGCAGCGCCTTGGCGACGATCGTTGGCCCGATCGCCCGGGCCTGCGGCGCCAACGCCTCGGGCGGTCGGCGGCTCGCGACCGTCACTTCAATGTTTTTCCGGGCGAAGGCCCGGGCGAGCGCCTGGCCTACCGAACCGAATCCTATGATCGCATAGCTCATCCTACTTCTCCGATCTGTGTTGGCGGTGACTGTCCGACCTTCAACGGCGCTGGCCTTCCGTTTGGTCAGATGGCAATTTTCGCGTTTGCGTCAGCCGCTTCTCGCGGTCCGGCGCGATTTCAGATGGCCGAGAAGCCGCCGTCGACTGACAACTCCACCCCATTCACGAAGCTGGAATCGTCGGAAGCTAGAAACAGCGCGGCGCCTGCAATTTCCTCAGGACGACCCATCGTTCCGCGCGGGATCAACGACTCGAACATCAACTTCGCCTCCGCGGTGAGAACCTGGTCCTGCATCGGCGTGGCGATCGGCCCCGGATGCAGCACGTTCACCCGGATGTTTCTGGCCTTCAATTCGTTGAGCCAACCGCGTGCAAATGCGTGCAGTGCCGCCTTGCTCGCCGCATACACGCTATAACCAGGGAAACCTTTGATCGAAGCAACCGACCCGGTCATGAAGATCGATCCGCCATCGTTGAACATCGGCAACGCCTTCTGGACAGTGAACAAGGTGCCGCGCGTATTGAGGCCGAACGCCCTATCGAAGTGCTCCTCGGTGATCTCTCCCAGTGCGGCGGCTTCGCCCGTACCGGCGCTTGCGTAGAGAATGTCGATCTTGCCTTTTTCCTGCGCGACCGTTTCGAACAGGCGATCGAGGTCGTCGAGATTGGAGGCGTCGCCGCGCACCCCGGTCACGTTCCGGCCGATCTGCTGCACGGCCTCGTTGAGCGTTTCCTGTCTGCGCCCGGTGATGAACACGTAGGCGCCTTCTTCGACGAAACGCTTGGCGCTCGCCAGCGCCATGCCGCTCGAGCCTCCGGTGATGACTGCAACCTTACCTTCAAGTTTTCCCACGATCTCTTCCTTTCAGGCTTGCCGTTGTTCGTTCGAGGCTGTCCCCGAGGCCCATTAAGTGGGTGCGGTGGATGAGAGCGTGAGTGCGGAGGCGCGCACATCGGTGGTGCGCATTTGCACCGGCCATAAGATAGCAACGGCGGGCGGGGCCCTCCTTGAAAGCAACGCGCGACGATGACGGCAGCTGCGATGAGCCCCGCTATGCTATACACGCACTCCGAGCGAACATATGTCCGGCGCATTATGCGGTGCGGAATTGCACAATGATCGATTGGGACGACATTCGCTACTTCCTGGCCGTGGCGCGCGGGGAATCGGTGCGCACGGCCGCCGAAAGGCTTGAGGTTCATCACTCAACCGTGCTGCGCCGGATCGCCCAACTCGAGGAGCGGCTCGGGGCGCAGATGTTCGAAAAGCTACCCTTGGGCTATCGCCTCACCACGGCGGGCGAGGAGATTCTCGACTTTGCCAAGCAGATGGAAGCGTCATCGTTGCAGCTGGAGACGCAAATTTTCGGGCGCGACCAAAGCGTGCGCGGGCTGCTGCGGGTGACAATGGCTCCAACCATCGCGACCCACCTACTGATGCCGGACTTGGCCGAGTTCGCGCGCTTGCACCCTGACATCGAGATAGAGATCGTGTCGTCCGGAGAACTGGCCAATCTGACCAACCGAGAGGCCGACGTCGCGATCCGCGTCGTCTACGACCGCAAAACCCTGCCGCTCAATCTTCACGGCCTGAAGGGA
>DATATH010000220.1:0-30285 GCA_036268895.1 Sphingomicrobium sp. | reverse complement strand
GTGGATACTGTCGAGAAGGTCGCCAAGGAGGGCGGGACGGTCGCCAGGCGCACGCGCGCTGCGACGGCTCGTCCGGTGAAACGCGAAGTAAAGGCCGAAAAGGTCGCTCCGCGTCGCACCACTCGCAAGACTCGCAAGAATCGCATTGCGGCCCGCAAGACTGCGCGCGTCGCCAAAGAAAGGATTGAGACCGTGACCAACAACAATTTCTTCAACGGCTTCGAGGCCGTTCCGGCGTTCGCGCCGCTCCAGACGATCTTCGCTGAGGCGAACGAGCGCAGCCAAGAGCTCGTGAAGCGCAGCCAGAAAATCGCCGAGGAACTCGCCGATCTCGCCCGCGCCAATGTCGAGGCGGTGGTCGAGGCTGGCCGCGTCGCCGCCGAGGGCGCGCGTTCGATCGGCCAGGGCGTCGCTGCTTCGAGCCGCGACAATGTCGAGCAGGCCGCGGACGCGATCCGCTCGCTCGCCGAGGCCAAGTCGCCGACCGAATATCTGCAGCTCCAGAGTGACTTCGCTCGCGCCTCGTTCGACCGTGCGGTCGCCGAGACCTCGAAGCTCACCGAGTCGCTGGTGAAGCTCGCAGGCGAAGCGTTCCAGCCGCTTTCGAATCGCGCCACGGCCAATGCCGAGCGCTTCAACACGCTCGTTGCCTGACCCTCTCCCCTCCTAAGTCCAGGCAACGATCGGCGGCCGCTCCTTAAAATGGGCGGCCGCCATTTTTTTACCTTCTGATGCAAACTGCGGCCTTGCCGCGTCTTTGCAGCCTGCCATATTTTAGGGTGCAATGAGTGAGCGTCTGATCAGGATGGCTACCGGCCCGGAAGACGACGATGGCCTCGACGAGATCGAGACCGGCGTTGCGACGCGCACCCGGCCCAAGACCAAGAAGCCATCCAACTACAAGGTCCTGATGCTGAACGACGACTATACGCCGATGGAGTTCGTCGTCCTCGTGCTCCAGCGCTTCTTCTCGATGGGCATCGAGGATGCGACGCGGGTCATGCTCCAGGTTCACCAGCAGGGCGTCGCGGTATGCGGTGTCTTCACCTACGAGGTAGCCGAAACGAAGGTCACCCAGGTGATCGACTTTGCACGGGAGAACCAGCACCCTCTCCAGTGCACGCTCGAGAAGGCCTGAAAGGCCTCTCGCTTGTAACACTCTCGTCACGCGCTAAAGCCCGGCTCGTGGACAGTATCTGGATCAAGGGCGGAGCCAGTCTCAAGGGCGAAATCCCGATCAGCGGAGCGAAGAATGCGGCGCTGACCCTGATGCCCTGCGCCATTCTCACGAGCGAGAAGCTGACGCTTCGGAACCTGCCCCGGCTCGCCGACGTCGACACCTTCAGCCACCTCTTGAACCAGCTTGGAGTCTCGACCCATGTCGCGGGCGTCAGGAAAGGCGAGATCGGGCGGCGGATGACGCTCCAGGCCGACGAGATCGTTTCTACGATCGCGCCTTACGACATGGTCCGGAAGATGCGCGCCTCGGTGCTGGTGCTGGGGCCGATGCTGGCGCGAATGGGCGAGGCCACCGTATCGCTGCCCGGCGGTTGCGCGATCGGCGACCGGCCGATCGACCTTCACTTGAAAGCGCTCGAGGCGATGGGAGCCGAGATCGAGCTCGCCGCCGGCTATGTGAAGGCGAGCGCGCCGAAGGGGCGGCTCGCCGGCGGCGATTTCAGCTTTCCCGTGGTCTCGGTCGGAGCGACCGAGAATGCCGTCATGGCGGCAGTCCTGGGCAAGGGGCGGACGCAATTGTTCAACGCCGCCCGCGAACCCGAGATCGTCGATCTTTGCAACCTCCTTCTCGCCATGGGCGCGAGGATCAGGGGCATCGGCTCGTCGCACCTCATCATCGACGGGGTCGAGGGCCTTGGCGGCTGCGACTATGAGGTGATGCCCGACCGGATCGAGGCGGGAAGCTATGCCTGCGCCGCGGGCATTACGGGCGGCTCGCTCGATCTCGTGGGCGCTCGGCCCGAGGACATGCAGGCGACATTGAACGCCCTTGCCCAGTGCGGCCTCATGATCGAGTTCCATAACCGCGGGATCAGGGTCAGCTCGGACGGCGGTCTGCGGCCGCTCGCGCTCTCGACCGCCCCGTTCCCGGGCTTTGCGACCGACATGCAGGCGCAGTTCATGGCGATGCTGTGCCTTGCCGAGGGCGACAGCTTCCTCGAGGAGACGATCTTCGAGAATCGATACATGCACGTTCCCGAGCTGAGGCGCATGAGCGCCGACATCGACATTCACGGCCGCTCGGCAATCGTCCACGGAGTCGAGAAACTGACCGGCGCAAGCGTCATGGCGACCGACCTTCGCGCATCGATGAGCCTGGTCCTCGCCGGGCTCGCTGCCGAAGGCGAGACCGAGGTGCTGCGCGTCTATCATCTCGACCGCGGCTATGAGCGGCTCGAAGAGAAGCTTTCGGCGGTCGGAGCGACGATCGAGCGAAGGAGCGGCGGCTAGAGCTTCTTGGCGAAGCGGATGCTGGTCCGCTCGTAGCCCATGTGCCGGTAGAAAGAATGGGCAGCCGTCCTTTTGTCGTTGCTGGTGACCTCGACAAGCTTGCAGCCCGCTTCACGCATCCATTTCTCGGCTGCTTCGACGAGCATTCGACCGATGCCTTGGCCCTGGGCGTCTTTTGCGACCACGAGAATGCTGATTCGCCCGAGCGGCGTCGGGCGATGAACGACGACGCGTCTTCCAACTCCGCATAGTCCGACGAGCGTCTTGTCGAGGATCGCCACAAGCGGCGTTTCGCCGGTCTTACTGAGGGCCTTGAGGTTCTTTCTGAGCGTCTTGTTGTCGATCATGTGGCCAAGAGAATGGATGAGCTCGACAAGGCGCGGCGCGTCCCCGGGCCTGGCGTCGCGGATCCGCGGCTGGGGAGGGGGCTTCAACCGGGGCTCGGGCCTTGGCTTCGGTTCAGGCTTGAGTTTCGCCTTCGGTTCAGGCTTCGGCCGGGGTTCGGCACGTGAAGGACGCTCTGGCTCGGCTTCGATGTCGTTCGCAAGCTCGCGTACCACTCTGGTCGACCTGCGCTTCCTCGGGAGCACGGCGACGTCGAGTGACGCGCCCCAGTCACCAGCGCCCAGATTCCTCAGATAATCCTCGACCTCCTCGGGTTTAGCGACCGGGCCTTTCGCGTCCATGCCGAAGACGGGCTTTCCTTGACGATCGGACAGCCCGACCCTCCCGAAACGGCGCTTTGTCTCCGTTCGAACGCGCGAGCGGACGAGCTTCAGACCGCGGTTTCTTGCAGCTTCTCCAAGCTCGTCTAGACGCTCGTCGCTCAAAGTGAATCCACTATCCTCAAGGTGAGCCCGACGAGGCCGCCGACAATGGTTCCATTGATCCTTATGTACTGGAGGTCTCGCCCGACCGCCGCCTCGAGCCGGTTGGTGACCGTTCGGGCGTCCCAGCCCCGGATCGTCTCAGAGACGAGCTTGACGATCGACCCGCCGTAGCTCGCCGCCATGCCGACGGTTGCGCGCCTCGCGAACTGGTTGATTGCGCCCCGGATCCTGGCGTCCTTCTCGAGCGTGCCGCCCATCGACTTCAGGACTTCGCCGAGCTTGCCGGCGAGGACGGCATCGGGGTTTCTTGCCGCCTTGATGATGGCTTCGCGGCTCTTCTGCCACAAGGTGTCGAGCCAGAGGCCGACCGAGCGGTTGTCGAGCAGCTCGTCCTTGATCGCCTCAACCCTCTCCCTGGTCTCGGGCCGGGTCTGGAGGTCATTGGCGAGCTGGGCGAGCGCCTCCTCGATCTTGATCCGGACGGCATGGCCGGGGTCGGTCGACATCTCGACCGTGAGCTTCCTCAGGCCATCGATGATCGCGTCGGCGAGCTTGGCGTCGAGGCCGGCTAGCTTCAGCACCCAATTGGCCTTCTTGTGCACCATTTCGCGAATGAGCGGCTCGTTGGCATCGAGCGCGCGGGCGGTCCAGCGGATCGCCGCCTCGAGCATTGGAACGTGCCTGTCTTCGTTGATCGCCGAGGCGAGCGCGTGGCCAAGGAGGGGCGCAACCTCCGTTCTTCGGAGGCGTGCACTGATCGCGCCCTTGACGATCCCTCCGAGGCGTTCGTCGTCGAGGCTCTCGAAAATGTCGGCTATGAGGCGCGACGCGCCGGCACGGATCCTCGTTCCTTCTCCGGCCGGGGTCTGGAGGAACCGGCCGGCCGCTCCGGCGACGTCGAGCCTCCGCATGCGCCTCGCGACGACCGACGGGATGAGGAAATTATCGCGGATGAAGTTGGCGAGCGCCTCGCCGATCCTGTCCTTGTTCCTGGGGATGATCGCAGTGTGCGGGATGGGAAGACCGAGTGGATGTCGGAAGAGGGCGGTGACTGCAAACCAGTCGGCAAGGCCGCCGACCATGGCCGCCTCGGCAAACGCCTTCACGTAGGAGAGGGAAGGGTAGACGTGCTCGAACGACCGGGTGATCGCGAAGACAAGTGCCATCACCACGAGTAGCCCGGTCGCGACGAGCTTCATCCCCCGGGCGCCGGGCTGCGCCGGATTGAAGCGGGAAAGAGCGTTGTTCGTCATGGCCCTCATGCCGGCTCAATAGCTGAGCCGGCGTCGAGGTTCATCACTCCGCTGGAACCGCGTGTCCGGTCTCGTGGGCGCCACTTCCGATGAAGCGGTGGAAGATGCGCCCGAACCGCGTTTCGATCGAGATCGCGATCGAGAAGTAGGACGGCACCAGGAGCAGGGTCAGAAGCGTCGAGAAGATGAGGCCGCCGATCACCGTGATTCCCATCGGCGCTCGCCAACTGTTGTCGCCGCTCAAGGAAATCGCCGTCGGCATCATTCCGGCGACCATCGCGACCGTCGTCATCACGATCGGCTGGGCCCGCTTGTGGCCCGCTTCCCAGATCGCCTCGTTCTTGGACATTCCATGGTTCATCATCTCGACCGCGAAATCGACGAGAAGGATCGAGTTCTTGGCGACGATTCCGAACAGCATCAGGATGCCGATGAGGACGAACAGCGACACCGGCTGATTGGCGATGTGAAGGGCGATTGCAGCTCCGAGCGGAGCAAGGAGCAGCGAACCCATATTCACGAACGGAGCGAGAAAACGGCGATAGAGCAGCACCAGCACCGCGAACACGAGGAGCACGCCCGAGATCAGCGCAACCGCGAAGTTGAACAATAGCTCGGCCTGCCATTTCTGGTTGCCGAGATTCATCTTCTGGATGCCCTGTGGCAGGTTCTTGACCATCGGCAGCTCGTTGATCTTGGCCCAGACGTCGCCTTCGACGACGCCTGGAGCAAGATCGGCGCCGATCGCGAGCCGGCGAAGCTGGCTGGAGCGATTGATCGTCGTTGGTCCCGAGCCGAAGCCGATCTCGGCAACGGCCTTCAAGGGCACCGATCCGCCGCTCGCCGTTGGAACCGGCAGGTTCTGGAGCGTCGCGAGGTCCTTGCGGGCATCCTCCGAGAGCGACACCTGGATCGGCACCTGGCGATCCGAAAGCGAGAATTTGGCGCTGTTCTGTTCGATATCGCCCAAGGTCGCGATTCGGATCGTCTGGCTGAGCGCGGCCGTCGTCACGCCGAGATCGGCGGCGAGGTCGAACCTTGGCTTGATGGTGATTTCGGGCTGGGCGAGGTTGCTTCCGACGCGCGGGGCGCGAAGCCCGGGGACGGTCTGCATTTCCTTGGCGATCTCGTTGGCCACCGCGTTCAGCTGAACCGGATCCTCACCACCAAGATAGAGTTCGACGTCGCGGGAATCGGCATCCGGACCGCCGCCCTGCTGGCTCTGGAAGCTGACTCTGGCATCGGGGATCGCTGCAAGGGCCGGCGAGAGGTTCCGCTCGAACTCGGTGCTCGTCACGGGCCGCTTCTTCTTGAGGACGATGTTGACGTGACCCACCCCGACATTGACCCGCTCGAAGACCCGGTCGACGTTCGGATCTTTGCTGATGATCGCCGCGGTCTTGTCGACCACCGCTTCGGTGTCCTTGAGCGTGCTTCCCGGCGCCATCGTGATGTTGGCGCGCGAATAGTCGCTGTTCTGCGGCGGGAAGAAGGAGGTCGACAGGGTCCCGAACAGGACCGCGCTGAGAAGGAGCGTTCCGAAACCCGCGGCAACCATGACGAGACGGTGATCCTGGAGCCTTGCGTTCCAGCGCCCTGAGGCAATCGCATGCCAGTCGCGGAATGCGTACGTGCTGATGCGGGGCACGAGGAAGCCGACGAGGGTGGCAGCGCCATAGCCGAGCGCCGACCCGGCAAGGACTGCGAGCACGACCCTGACCGCTCCTCCCCAGGAGGAAATCTTACCCAGAACCGCCATCACGGCGCCCGCCCCGAGAGCGAAAGCGAGCACGACGAACAGTACCAGCAAGGCGGTGATCGCATAATAGCCAAAGCGCCGCGGGAGCTTTGGAAGCCTGGCCAGGAGCGCGTGGCTCTTGGTGGTGTCGAGGCTCCAGTTGAGGACCTTGAGATAGATATCCATCCATTTCCACGCAGCGTGCGGCTGCTGACCGTGCGAGCGAAGAAAGTAGGCCGAGATCAATGGAGTGATCATTCGAGCGACGAAAAGGCTCATCAACACCGCAAGAACGACGGTGAAGCCGAAGGCCTTGAAATACTGGCCTGCGATGCCGGGCATCAGCGCCACCGGGAAGAACACCGCAACGATCGCCATCGTCGTCGCAAGGACAGCAAGACCGATCTCGTCCGCGGCGTCGAGCGCCGCCTGGTAGCCAGATTTGCCCATTCGCATGTGCCTGACGATGTTCTCGATCTCGACGATCGCATCATCGACGAGGACACCGGCGACGAGGCCCATGGCCATGGTCGACATGAAGTTGAGCGTGATTCCCATCATGCTCATGAAGAAAAAGGCCGGGATCGCCGAAAGCGGGATCGCGACGGCGGAAATGGCGGTCGCGCGGATATCGCGCAGGAACAGGAGGACGACGAGGACCGCAAGGACGGCGCCTTCGATGAGGCCCTCCATCGCCGACCTATACTGGGCCTTCGTATAGTCGACGCTGGTGAAGACCTCCGAGAAGTGGATCTTTGGGTTTTCCTTCTGAAGCGCGTTCAGCTCCTTCCACATGGCATCGTATGCCGTGACTTCGGAGGAACCCTTCGCCCGCTGGATCATGAAGGTGACGACCTGATGCCCGTTCATCTTCGCAAGCGAGCGCTGCTCGGAATTGCTGTCCCTCACGTCGCCGAGATCGGCGAGCCTGACGAAGCGGTCGCCAGGAAGAGCGATTTCGGTCTGCGACAGCTGATAGGCGGTCTTTGCATTGCCGAGCACGCGAACCGATTGCTCGGAACCTGCAACTTCGGCACGCCCGCCCGCGCCGTTCATGTTGCTCGCGCGAAGCTGCTGGTTGACCTGCGAGGCGGTGATACCCTGCGCCTGGAGCGCTGCAGGATTGAGAATGACGAGGATCGTCCGGTCGACGCCGCCGACGCGCTGGACCGACGCGATTCCGGGAAGCCCCAAGAGGCGCTTGGCAACCGTATCGTCGATGTACCAGCTCAATTGCTCCAGGGTCATGTCGGTGGTCTGTGCCCCGACGTAGGAGATCGGCTCATTCTCCGCGTCGATGCGGATCACCTGTGGCTCGAGGATACCGTCCGGAAGCGTGGCCCTGATCTGGGCAATGGCGTTGCGAACGTCGTTGACCGCCCGGTCAATCGGCGTTCCGAGCTGGAACTGCACGACGGTCTGGCTATCGCCTTCGGTGACGGTGCTGTCGATCTGGTCGACGCCGTTGACGCCGCGGATGGCAGATTCGACCCGCTGGGTGATCTGCGTTTCCATTTCATTGGGAGCAGCGCCCGGCTGCGAGACGTCGACGATCGCGGCGGGGAAATCGATATCGGGAGCGTTATTCACCTGCATCCGGGCAAACGACACGATGCCCGCGAGCATCAGGCCGACGAACAGCACGATCGGGAAGACCGGGTTGCGGATGCACCAGGACGAAATGTTGCGGAAGTTCATGGCTTGACTACTTTCCTGGCGCTCAGTGCGCGGCCCCGCGATGCGGATTCACCTTCTGCCCCGGATTGAGAAACGGTCCGGCCGAGAGCACCACCGCCTCATCGCCCGACAGGCCGGAGGCGATCGTCACTCCGCTTTCGTTGACGGTCCCGATCGTGATGTTGCGGCGCTCGATCTGGTTGCGGCCATTGACGATGTAGACGTAATTGCCCCGGTCATCGCTCTGGACGGCGCTCTGCGGGAGCACCGGGGCCGTCGTCGATCCGGCAGTGATCTTCGCTTCGGCATAGCCGCCCGGGCGCATCGCCCGAGTGTAAGGAACGGAGATCCGGACCTCTCCGAGGCGCGACTGCGGGTCGATGACCGGAGCGACCTGCCAGACAGTCCCCGTCGCGCTCTCAGTCGAACCGACGGGAGTGACCTGCGTCGGCATGCCGACATGGACGTAGGCGAGGTCCTGCTGTGCAAGCTGGGCGCGCATTTCCATCAGCCCTCCCTCGGCGAGGCGGAACAGTGCCCCCGATCCGGGGCTGACGATCTGTCCCACTTCGACGCTCCTCGCGAGGATCAGTCCGGATGCCGGAGCAACGACGTCGAGCTGATTGATCTGCGCTCGGGTCGCCCCAAGCTGCGCCTGCGCCACCTTCACTTGCGCATAGGCAGCGTCGCGAGCCGCTTTCTTTGAATCGATTTCGGCCTTCGAGACAAAGCCGCGGCCCTGAAGCGCGATGGCGCGGTCATAATCGGACTGGGCGAGTGCTGCCTGTGCCCTTGCGGCCTCGACCTGGGCAGCCTGCTGCGCGGCCTGCTGCGTCTGGACCGAACGGTCGACGACGGCGAGGACCTGGCCTGCACCGACCCAGCTTCCAGCATCGACGAGAACTCGAACGACCCTGCCGCCCTGGCCGGCAATGCCGATCGGCTGGTCGCGCTTCGCGCCGAGGGGACCGCTCGCCGTGACGATGCGGCCGACCGCGGTGCGGCCAGGAACCACGACCGTGACGCTCGGGATCTGCCCGGCGGACGAGCCGGCGCCCGGCGCTCCGTCGGCGCCCGTCGAGCCTCGGCCCGTCAGGAAGGCGATACCGATGACGAGCAGGGCCAGCGCGGCGATGGCACCGAGGATCACCATCCGCCGCCTGCCTCGAGAACTGTCGACGACGACGAGCGTGTCGGAAGAGTGGATCGAAGTTTCTCGGTTCATTCTGTCCTGCCCAAATGGCCCCGTTTGCGCGAATCCCCGCGCCCCGTACGGCAGCTGTATTACCTTAATAAGTCACCACGCGCAACAGACCGCGTTGCCCCTCGTTAGGCCAATGGTTTTCGACCAAGCGTGGCACTTGTTTGGCAAGCGCGCGTTGCCCCATCCAACGTGAAGGTTGGTTGAACAATAGCGGAAAACGAGGGGAAGCGGGATGCAACATTACGGAATCATCGGCTGGATCGTGATCGGCGGCATTGCGGGCGTCATCGCAAAGCTGCTGATGCCCGGGAGAGACCCAGGCGGATGCATCATCACGATCCTCCTGGGGATCGCCGGAGCGCTCGTCGCCGGGTGGATCGGCCACAAGATCGGCTGGTACAACACGGGCGAAGGCGCGGGCTTTGTCGCTGCGATCGTCGGGGCGGTCATACTGCTCTTTATCTATCGCCTCGTCGCCGGCCGCCGGGCCTAGCTCCCGCCCGCCGTTCAGCAATTAGCCATTGCCGCAACGCAAGAACGTTGCGGTAGAGTTATGAACGTCCGGCGGGAGAGCTCGATGAGATACATTGTTTTCGCGTCGCTGATGCTCGCCGCGGTATCGCCGGATGCCGCCACGGCGCAGCAGGCGTCGATTACCCAGACGATCGCCGGGACCCGTCTCGACATCAACGCGACGGGCGAGGTGACTCGCATCCCCGACATTGCCGTCATCACCGCTGGCGTCGTCACGCGCTCGCAAAACGCGACTGGCGCGATCGGAAGCGCGGCAGACCGGATGCAAAAGGTGCTTGCCGCGCTGAAGCGCGCGGGGGTCGATGACCGCGATATCCAGACGAGCAATGTCAGCCTCAATCCCGAATATCGCTATCCCGAGAACCAGTCCCCGCAGCTCGTTGGCTACACTGCCTCGAACCAGCTCACGATCAGGTTCCGCGACATTCGCAGTTCGGGGAAAATCCTCGATGCGCTGGTGAGCGAGGGTGCCAACCAGATCAACGGTCCTAGCCTGACGATCGACAAGCCCGAGGCGGCGCTCGAGGAGGCTCGTGCCAGCGCGGTCCAGATCGGCCGGGCGCGCGCCGAATTGTACGCGCGTTCGCTCGGCCTGCGCGTGGTTCGGATCGTCTCCGTCTCGGAAAGTGGCGGCTATGCGGCCCCGCCGCCCCCGGTGCCGATGATGGCCCGGGCGGAAACGGCCAATACCAATATCGAGCCTGGGGAAGCCAAGCTTCAGGTCAGCCTGGCAATGACCTTCGAATTGCAGTGAACCTGGTCATCCAAAGTTGAACGCCAGGCAGTCCAGCCCGTCGGAGCCGGACTGCCTGGCCTTCCCATTCTCGTGGTTAGCGGACGGTTCCGCGCCTGATGAGGTTGACGATCGCAAGAAGGATGACCGCTCCGATCAGCGAATAGAGAAATGTCTCTATCGTGATGCCGGCATTTATGCTTCCGCCGAACAGCAGCCCGGAGATGATTGCCCCGACGATTCCGACGACGATGTTGAGGATGATGCCCTGCTGGGCGTCGGTCCGCATGATGAGGCTTGCGAGCCATCCCACGACGCCGCCGACAATCAGCCAGATGATGATACCCATGAGCTTTCCCTCCTGTTCTCCGGCCGAACGAGGGTAGGCGCCGGCCGTTTCCGGCACCACGACGCGTGATGCTCGACGGTTGTTCCGGATTCGGAAGGAAGTGTCCAGCTTTTCGGCCCGACGGCCGCGGAAAAGATCGAGCTGTGCCGAGCCGTAACGAAGTTCGTGCGGGCGCTTAGTAGCGCTGCTGCTTCTCGTACTGGTCGCGGTAGTGCTTGATACGCGTGACCCGAAGACCTGGCATTCCGCTGCGGTCAACCGCGCGCTGCCAGCTCGTGAATTCCTCGAGGCTCAGAGTGTAGCGCTTGCAGGCTTCATCGACCGAAAGGAGGCCGCCCGCGACAGCCGCCACGACCTCGGCCTTGCGCCGGACGACCCAGCGGGTGGTGTCGACAGGCGGAAGCGAGCCGAGCGTCAGCGGCTCGCCGAGCGGTCCGATGACCTGGGCCGGACGAATCTTCTGGTTCTCGAGCATGCTTCGTTACACCTGCTTAATCATTGACACTGCGTCATGGTTTAATCGGCGCGCTTAAAAACATTCTGAAGCGCGCTGGTTAATTCATTGGTCAATCTGTCTTACGCTCTCTTAACCCTGTATCTTCCCCGGCGAACGTTCCGCCGAGCATTTTCGAGGCGTCGCGCCAACCCTCGCCACCCGAGAGATAGCAGGCGATCGCATCCTCCCTCGAACGCTCGTCGGCGTCCGCGCCTGGGCCGAGCAGCGCGAGCAGCTCGTCAAGACTGAGCGGCGCTTTCGCATCGGTGCGAAAGTCCCTCTCGTGGCGCGCCAAACCTATCCCTCCACTCGACTTTCCTGGCTCTGCTCTAGCCCGCAGGAGTGAAATTCGGGTAAAGAGGCCGGCAAGACACCTCCAATGCGGATTGATCTTCAGCTGGGCCGCCCTTCGGGAGAGGCGAGGATCGTCGTTGCCATGTCGGGCGGCGTCGACAGTTCGGTCACGGCTGCGCTCGCTTCAGGGACCGGCGCTGAAGTGATCGGAGTGACGCTCCAGCTCTACGATCATGGCGAAGCCGTTCGCCGTTCGGGCGCCTGCTGCGCCGGGCAGGACATTTACGACGCCAGGAAGGTCGCGGACCGGCTTGGCATCGCCCATTACGTGCTCGACTACGAGAGCCGTTTTCGTGAAGGTGTCATTGATCGCTTTGTCGACCAATACGCGCGCGGGCGAACACCGGTGCCCTGCGCCAGCTGCAACCAGAGTGTGAAGTTCCTCGACCTCGTCCGCTTCGCGCGCGAACTGGGGGCCGACTGCCTCGCGACCGGCCATTATGTGCGGCGCATCATTGGGAACGGCTGCGCGCAGTTGCACAAGGGCGCCGACGCGCGGCGCGACCAGAGCTATTTTCTTTATGGAACGACGCGCGAGCAGCTCGATTTCCTTCGCTTTCCCCTGGGCGACCTGCCCAAGGAGGAGGTTCGGCGGATTGCAGCCGAGATCGGGCTCGAGGTCGCGGCCAAGCCGGACAGCCAGGACATCTGCTTCGTCCCGGACGGCGATTACGCTGGCCTCGTGAAGCGCCTGCGACCCGAAACCGAGGCCGCGGGCGAGATCGTCGACCTCGCCGGGCAGGTGCTCGGGCGCCACCCGGGGATTGTCCATTTCACCGTCGGCCAGCGGCGTGGAATCGAGATCGGCGGCCAGAAGGAACCGCTGTACGTCGTCCGCATCGAGCCGGAGCTCTCCCGCATCGTGGTTGGACCGAGGCGCGCGCTCGCGGTCGAGGCGATGCGTGTCGAGGATTGGAACTGGATCGGCGAAGCGCAGGTCGACGTCGGCGTTAAGGTCCGCTCGCTTGCGCCCGCAGTGCCGGCCGTTCGCGACGGCGAATGGATTCGCTTCCTGAAGGCCGAATATGGAGTCGCACCGGGTCAGGCGGCGGTGCTCTATGACGGTACCCGACTGCTTGGCGGCGGCTGGATTGCAGAAACGCAGGCAGCCGAGCTTGCGGCCGAGGCAGCCTAGGCGAACCATTGGTCAATCGCTCGGGCGAGGGCTAGTGCCTTCCTCATGACTCGCTCGACCCAGGTCGCCGCCATCGCCCTCGGACTGGCATTCGTCGCCGCTCCCGGCTCGGCCGCCCCGGCCGCAGTGCCGCCCGAAACGTCCGCCGGTCCTGACTTCCTCACCAGAAACGCCGCTGCGAAGGGCGTCGTCACGACGCCGAGCGGACTGCAATATTTCGTCGTCGTCGCGGGTCCTCCGACAGGACCGCATCCGACGACGCAGGACACGGTCACCTTTGACTATGAGGTCAAGCTCTTGACCGGGCAGGTCATCGACAGCAGCTACAGTGGAGGGGAGCCGCTCACGGGCAAGACAGGCGCTTTCGTGCCCGGATTTACCGAGGCGCTCGAGCTGATGCGTCCCGGCGACGAGTGGATCGTCTGGGTTCCGCCTCAGCTCGGCTACGGCGCCAAGGATGTCGGACCGATCCCCGGCAACAGCGTGCTTCGCTTCAAGCTCGCGCTGCACAGTCTCGTTCCGGCGGATTGAGCCAAATGCCGCCGCCGCTCAGCGCCGGCATTCTTCTTTTCCGCGAACGCGGCGGCGAGACCGAGGTCCTTCTCATCAAACCCGGCGGTCCGTTCTGGCGAAACAAAGACGTCGGGGCCTGGATGATCCCCAAGGGCGCGGTCGAAGCTGGCGAAACACCGGCGGCGGCGGCGCTTCGCGAATTCGAAGAGGAGACCGGGACCCGGCTGAGCGAGGTCCCGGTCCCGCTCGCCAGGATCCGCCAGGCGGGCGGCAAGTGGGTCGAGGCCTTCGCTCTTGAAGGTGATCTCGACGCGGCCCGCGTCACGTCGAATGAATTCGAGGTCGAATGGCCGCCGGGAAGCGGCCGGCTCGAGCGCTTCCCGGAAGCTGTCGAGGCGAAATGGATGACGCTTGAAGAAGCGCGCTCGATGATGCTTGAGAGCCAGCTTCCGCTCCTCGATGCTCTTACTCAACTGAAAGGATGAGCTGATGTTCGCGTTGATCGCCGCTCTTGCGGCCCTGACGTCCGCTTCGGCGGCCAAGACCTGGCCGACCCGCGAGGCCGACGTCATCCTCAAGAATTTCCGCTTTGCTGACGGGGAGAGCCTCCCTGAGATTCGGATCCACTATACGAGCCTTGGCCGGCCGCACCGCAACGCTGGCGGAGAAATCGACAATGCGGTGATGGTTCTCCACGGCACCGGCGGCGACGGGCACCAATTCCTTCGGCCGCAGTTCGCGGACGAGCTTTTCGGGCCGGGCCAGCCGCTCGACATCCGCAGATATTGGATCATCCTTCCCGACAATATCGGCCACGGCAAATCGTCGAAGCCCTCCGACGGCTTGCGGATGAAATTCCCGAAATACGATTATTCCGACATGATCGAGGCGCAGCACCGGATGCTGACGGAAGGACTGAGGATCCGCCACATGCGCCTCATCATGGGGACATCCATGGGCTGCATGCACAGCTTCATGTGGGGCGAGATGTATCCCAATTTCTCAAGCGCCCTGATGCCGCTCGCCTGCGAGCCGATCGAGATCGCCGGCCTCAACCGGATGTGGCGGCAGATGGTGATCGACGGGATCGAGAAGGATCCGGCCTGGCAAAACGGCAATTATTCGAGCGAACCGCTTGGCGGGCTTCGGACAGCGGAATCGATCCTCTTCATCGCCGGCGCCGCGCCGCTCAATCTCGAGGCCAACTATCCCACCCGCGAAGCGGCGAAGGCCTATGTCGAGGAGCGGGTCGAGAGCGGGATGGCCGGGCTCGATGCCAATGATATGATCTACCAGTTCGACTCCTCGCGAAATTACAATCCCTGGCCGAAGCTGGGGACGATCAGCACTCCTTTGACCTGGGTGAATTCGGCCGATGACTTCATCAATCCGCGCAACCTCGGCGTGCCCGCAAAAGCGGTGAAGCGAATGAAGAATGCGCGTTTCCGACTGATTCCCGAAACGAGCGAAACCCATGGTCACGGAACCCACACCTGGGCAGCTTTCTGGAAGAAAGACCTTATTGAGCTTCTTGCCCGCTCGGCGAAGTGACGTCGTAGGCCGAGACGTGGTTCATCGTAATTAGCCACCGGCCTCTGATCTTGTGGAAGAGGCGGGTGTTTACGCCCTCGGTCACTCGTGACCCCCGGATGAGCCGGTACTGGCCGACGAGCATTGCCGCGCCGGGCGACAGTAGCTCGACCTTCATATTGTAGAAGTGGAGCTGGCCGCGCCGCCCGGGCGAGCCGCCATAGTCGCGGATATAATGGTCGAGCGTGCCCTGCCAGCCGGCCTGGAACTTGCCGCCCGAGACGAAGACCACGTCCGGTTTCTTGAACCCGGCCATGTATCCACGAAAGTCGCCGCGATTCCAGGCTCCTTCCATCCGATTGATGACGGAGAGGATCGCGGCTCTCTGGGATCCCGGGCTCGCCCCGGCCGGGCTGGCCAGAGCGAGAAGCGCCACGAGAACGGCCCTCATAGCTGGAACTGGCCGACGATGACGGTTTGGCACTGGCCGCCAAGGATCACCCGGTCGTCCTCCAGCCTGCAGTGGATCACGCCCGTCCGCCTGCTCGCCTGAAGCGCCGTGAACTCATTGCGGCCAAGCCGCTGCGCCCAGTAAGGCGCAAGAGCAGCGTGCGCCGATCCGGTGACCGGGTCCTCGTCGATCCCGAGATAGGGGACGAAGACTCGGCTTGCGACGTCCTGGTCGTTGCCAGGAGCAGTGACCACGGCCATTCGGGGGATGCTTCTTAGCGTCGCGAAATCCGGTTCCACGGCGCGCACCGCAGCTTCGTCGGCGAGATGGATGATGGCCGCGTCATTATAGCCGTCCGCGAGCCAGACCGGGCTGTCGGCTAGTCCGAGCGCCCGGCACAAAGGGGGCTCATGCGCTTCGCTCAGCCGTGCGGCACGCATGTCGAGCTCCAGCAGCTCACCCTCGCGGCTGACCGCAAGGACGCCTGCCGAGCGCGTGGCGAAGCGAACCGGGGCGCTGTGGATGAGGACGTGGCCCGCGGCGAGCGTCGCATGGCCGCACAGCTCGACCTCGCTTGTCGGAGTGAACCAGCGCAGGTCATAATCGGCATCCTCGCGCTCACTCGGGACCGTAAAAGCGGTCTCACTAAGATTGTTCTCCGAAGCGATGGCCTGCATCAGCCCATCGTCGAGCCAGCGCTCGAGCGGCATCACCGCGGCGGGATTTCCGGTGAGTTGAGTGTCGGCGAAGGCGTCGACCTGGAAAAACGGGATGCTCGTCAAGTCGCGCGCTCCGTGATCTCCTGGGGAAGCATCGTCTCGCGGTCGGTCTGCCCTTCGGGATCGACGTGAATGAGGATCTCGGTCCCCGGAAAGCGCTTCTGGAGCGCTTCCTCCACCGCATCGAGGCGGTCGTGCGCTTCCTGGACCGTCCATTCCGCCGGTACCCAGACATGGAACTGCGCGAAATAATGCGTTCCGCTGCTCCTCGTTCTGAGATCGTGAAGCCCCGCAAGCTCGGGATAGTCCTTCGCTGCAGCGAGGAAGCGCTCGCGAAGATCGTCGGGCCATTCACGGTCCATCAGCTGGTTGAGGGCGTCGCTCGACGACCGCCATGCTCCAAACAGCAGCCAGAGCGCGATGAGGAGGCCGAATATCGCGTCCGCTCCCGTCAGCCCGGCATATTGGTCGAGGCCGAGTGCCACGATCACCGAGCCGTTGAGGAGGATATCGGACGAATAATGGAGGCGGTCGGTGCCGATCGCCAGCGAGCCCGTCCGCTGGATGACGTGGCGTTGGTAGCTGATCAGACAGAAGGTGAGGACAATGGCAATGATCGACACGCCGATGCCAAGCTCGGCATCTGCGGTCCCGGCGCCGCTCAAAAGCCGCTCGATGGCCCGGAAGCCGATGAAGATCGCCGAGAAGGTAATGAGAATCACCTGGACGAGCGAAGCGAGCGCTTCCGCTTTCCCATGACCGAAACGGTGTTCGTAATCGGCGGGCTGAGCCGCGATGCGCACGCCGAGCAGGATGACGAGGCTGGCGACGAAGTCGAGGCCGCTGTCGGCGAGCGAGCCGAGCATCGCGGTGGAATCGGTCTCATAGGCAGCCCAGGCTTTCAGGACGATGAGGGCGACAGCCATGGCGATGCTGGCCATCGCCGCACGCCGGGTCAGCTTCGATCGCTCGGCTGCGCTGATTGCCTTGCCGTTCACGGGTACAACAGGCTTTCGGACCAGTCGCCGCCCAGAAGCGTAAAAAGGCGCCGTTCGTGTAGCCGGTGCGCCCGGTCGATCCAGAATTCGAATAGATGCGGCTTTAGCCGATAGCCGCCCCAATTGGGAGGACGAGGCACCTCCCTGCCCTCGAAGCGTGCCTTCATCTCCTCGAAGCGCTGTTGCAACGTCTCGCGACTGTCGAGCGGGCGCGACTGTTCGGACGCCCAGGCGCCAAGCTGCGAATCGCGTCCGCGCGTCGCGAAATACGAGTCCGCCTGGGCGCTGGAGACGGGCTCGACCAGGCCTTCGATGCGGATTTGCCGGCGCAGCGACTTCCAGTGGAAGAGGAGGGCCGCGCGCGGATTTTCGCGCAGCTCCTCGACCTTCGCGCTCTCTTCGTTGGTATAGAAGAGAAAGCCCTCCGGGCCATGGCTCTTCAGAAGCACCATCCGGACGTGAGGCTGAGCGTCGGACCCCGCGGTCGCAAGGGCCATCGAATTGGGGTCATTCGGCTCGGCTTCGCTGGCCTTTGCGAACCATTCGTCGAACAGGGCGAAGGGATCACTCATCGTGCTCGCGCGCTTAGGCTTTGACGCAGCATCGCGGCAACCCATCTGGTCAGCGGGTAAGTGTTACGGCATGGGAGCACAATGGCACTCGACCTCTACCAGCGCCTGGGGTTGAAGCGCGACGCCAGCGAGGCCGAGATCAAGAAGGCCTATCGGAGCCTCGCCAAGCAGCTTCACCCCGACCGCAACACGGACAATCCGGACGCGGCGAAGCGCTTTGGCGAAGTGACCGCCGCCTATGACCTGCTCTCCGACAAGGACAAGCGCGCGCAGTACGATCGCGGCGAGATCGACGAGGAGGGCAATCCAAAGATGCCGTTTGGAAGCGGTTTCGGGGGCTATTCGGCGGGCGCCGGTGCAAATCCGGGCGGCTTTGAAAATTTCAATTTCGGCGGGGCAGACGCGGCGGACCTCAGCGACCTGTTCGAGGGCCTTTTCGGAGCGACCGCCGGAGGGCGGCGGGGAGGCGGCCCGTTCAGCGGCTTCAGGCAGCGTTCGGCGCCGCCGCAGAAAGGCGCCGATATCGCCTACCGGCTGAAGGTCCCGTTCGACGATGCGGTCGCGCTCAAGGCCCAGCGGATCACACTCGCCGATGGGAAGACGATCGATCTCAGCCTCCCCCCCGGGCTCGAGGACGGGACCAAGATCCGGCTCGCCGGCAAGGGTCACGAAGGGCCGGGCGGCCGCGGCGATGCGATCGTGACGATCGCGATCGCTCCGCACCGCTTCTTCAGGCGCGAGGGAAACAATATCCGTCTCAACCTGCCGGTAACCCTCAGGGAAGCGGTGCTCGGCGCGAAGGTGAAGGTGCCGACCGCCGAAGGGGCCGTGATGCTCACCATTCCCAAGGGGACGAGCTCGGGCAAGGTGCTGCGCCTCAAGGGTCGCGGTTTCACTGCCAAGGACGGCAAGCGCGGCGACCAGCTGGTGACCGTCGAGATCGAGGTGCCGGCGCACGATTCAGACCTCCAGAAGTTCGCCGAAGGCTGGGAAGGCGGCGGCAACCCGCGCTCGGGGCTTGGAGTTTAGGATCCCCGATAGATGAGGGACCATTCCCCGCTTTCACCCGAGGAACGGCGCAAGCGCCTCGCGACGATGCGCGCGGCCTTCGGGACGGACGTCGAGGAAAAGCTCAAGCCGCGCCTGACGCCATGGGAAGTGGTCAAGCGGGTGGCGATCGGCGTCTACAACGACGGCTTCATCCACGCCGGCAACCTGGCTTACCTCTCGATCGTCGCCCTGTTCCCCTTCTTCATCATGTCCGCAGCGGTCGCCCATCTCCTCGGGCAGAGCCAGGACGCGATGCTGACGGTGACCAACATCCTTCGAAGGCTTCCGCCCCAGGTCGCAAGCACGCTCCGCGAGCCAATCCAGGAGGTATTGACCGTTCGTACCGGGACCCTGCTGTGGTTTGGCGGGATCGTCGGTCTCTGGACCGCAACGAGCTTCGTCGAGACGATCCGCGACATCCTCAGGCGCGCCTACGGAGTGAAATATTGCGCGCCATTCTGGGAATATCGGCTGGGTTCGATACTCTTGATCCTTGCCGCAGTGCTCCTCCTGATGATCGCCTTTGCGCTGAGTGCGGCGATGACCATCGCCCATCACTTCATCACCGAGTATTTTCCTCTGGCCCAGAATGTCGGGCATGCGCTTGGTCTCTACCGGTTTGTCCCCGCTGCAACGCTCTTCTTCATTTTCTACGGCCTGTTCTTTGCCCTGACGCCGTCGCGATATCGAAAGCCCGACTGCAGGAAGTGGCCCGGCGCACTCTTCATTACGTTGTGGTGGCTGGGGACGGTCGAGCTCTTGGGCCCTGTTCTCAGTCTCTTTGGCGGCTACACGAGGACCTACGGAAGCCTCGCGGGCGTGATGATCGCGTTGATCTTCTTTTTCGTCGTCGGCCTTGGTGTCGTCATCGGAGCGGAGTTGAACGCGGCGCTGGCGGAAAGCAGCGCCACGGCGCTAAAGGGCGAGATATATACCGGGCCGTACAGCGACGAGCTTGAGGTCGAGGAACCGCAGCCCGGCGAAGACGTCGAACCGGTGCTGCAGACAGGGGGACCCCTACTTTGAGCCAGTTGATGCAAGGCAAGCGCGGGCTGATCATGGGGCTTGCGAACGACCGTTCGCTCGCCTGGGGCATTGCCCGTGCGCTGAGCGGCCAGGGGGCCGAGCTTGCCTTCTCCTACCAGGGCGAGGCGCTCGAGAAGCGGGTCCGGCCGCTCGCGGCGGAGCTCGGCTCCGACCTCCTCGTCGATTGCGACGTCAGCAGCATGGAGGCGCTCGACGTCGCCTTCGACCAGGTAGGCGAGCGCTGGCGGACGATCGATTTCGTCGTCCATGCGATCGGTTATTCGGACAAGAACGAACTCAGGGGAAAGTTCGTCGACACGTCGATGGACAATTTCCTGATGACCATGAACATCTCGGTCTACAGCTTTGTCGCCGTCACCCAGCGGGCAAGGAAGCTGATGACCAAGGGCGGCGCGCTCCTGACGCTCACTTATTACGGCGCCGAGAAGACCATTCCCCATTATAACGTCATGGGCGTTGCCAAAGCGGCGCTCGAGGCGAGCGTCAAATATCTTGCGGTCGATCTCGGATCGGAGGGCATTCGGGTGAACGCCATTTCGGCGGGCCCCATCAAGACTCTTGCGGCGAGCGGGATCGGCGATTTCCGCTACATCATGAAGTGGAACGAATTGAATTCTCCGCTTCGCCGCAACGTCACCATCGAAGATGTCGGCGGAGCCGGTCTCTATTTGTTGAGCGACCTCTCGGCTGGAGTGACCGGCGAGGTTCACCACGTCGATGCCGGCTACAATGTCATCGGCATGAAGTCCGAGGACGCTCCGGACATCAGCACGGTCTAAATGGCGCTGATCGCTCGGCATGTTCGGGTGACCGGACGCGTGCAGGGCGTCTTCTACCGGGCATGGATCCAGAAACAGGCGGAAGCGCTAGGTGTGACGGGCTGGGTCAGAAATTGCCCCGACGGGCGCGTCGAGGCGCACGTCGAAGGCGAAGAAGCGGCAGTCGGGCAGATGATCGGTCATTTTCGCAAAGGGCCGCCTTCGGCACGCGTCGAGGACGTTCGACTGTGGGACGTCGAACTCTGCGACTTCGACAGTTTCGAGGTCCGCCACTAGCTTAAGCGAACGGGTCGCGAACGAGGATCGTATCCTCGCGCTCGGGAGACGTGCTGACCAGCGCGACCGGACAGCGGATCAGCTCCTCGATCCGCCGAACATATTTGATCGCACGCGCCGGAAGATCGGCCCAGCTCCGGGCCCCATGAGTCGAGCCGGGCCAGCCCTCGATCCTTTCGTAGAGAGGCTCGACCCGCGCCTGGTCGGCGGCATGCGCCGGCAGATAGTCGAGCTCCTTCCCGTCGAGCCTGTAACCGGTGCAGATCTCAACAGTCTCGAAACCGTCGAGCACATCGAGCTTCGTGAGCGCGATCCCGGTCACTCCGCCGACCGCGACGGCCTGCCGTACGAGAACGGCGTCGAACCAGCCGCAGCGGCGCTTGCGGCCCGTGACAGTGCCGAACTCGTGCCCTCGTTCTCCGAGCTTCTGGCCGATGTCATTGTCCTGCTCGGTCGGAAAGGGACCCGAGCCGACGCGGGTCGTATAGGCCTTGGTTATCCCGAGAACGAAGCCGGCAGTCGAAGGGCCGGTACCGCTTCCCGCAGCGATCGTCCCGGAAACCGTGTTTGACGAGGTGACGAAGGGGTAGGTCCCGTGGTCGACGTCGAGGAGCACCCCTTGAGCGCCTTCGAACAGGATGCGCTTGCCGAGGCGCACCGCAGAATCGAGGTCGCGCCATGCGGGCTTCGCGTAGGGCAGCACGAAGTCCGCGATCTCGGCGAGATCCCGTCGCAGCCGTTCACGGTCGACCGGCGGCTCGCCAAAGCCGGCGCGAAGCGCATCGTGGTGCGCGCAGAGCCGGTCCAGCATGGGCCCGAGCTCGTTGAGCTGTGAAAGGTCGCAAACCCGGATCGCCCGGCGGCCGACCTTGTCCTCGTAGGCGGGACCGATGCCGCGGCGGGTCGTCCCGATCTTGCCCGCGCCGCTCGCGTCCTCGCGAAGCGCGTCGAGGTCGCGGTGAATGGGGAGAATGAGCGGGCAGGTATCGGCGACAGTGAGGAGCTCGGGCGTGACATTGACGCCCTGTTCGCGAATCCGCTCGACCTCGGCTTTGAGAGCCCAGGGATCAAGAACGACACCGTTTCCGATCACCGATTGAGTGCCTGTCACAATGCCGCTCGGAAGCAGCGAAAGCTTGTAGGTCTGGCTGCCGACCACGAGCGTGTGGCCTGCATTGTGTCCGCCCTGGAAGCGGACGACCAGGTCCGCGCGGCTGGCCAGCCAGTCGACGATCTTGCCCTTGCCTTCGTCGCCCCACTGGGCGCCGATGACGGTGACGTTTCCCACGCTGAAAGCTTTCCTGCTGTGCGGCCCGCGCGGCTCTAGGAGGTGAGGCGCTGTGCGTCCAGCTTCAGCGTGCCCAGCCGATCGGACAGGGGAAGGGGAAAAAGGCCGAAACCGTGTCGGATGCGATGGCCAGCACGCCGCACGAATTGCCGGCCGCCTGCTCTTCGCACACAGATGGTTGGGCCAAGGGCGCCCCCGGGAATTGCTGGGAGCGCCCTATTTGGTCAGAAGCTCAGCGGCACCACCTCGAGCACGCCGGGCAGCTCGTGCAGCTGTCGCGCAACTTCAGTCGTGATCGGATCATCGACAGCGACGAGCGCGACGGCTTCGCCCTTCTCCTGCCGCCGGCCGAGGTTGAAGGTCGCGATATTGATCCCGTTCTCGCCAAGTTTCGTTCCGAGGGCGCCGATGAAACCGGGAGCGTCGCTGTTGACGATATAGATCATCTGCCCGGTGAGCTCCGCCTCGACCGGGATTCCGAAGATATTGACCAGTCTTGGAGCGCGGTTGCCGAACAAAGTCCCTTCGACGCGCTTGGATCCGTGTTCGGTTCCGACGGTTACTGCGACGAGCGTGTGATAGTCGCTTTCGCCTTCGTTGCGGATTTCCCGGACCGCTATCCCCCGTTCCTTCGCGAGATAGGGCGCATTGACCATGTTCACCGTGTCCGACCAGGTTCTCATCAATCCTGCGAGCACCGCGCCGCTGATCGGCTTGATGTTGAGTTCGGCAGCGGCGCCTTCGACCTCGATGTCGATCGAGCGGATCTCGGTCCCGGCGATCTGACCGACGAGGCGGCCGAGCTTTTCGGCGAGCGCCATGTAAGGCCGGAGGCGCGGCGCTTCCTCGGCCGACAGGGACGGCATGTTCACCGCATTGGTGATGCCGCCAAGGAGCAGGAAGTCGGACATCTGTTCGGCGACCTGGATCGCGACATTAACCTGCGCCTCCGTCGTCGAGGCACCGAGATGCGGCGTGCAGACGAGACCCCTTGTTCCGAACAGCGCATTCTCCTTGGCCGGCTCCTCGGCGAAGACGTCGAGAGCGGCGCCGGCGACATGGCCCGATTCGAGGCCCTCCTTCAGGGCAGCCTCGTCGATCAGCCCGCCGCGGGCGCAATTCACGATTCGCACCCCTGGTCTCGTCTTCGCGAGAGCCTCGCGAGAGAGGATTCCACGCGTCTGGTCGGTGAGCGGCGTATGGAGAGTGATAAAGTCGGAGCGGGCGATAAGATCGTCCAGTTCGACCTTCTCGACCCCGAGCTCGATGGCGCGCTCGGGCGAGAGGAACGGGTCGTAGGCGATCACCTTCATCTTGAGGCCGTGCGCCCGGTCGGCGACGATCGAGCCGATATTTCCGCAACCGATCAGGCCCAGCGTCTTGCCGGCGAGCTCGACGCCCATGAAGCGGTTCTTTTCCCACTTGCCCGACTGGGTGGACTGGTCGGCCTGGGGGATCTCGCGGGCAAGGGCGAACAGCATCGCGATCGCGTGCTCGGCAGTCGTGATCGAATTGCCGAACGGCGTGTTCATGACGACTATGCCGCGGGCGCTTGCAGCGGGCACCTCGATTGTGTCGACGCCGATGCCGGCTCTACCGATCACCTTGAGGCGCGGAAGCGCGCAGTCCATCGCCGCGGCGTTGACCCTGGTCGAGCTTCTGACGGCGACCCCGTCGTAATTTCCGATGACTTCCCTTAGCTCGTCGGCCGAAAGGCCGGGCTTCTCGTGGACCTCGATCCCGCGCTCGCGGAAGATCGCCGCGGCTCTCGGATCCATCTTGTCGGCGATGAGGACGCGTACCGGATCGCTCACGCGGTCATCTCCCATGCCCAGTCGAGCCAGGGTCCGAGCGCTTCGATGTCAGCCGTTTCGACGGTGGCTCCGCACCAGATCCTTAGCCCCGGCGGGGCATCCCGGTAGGCCGCGATGTCATAGGCCGCGCCCTCGCGTTCGAGCAGCTGGCCGATCGCCTTCTGACGAGCGCGGTTGGCCTCCTCGTTCGAACGGTCCGCGAATTGCAGGCAGACCGAGCTGTTCGAGCGGATCGCAAGATCCTTGCTGAGATGTTCGATCCAGCTCGCTTCCTTCACCCACTTGTCCAGTGCCCCCGCGTTGGCGTTGGCGCGGGCGATCAGCCCTCCAAGACCGCCGGCGCGCTCGGCCCAGCCGAGGCAGAACAGCCAGTCCTCAACCGCCAGCATGGATGGTGTGTTGATGGTTTCGCCCGTGAAAATGCCGTCGATGAGCCTGCCGCTCTTGGTCAGGCGGAAGATCTTCGGGAGCGGACGCGGCGCAGGCTCCCTTTCGAGCCGCTCGACGGCGCGAGGGGAGAGCACGATCATGCCGTGCGCAGCCTCGCCGCCCAACGCCTTCTGCCAGCTGAACGTGCCGACATCGATCTTCGCCCAGTCGACATCCTGGGCGAAGGCGGCCGAAGTCGCGTCGCAGATCGAAAGGCCTTCACGGTCCTTCCCGATCCAGTCGGCATCGGGCACGCGAACTCCGCTCGTCGTCCCGTTCCATGTGAAGACGATGTCGTTTGCAGGATCGATTCCACCAAGGTCGGCGATCTCGCCATAATCGGCGGTCCGGATGTCGGCATTAAGCTTGAGCTGCTTGGCGACATCGGTGACCCACCCCGCACCGAAGCTCTCCCACGCGAGCATCGTGACCGGCCGGGCGCCGAGAAGCGACCAGATCGCCATCTCCATTGCCCCCGTGTCGGAAGCAGGGACGATCCCGAGCCGGTAACCGGCCGGAAGCTCCAGGAGGGCATGCGTTCGATCGATGGCTTGGGCGAGCTTCGCCTTTCCGATCGTGCCCCGGTGCGAGCGGCCGAGCGCCGAGGTGTCGAGCCTGTCAGCGCTCCAGCCCGGGGGCTTCGCGCACGGACCGGACGAGAAATTCGGACGGTCTGGTTTGCTAAGAGGTTTCGCCGAGCGCACCTCGGCGCCGGCGGTAATGGCTTCAGTCAATGTAACTCTCCTTCCAGAGAGCTCGCGCCGCGTTGGGACGGCGTGGCCCGGCGCCGGGTGTAGCGGCTGATCTGTCGTTGACAACCGTCACCGTGAAAGATTCGCGTTTCGACTCAGTAACGATTGGGATGCTGCGCCGCACAACAAGCTGATTTTGCTCGAAACGCGCCCCCAAGGTGCGCAGTTGAACGACTCATCGCGCCCATCTGACGCTTCATCCCGCAACCGCGCGGCTCAGGTTGAATTCGTTAACCAACCCGAAGCAGTGTGGCTCCGCCGATGCGCGAGAGGGCAACGAGTATCGGCCGAGGGGCTGGGGAGCTCCTGTCATCGATGGACATGACGCGGCACGCTTTTGGCGCGCGCGTGGAGCTTTGGAGCGGGGACGTAATGACCCAAGTACTGGCCGGCACGGCACTGTTCCGCGATCGCGACCTTTTCATCCATGATGGGAAGAAACTCCGCCGCTTCCGCATTTCCGCCCCGGTCCAGGCTGTTTTCTTTGTCATCCTCTTGGGGCTGGTTGCCTGGGCAAGCTTTGCGACCGCCCGTCTGATCACTCGTCCGCACGCTTCGCTCAGTGCAGCGACCGAGGCCCGCGCCCGCCTTCTCGAGCGCCGCCAGGCGCTGATCGAAGCGGCCTTGACGGGCCAGAAGATCGATCCTGCGATGATCCAGGCGGCCGCTACCAGCGGCCGTCTTGCCAAGGACGGTCCGCTCGCGAGGGTCGAGCAGCAGCAGCTCGAGCAGGCCGCGCTCGTCGCCCAGGCGCTCGACACGCGCTACCAGGTAACCGCTGCCGAACTCCACAGGCTGGGGATCAAGCCCGCTGCGGCCGGCGGGCCGAACGGCGTCGGCGGTCCGTTCGAGAGCGTCGCCAATCCGACCTTCAAGGCGTTGTTCAACAGCTGGAAGAAGCTCGACGAGCTCCAGAACGACGTCATCGCCATTCCATCCGACAAGCCGGTCAGGGCAGAAGTAACCTTCACCAGCGGCTTCGGGGTTCGCGAGGACCCATTCCACAGGGGCGCGGCAATGCACCCCGGGATTGATCTTGCAGGCCCCTACGGAACGCCGATCTACGCGACTGCCGACGGTATCGTCACCAAGGCCGGCTGGAACAACGGCGGCTACGGCAACTTGGTCGAACTCGACCATGGCCGGGGCATCATGACCCGCTACGGCCACATGTCGGCAGTGCTCGTCCGCGAGGGTGACCATGTCACCCGCGGCGAGCAGATCGGCCGGATGGGCTCGACCGGCCGTTCGACCGGCAACCACCTTCACTATGAAGTGAGGATCGATGGGCGCCCGGTGAACCCGATGCCGTTCATGAGGTCGACCGACTATGTGCTCGCGATGCAGAAGCGCTCCGGCGCGCCATCGATGGACGCGGTCGGCGTCGGTGGACCGGATGGAGAGCACTGATCGTCCGCCCGTTGCCGCATAGAACGGCAATACCTATTTTGCAGTCGTGAGCGACGTCAGCCTTACTGAAAATGCGGCCAAGCGCATCGCATGGATTGCCGAGCGCCAGTCGAAGCCCGCAATATTGCGCCTGGCGGTGGATGGCGGCGGCTGCGCCGGCTTCACCTACAGGTTCGAGCTCACCGACGAGGCCGAGAGCGACGACGAGGTCGCCGAGACCGACGGAGTAAGGCTCGTCGTTGACCCGATCAGCCTCGATCTCGTGCGCGGCTCGGCAGTCGATTTCGTCGAGGACCTCGGCGGATCAGCGTTCAAGGTTCTCAACCCCAACGCTCAATCCGGTTGCGGCTGCGGAAGCAGCTTCTCGGTCTGACCCTGAGCCGCTAAGCGGCTCTTTCGTGAAGCTATCGACCTTCAACCTCAACGGCATCCGCGCGCGGCTTCCGCGTCTTATCGAATGGCTCGAGCGCGAGAAGCCCGACATCGCCTGCCTCCAGGAGCTCAAGTGCGCCGACGAGGCTCTTCCGATCGCCGATATCGAGGCGGCTGGATACGGTGCCTGCTGGCACGGCCAGAAGGGTTTCAACGGAGTGGCGATCCTCGCGAAGGGCGACACTCCCCAGCTGAGGCGCGTCGGTCTTCCGGGCGATCCTGATGATACCCATAGCCGCTACATCGAGGCCGAGACGAAGGGGATCGTCGTCGGCTCGCTATACCTTCCCAACGGAAATCCGGTCGGCACCGAGAAGTTCGACTACAAGATCAGGTGGATGGAGCGCCTCTGCGAGCATGCTGCAGGGTTGCTCGAGGAGGAGCGCGCCGCGGTGCTGTGCGGCGACTGGAACGTCGTTCCCGAAGACCGCGACGTCTTTTCAGCAAGAGCGACTGCCAACGATGCGGTCATGCAGCCCGAGGCCCGGCAGCTGTGGCGCCGGATCGTCCACCAGGGGTGGACCGACGCGCTTCGCGCTCTCCAACCCAATGAAGAGAAGCTCTACACCTTCTGGGATTATACTGCGGGCTGCTGGCAGCGCGATCTCGGCTTCAGGCTCGACCATTTGCTCTGTTCTCCCGAAGCCGCCGACCGACTGGAGGGCGCGGGCGTCGACAAATGGGCGCGTGGGGAAGAGCGAGCGAGCGACCATGCACCGACCTGGGTCGAACTCTCTCACGAGCCGTCGCCTGACTAGAGCTGCTTCTCGTAGATCCTGTAGCGGTGATTGATCTTCGCTCCGGGCAGCTCGGCGATCGACAGCATTCCCTTGTTGTCCTCGAGGATCCAGCCGAACTCACCGACATTGATGCCGAACTTCCCGACACAGTCGCGCCGCGTATATTCGATCAGCATGAAAGCGAGCATGCTCGCCATGCGTGACTGGTGGAGTTTCTTCGCGACGCCCATCAGGGGGACTCGCGACCGTTTCACCTTGGGATTGCGAAGGCGCCACAGCAGCTTGATGAAATTGAACGGAAAGAGTTCGCCGTTGAGGTCCTTGGTGAGCTCGTTGATGTCCGGGATCGTGATCATGAACGCGACCGGCTCGCCGTCGACCTCCGCGACGCGCACCAGCTCATTGTAGATGATCGGCTTCAGCTTCTTGCCGGCGTAGGCGATCTCGGCGGGCGTCAGCGGGACGTAGCCCCAATTGTTGGACCAGGCGTCATTCAAGATATTGAGGATGATCCTCGCTTCCTCGTCGAACTTCGATTTGTCGACCATCCGGATCTTGATGTGCGGGTTGCGCTCGCCGGCAGCAATCAGCCGATTGATCTTGGGGTCGTCCCAATGCGCGATATCGACTTCGTAGGTGAGAAGGTCCTTCGCCTTCTGGTAGCCGGCGGATTCGATCCACGCCTGATATTCGGGCCGATGGTGACCCATCATTGCCGTAGGAGGCACGTCGAAACCCTCGATCTCAAGCCCGGGCTCGTCCCAGATGGAAAGGGTGATCGGCCCTAGCGACTGAGTCATTTTCCGCGCTCGGAGCCAGTCTTCGGCGGTGGCGATCAGCGCATGGGCGGTCTCCTCGTCGAAGGCGTCGAGGAAGCCCCAATTGCCGATGCCCTTGCCCATATGCTGCTGGACGAGATCGTCGACCTGCGCACTGATCCTGCCGACGACCTTGCCGCCACGCTCGGCGAGCCAGAGCTGGGCTCTGCCATGCTCGAACCAGGGGTTCTTGCCGGGAGTGATCAGCCCAAGGACCTCGTCTTTGAGCGGCGGGACCCAAGCCGGGTCGTCCTGGTACACCTCCCACGCGAACTCGACGAAGGCCTTCTTGTCCTTCTTGGTCTCAACTGGGCGGATGGTGATGGCCGTGCTGCTCATGGCTCAGGGGCTAGCGGCAGTTCGTGCCAAGTTCCAGTTAAGCTTGAGCGGCCTAAGTCCGGCCACTATTCTTTGCGAAACGAGTTGCTCAGCAACCAGTCATGAACCAGGCAGCGACCCTCGAGCGCGAACGCACTGAGGCGGCTTCGAAGCCGCACGCACCTGCGCGCGTGAAGGACGATGCCGCGATGCTCAAGGCCGCGGCCAACCTGACGCGCGACCTCAATCTCCCGAATTCCAAGATCTACTGGGCGGACATGCTCGGCTCGGCGCTGCTCGGCTATTCGGCGCTCCTTGCCTCGATGCTCGTCCGGCCAGCGTGGCTGGCCCTCGGCGCAGCGCTGATTGCCATTGTCTCGCTCTATCGCGCGGGCTCCTTCATCCACGAGCTCACGCACATCAAGAAGGGCGCGATGAGGGGGTTCCGCTTGACCTGGAACCTCATCGTCGGAGTGCCGCTGCTGATCCCGAGCTTCATGTACGAGGGCGTCCACAACCAGCACCATGCGAAGCGCTATTACGGGACGATCGAGGATCCTGAATATCTGCCGCTGGCGCTGATGCATCCGTGGACCCTGCCGCTGTTTCTCATTGCCGCGGCCCTGGCGCCCATCGGGATGCTGATCCGCTTTGCCATTCTTGCGCCTTTGTCGCTGCTTTCGCCGAAGCTCCGGAGGACAGTCGTCGGCCGCTATTCGGGACTGCAGATCAACCCGAAGTTCGTTCGGCCCAGGCCCGAAGGCCAGTTCGCCCGCGACTGGGCATTGCAGGAGCTGGCGTGCAGCATCTGGGCGATCGCACTCATCGCGATGGTAGCTGCAAGAACCATCCCGCTCCGCGACTTCCTCATCTTCCTCGGTGTGTCGTCAGGAGTGATGCTGCTCAACCAGGTTCGCACCCTGGTCGCGCATCTGTGGGAGAATGAGGGCGAGCCGATGAGCGTCACGGCCCAGTTCCTCGACAGCGTCAACGTACCGCCTCCGGCCACCCTGCCGATGTTCTGGGCGCCCGTGGGCCTTCGCTACCACGCGCTTCACCACCTTCTTCCGGGACTTCCCTACCATGCGCTTGGCGAAGCGCATCGCCGCCTCTCCAGGGAGCTGGAGGTGACGTCCGTCTATCACGATTCGACTCACCGGCACCTTTCCCTTCTCGTCATCAGATTGGCAAAAAGCAGCTGGCACGGAGCCCGGCCGGCCTAATCCTTTCACACTCGGGAACAGCCGTCCCAAACGACTCGGGCCTTACCGTTTCGGTTCGGTGCCGACCGTCACCATTGCCATTTGAAAGGCCTACAGAGGGCGTGCCTGAAAGGAGGCATGGACATGACACGCGATCTCATCCCCAGGAACCGCGAGCAAGGCACCGCAACCGGTCTATGGAGGGAAGAGTTCAGCCCGATGGGCTCCCTCCGCCGCGAAATGGACAGACTGTTCGACGACTTCTTCCGAACGCCGGTACTGACCCGGTTCGGCGACTTCGGCGGTGGCCCGACAGCCAGCTGGCCGACAATCGACGTCAAGGACCGCACTGACGAGCTCCTGATCACGGCCGAG
>DATATH010000219.1:0-13218 GCA_036268895.1 Sphingomicrobium sp. | reverse complement strand
CGAGCCGGTTGCAATGACGATGTTCCTTGCGCGCACGGTCCTCTCGCCGACCTTCACCCTATCGGCGCTCTCGAAACTTGCATGGCCCTTCAGCCATTCGACCTTGTTCTTCTTGAACAGGAACTCGACGCCTTGCGTCAGTCCCTTGACCGCTTCGAGACGCGTCGCGTGCATCTGGCCGAGATCGAGTTCGACCTTTTCAGTCTTCACGCCCCATTTGGCGAGTGTTCCGTGCGCGGCTTCCTCGAACAGTTCGGATGCGTGGAGGAGCGCCTTTGACGGAATGCAGCCGATATTGAGGCAGGTGCCGCCCAATGTTTCGCGGCTCTCCGCGCAGGCGGTCTTGAGGCCAAGCTGCGCAGCGCGGATCGCGGCGACATAACCGCCGGGGCCGGCGCCAATCACCAGGACGTCGAAATCGTAATCAGCCATTGTCTTCCCTTAGAGGTCGATCAGGAGCCGCATCGGGTCCTCGATCGCTTCCTTGACGCGCACGAGGAAGGTCACCGCCTCGCGGCCGTCGATGAGCCGGTGGTCGTAGGAGAGCGCCAGGTACATCATCGGCCTGGCGACGATCTCGCCGTCCCTCACGACCGGGCGCTCCTCGATCCGGTGCATTCCAAGAACCGCCGACTGCGGCGGGTTGATGATCGGCGTCGAGAGGAGCGAGCCGAACACCCCGCCATTCGAGACAGTGAAGGTGCCGCCCTGCATTTCGTCGACCGTCAGCGTTCCTTCCTTGGCCTTCTTGCCATAGGCCGCGATCGTCTTTTCGATCTCGGCGAAGCTCATTTTGTCGGCATTGCGGATGACCGGAACGACGAGGCCTCTGGGGGCGCTGACCGCGACCGAGACGTCGAGATAGTCATGATAGACGATCTCGTCTCCCTCGAGGCTGGCGTTGACCGAGGGCACGTCCTTTGCCGCGAGTGCGCACGCCTTCACGAAAAACGCCATGAAGCCAAGACGGATACCGTGCTTCTTCTCGAACAGGTCCTTGTAGCGGCTGCGCGCCTCGATCACCGCAGTCATGTCGACGTCGTTGAACGTCGTCAGAATTGCTGCAGTGTTCTGGGCGTCCTTGAGGCGCTTCGCGATCGTCTGGCGAAGACGCGACATCTTGACACGCTCTTCGTTCCGCTCCCCGGCGAGAGACTGCGGCCGAGGTTCGCCAGTCGCCGGCGCCTGGGTCGGGGCAGTCGGCGCTTTTGCCTGCGGAGCCTCGGACTGCGCCGCTGCGCCGGTCTTCTGGGTCTGGGCCGCGGCGATCACGTCGTCCTTCGTTAGACGTCCATCCTTGCCGGTGCCCCTGATCCTGGTCGGGTCGACATGATGTTCGAGGACTGCCCGGCGGACCGCCGGCGAAAGTGTCGTGACGTGCTCATCCTCGTCGGCTTGCGCGTTCGGCGCATGCTCGTCGCCGCGCAGCAGAGGAGTTTCGCCTGCCCCTGGAGGATTGGTCGCCGCCGACGCGACGCGCTCGGCAGGCGTCGGCGTTTCGGCAGGCGTCGTCGTTTCGGCAGGGGCGCTCGCCGTTGCATCCTGATCGATGCGCGCGATCACTGCCCCGACCGCGACATTGTCCCCTTCCTTCACCAGCTGCTCGGCCAGCACTCCCGCGACCGGCGAGGGGACCTCGACGCTGACCTTGTCGGTCTCGAGGCTCGCGATCGGCTCGTCCACCTTGACCGCCTCACCGGGCTTCTTGAGCCACTCGGCGAGCGTTCCCTCGGTGATCGATTCCCCGAGTGCGGGGACTTGGACGTCAGTGACCATTTCTACCCTTCATTGAGCGCCAAGAGCCGGACCTTCGGCGCGGCTGCTATGGCCGAGCGCAGCGGCAATCAAGGCCGCCTGCTCGGCGGCATGACGCTTGGCTAGCCCGGTTGCCGGCGAGGCAGAAGCAGCGCGGCCGGCATATTGTGGCCGCATTCCTTCAAAGCCGGCTTCGGCGAGGCATTGCACCAACAGGTCTTCGACGAAGAACCAGGCTCCGTTGTTCCTCGGCTCCTCCTGCGCCCAGATCAGGTCGGTGAGCTTGGGCATCGCCTTCAGGCGCTTGACCAGGGGTTCCGAGGGGAAGGGATAGAGCTGCTCGATGCGGACGATCTCGACTCCAAGGTCGCCCGCCTGGTCACGGGCTTCCATCAGCTCATAGGAGAGCTTGCCCGAGCAGAGGACGAGCCGCCGGGTTTCGCCATCGCTCGGCGGATTGAGGTCGGAAAGAATTCGCCGGAAATGGCTGTCTCCGATGAAGTCCCCGGCGGTCGAGACCGCAAGCTTGTGGCGAAGTAGTGACTTGGGCGTCATCAGTATCAGCGGCTTTCTGAAGCCGCGGCGCATCTGGCGCCTCAAGATGTGGAAATAGTTCGCAGATGTCGTGCAGTTGGCGACCTGCAAATTGTCCTCGGCGCAAAGCTGCAGATAGCGTTCGAGCCGTGCCGAGCTGTGCTCGGGCCCCTGCCCTTCGAACCCGTGGGGGAGAAGCAGCACCAGCCCGCTCGCTCGCAGCCACTTGGCTTCGCCGGCGGCAACGAACTGGTCGATGATGCTCTGGGCGCCGTTGGCGAAGTCGCCGAACTGCGCTTCCCACAACACCAGGCAGCGCGGGTCCGCCAGCGAATAGCCATATTCGAAGCCGAGCACGCCGAACTCGGAGAGCGGGCTGTCGCGCACTTCGAAGCGGCCGCCCCGGACATTGCAGAGCGGGATATATTTCTCGCCGGTCTGCTGGTCGACCCAGACCGCGTGCCGTTGGCTGAACGTGCCGCGGCCACTGTCCTGACCCGACAGCCGGACGCCGGCGCCTTCGGCGATGAGGCTGCCGAATGCGAGCGCTTCGCCGGTTGCCCAGTCGAAACCCTCGCCGCTCTCGAACATCGCCTTCTTCGCTTCGAGGATGCGCTCCAGCGTCTTGTGGATGTGGAAGTCCTCAGGGACGCTGGTCAGGACGTTGCCCAGATATTTGAGCTCTTCCTCATCGATCGCAGTGTCGATGTTGCGGCGGCCGAGCACCGGCTCGTCGGGCCGGGAAAGGCCTGCCCAGCGGCCTTCGAACCAATCGGCCTTGTTCGGGAGATAGGAGACCGCGATCTCGAACTCCTCCTCGAGATGCGCGACATAGTCGGAGGTCGTCTTGTCGATCCACGGCTGATCGACCACGCCTTCAAGGATCAGCCGCTCGCCGTAGATTTCGCTGATCGGCGGGTGCTTCTTGATCGCCGCGTACATCTGGGGCTGGGTGAAGCTCGGCTCGTCGCCTTCGTTGTGCCCGAAGCGCCGGTAGCACCACATGTCGATGACAACATCGCGGTTGAACGTCTGGCGAAACTCCGTGGCGAGCTTGCAGCAGAAGGTGACCGCTTCGGGATCGTCGCCGTTGACGTGCAGGATAGGTGCCTGGATGCCCTTTGCGACATCCGACGGATAGGGCGAGGAGCGGCCGAACTGCGGGCTGGTCGTGAAGCCGATCTGGTTGTTGATGATAAAATGGATCGCTCCGCCGGTGCCGTAGCCCGGAAGCCCCGAGAAGCTGAGGCACTCCCAGACGACGCCCTGCCCCGCGAAGGAGGCATCGCCGTGGAGCAGCATCGGCAGGACCTTGTCGCCTTGCGCATCTCCCTTGATCGTCTGCACGGCACGCGTCTTGCCGAGAACCACAGGATCGACCGCCTCGAGGTGCGACGGGTTGGGCAGAAGCGAGAGGTGGACCCTGATTCCGTCGAATTCGCGGTCCGACGAAGTGCCGAGGTGATATTTGACGTCGCCCGAGCCGCCAACGTCGGCAGGATTGGTCGCCCCGCCAGCGAACTCGTGGAAAATCGCCCGGTAGGGCTTGCCCATGACGTTGCACAGGATGTTCAGCCGTCCGCGATGAGCCATCCCGACGTCGATTTCCTCGACCCCGGCAGCGCCTGCATATTTGATGACCGCCTCGAGCGCCGGGACGGCGCCTTCGCCGCCGTCGAGGCCGAACCGCTTGGTGCCGACATATTTGCGGGCGAGAAACTTCTCCCACTGCTCGGCCTGGATGACCTTGGCGAGGATCGCCTGCTTGCCTTCGGGCGTGAAGCTGATCTCGGCGTCCTTCCCCTCCATGCGCTGCTGCAGGAAGCGCCGCTCCTCGACGTCGTTGATGTGCATGTACTCGAGGCCGACGTGATCACAGTAATTCGCCTGGAGAACGGCGACGATCTGACGAACGGTCGCGGTTTCAAAGCCAAGCGCTCCGGCAATGTAGACCGGATGGTCGAGATCCGCGTTGCTAAAGCCGTGGAACGCCGGCGTGAGGTCCGGCGGCACGTCCATTCGCGACAATCCGAGCGGATCGAGCCGGGCAGCAAGATGCCCGCGCACCCGGTAGGTCCGGATCAGCATCATCGCCCGAATGCTGTCGTCGGCGGCCCGGCGGACTTCGTCCGGGCTTGCTCCGGCTGCGGCGGCCCGATCGGCAACCGCCTCGCGAACCTTCTCGATCGTCGCCTGGGTCGGGTCGAGGCCAAGGTTCAGCTCGTCGAGTTCCTCGATAGGCCAGTTGGACCGCTCCCAGCTTGGTCCTGGATCGCGTTCGAAGATTCCGGCGGCGTCGTTCATTTCAGGCTGTTACCAGCAGCTCCTTCAGCGTCTTGCCGAGCTCAGATGGGCTCGGGCTGACAATGATTCCAGCCGCCTCCATCGCATCGATCTTGCTTTCGGCGTCGCCCTTGCCGCCCGAGACGATCGCTCCGGCATGGCCCATCCGGCGTCCCGGCGGCGCGGTGCGGCCGGCGATGAACCCCACGACGGGCTTTTTACGGCCGCGTTTCGCTTCGTCGGCGAGGAACTGGGCAGCATCCTCCTCGGCGCTTCCGCCGATCTCTCCGATCATGATGATCGACTGCGTTTCGTCATCGGCGAGGAACATTTCGAGGATGTCGATGAACTCCGTGCCCTTGACCGGATCGCCGCCGATCCCGACGGCCGTCGACTGGCCAAGGTCCTCGTTGCTCGTCTGGAACACCGCTTCATAGGTGAGCGTCCCCGAGCGGCTGACGACTCCGACACTGCCCTTCTTGAATATGTTGCCGGGCATGATCCCGATCTTGCACTGGTTGGGAGTGAGAACGCCGGGACAGTTTGGGCCGATCAGGCGGGACTTGGAGCCCGAGAGCGCCCGCTTCACCCGAACCATGTCGAGAACGGGGATGCCCTCGGTGATCGTGACGATCAGCGGCACCTCTGCATCGATGGCCTCGAGGATCGAGTCCGCCGCAAACGGCGGCGGGACGTAGATCACCGAGGCGGTCGCTCCGGTCGCCCGCGCGGCCTCGTGCACGGTATCGAACACGGGGAGGCCAAGATGGGTGGTACCGCCCTTTCCCGGCGTCACCCCGGCAACCATCCGGGTGCCGTAATCGAGCGCCTGGCGCGTATGGAAGGTGCCGGTCTCTCCGGTCATCCCCTGCGTGATGACCTTCGTGTTCCTGTCGACGAGGATGCTCACGCGACCTCCTCTTCGGCGAGGCTGTTGTCGATCTGCTTGCAGGCGACGAGAAGCTCCTTCACCGCCTCGACGCTGAGCGCGAAGTTCTCGCGGGCCTGGGCATTGAGCTCAATTTCGATGATCCGCTCGACGCCGCCGGCCCCGATCACCACCGGGACTCCGACATAGAGATCGTTGACTCCATATTGGCCTGAAAGGTGAGCTGCGCAGGGCAGTACGCGCCTCTTGTCCTTGAGGAAGCTCTCCGCCATCGCGATCGCGCTTGTGGCGGGCGCGTAATAAGCCGAGCCGGTCTTGAGAAGAGCGACGATCTCGCCGCCGCCGCCGCGTGTTCGCTTGACGATGGAATCGATCCTGTCCTGGCTCGTCCAGCCCATCTTCACGAGGTCGGGGATCGGAATTCCCGCCACAGTCGAATATTCGACGACTGGTACCATCGTGTCGCCATGGCCGCCGAGCACGAATGCGGTAACGTCCTCGACGGAGACATTGAACTCGTCGGCGAGGAAATGGCGGAGGCGAGCACTATCGAGAACGCCCGCCATTCCGACGACCATGCGGGGCGGCAGGCCCGAGAACTCCCGAAGGGCCCAGACCATCGCATCGAGCGGATTGGTGATGCAGATGACGAAGGCGTTGGGAGCGTGCTTGCGAATGCCCTCGCCGACCGCTTTCATCACCTTGAGGTTGATGCCCAAAAGATCGTCGCGGCTCATGCCCGGCTTGCGGGCAATTCCGGCGGTGACGATGCACACGTCCGACCCCTTGATATCGGCATAATCGGACGTGCCCTTAAGCTCGACGTCGAAATCGTCGATCGGGCCCGCCTGGGCGATATCGAGCGCCTTTCCTTCGGGAACGCCTTCGACGATGTCGAAAAGGACAATGTCGCCAAGCTCTCGCATCGCGGCGAGGTGAGCCAGGGTTCCGCCGATCATTCCGGCGCCGATCAGCGCGATCTTCTTGCGAGCCATGGGCTGGCTTTCCACCTTTCTGGTTGTCGAGCGGCGGTCTTCGTGGGGGAGTCGCCGCTTCTGGAGCGCGGCGCCCGATTAGCGGGGTGGCTTGGCGCCCGCAACCGACAGAAAGCCGATTCGCAGGCGCAACATTAAATAGACAGCATCATCCGACGAAGCGGGAAACCGTTTCGAACGATAGATCGTTAGCTGCCCATAACTTTAAGGAGACGGAGAAATGATGAAGGTTCTTCTTGCAGCTGGAGTGGCTGCCACCGCGCTGACGGCGTTTCCCGCCAATGCACGACATATAACCGGCGATGCGACCTGCGCCCACTGGCGCCATGGCAGGTGCATGGCGTGGCGACCGCGTTACGACGTCGGATACGCGTTCGGACCGAGCTACAACTACGTTGACGTAGACGCGCTGCCGGGTCCGGTGGTGACGCGCTATCACCTCGGTTCACGCTACCGGTACGTGAACGACAATGGCTACGTCTATGTCGTCAACCCGCGCACCTATCGCGTGATGAGGGTCATTCCCCCCATGTGATTGGACGGTCATTAGCTAAAGAGAAGGCCGCCGGACCCTCCCCGGCGGCCTTTTCTTATGCGTGCGCGCCATGCTAGCGGGACGTCCAAGCAAGGAGTCTCCGCTTGGCCGAATTCACACTTCCCAAGAACAGCAAGATCACCAGGGGCCGCGACTGGAAGCCCGAGGAAGGCAAGCGGCTCAAGACGTTCAAGATTTACCGCTACGATCCCGACAGCAGTGCGAACCCGCGCTTCGACAAATATGTGATCGACCTCGAGGCGTGCGGACCGATGGTCCTCGACGCTCTCATCAAGATCAAGAACGAGATTGATCCGACCCTGACCTTCCGGCGCTCTTGCCGGGAGGGGATTTGCGGCAGCTGCGCGATGAACATGGAAGGGCGCAATGGTCTTGCCTGCACGACCGCGATCGAGGGTTTGAAGGGCGATGTCCAGATCACTCCGCTTCCGCACATGGAGGTGGTCAAGGATCTCGTTCCCGACCTGACCCACGCCTATGCCCAATATGCCCTCATCCAGCCGTGGCTTAAGACCTCGAGCCCGGCGCCCTCGCGCGAGCGGCTCCAGTCACCCGACGATCGCTCCGAGCTCGACGGCCTTTATGAGTGCATCCTCTGCTTCTGCTGCACGACCAGCTGCCCGAGCTATTGGTGGAATTCCGACCGCTTCCTCGGGCCCGCGATCCTTCTTCAGGCCTATCGGTGGATCGCCGACAGTCGCGACGAGGCGACCGGCGAGAGGCTCGACCAGCTCGAGGACCCCTATCGCCTCTACCGCTGCCACACGATCATGAATTGCGCGACCGTCTGCCCCAAGGGGCTGAGCCCCGCCAAAGCGATCGCCGAGACGAAGAAGCTGATCGCGGAACGGGCCGCGTAAGGGGAAGGAACGCCGCTCGTGAGCGACGAACCCGGACAAAAGGACCTGATGGAGGATGTCGGCGTCCCGACGGGCGCGCAGCCGGATCCGGAGAACCCGGGATGGTTCAGCTGGGGCGATTTCCCGCGCGGGAGCTTCGCGGCGGCGACCGGTCGTCTGCTGTTCAAGCCCGATGGGGCGGGACATGCGATCTGCCGAATGTTCCCGACCGAGGCGCATATGAACATGGGCGGCTCGCTCCACGGCGGTTCGGTGATGAGCTTCATCGATATGTCGATGTTCGCCGGCGGGCTGTGCGCCGGAATGGAGCGCGGTCATTACGTGACGCTCGACCTCACGACCCATTTTCTCGCCCGCGGGCGTCCCGGATCGCCCCTCGACTTGCATGTCGAGCTCGTGAAGCAGACCGCTGGCCATGCCTTCCTGCAAGGGGTGGTCCGGCAGAATGACGAGCCCTGCTACAGTTTCGCGGGCACCCTGAAGCGCATTCGCGAGCGTAACGCTCCTGCATGACGGGACCGGTCCGTGCGGCTTATGATCGGCTGGTCGCCGCCAACGAGCTCAAGCGGGATCCTGCGCAGGAACGTGCGGCGGGAGCGCTCGACCGGCTTGCTTCGACGTTCGCAAGCGCGAGCTTTCTAAGACGCCTGTTCGGCGGCGCTCCGAAGGGAGCCGCCGGTGTTTATCTGTGGGGCGGAGTCGGTCGCGGCAAGTCGATGCTCATGGACCTTGCCTTCGCCCATATCGACGTCGAGCCGAAGCGGCGCGTTCATTTCCACGAATTCATGCTCGAGACCCACGGCCGGCTGAGGCGGATCCGCGAACGGCATGACGGCGATCCGATCGAGCCGGTGGCCGAAGAGATTGCAGCAGAGGCGAGACTCTTGTGCTTCGACGAGATGCAGGTGACCAACCCCGCGGATGCAATGATCCTCTCGCGATTGTTCGGAAAGCTGATCGCTGAGGAGGTGAAGGTGGTCACGACCTCAAATCGGCCTCCAAAAGACCTCTACAAGGACGGATTGAACCGCGAGCTGTTCTTGCCCTTCATCGAGATCATCGAGCGGCGAATGCTTGTCGTTCCCGTCAACGGACCGACCGACTACCGGCTGGAGCGGCTGACGGGAGTGGAGGTGTGGCACGTCCCCAACGGGCCCGGGGCCACCGCAGCTCTCTCGAGAGCCTTTTTCCAGCTCACCGATTACCCGGTCGAGGACCGAGCCAAGGTGCCTTGTGAAAATATCGATGTTGGTGGCGCTCGGACGCTTCACGTTCCCAAGAGCCTCAAGGGCGTCGCGGTCTTCTCGTTCAAGCGCCTGTGCGGAGAAGCGCGGGGCGCGGCCGACTATCTGGCGATCGCCCGGCGCTATCATACGGTGATCCTAGTCGGCATTCCGGTGATGGGCCCGGAGATGCGCAACGAGGCGGCGCGCTTCGTCACTCTCATTGACGCGCTCTACGAGCATAAGGTGAAGCTGCTCGTTTCGGCCGACGCCGAGCCGGAAGGTCTTTATCCGTCGGGCGACGGCGGCTTCGAGTTCCAGCGGACGGTCAGCCGGCTCGAGGAGATGCGGAGCGCTGAATATCTCGCGCAGGGACATGGCGCTGTAGCTTGACGAGGTTCGCCGAGCGCGTAGCGTCGCGCGGCTCGTCATTCGGGGAGAGGGAATCACATGCGAATTGCGCTCGGAATCTGGCTCGCCTTCAGTGCCACGGCGGCATTTGCGGCCACCGACCCCAGAACCTTGCCGTCCCAGCTCGAGCCGGCGTGGCAGGCGAAGACCCGGGCTATCTTCAAGGAGGCCATCGAGATCCCGAGCGTGCACAACCGTGGCGAGGTGCCGAAGGTGGCGCAACTCCTCGCAAGCCAGTTTCGTGCAGCCGGAATTCCCGATGCAGACATCCACTTCATGCCTTACGAGGCGCTTCCGGGCGACCAGACAGAAGCGCTGATCGTTCGCTGGCGCTCGCCGCACCCGACGCAGAAGCCGATGCTGATCCTTGGCCACATGGACGTCGTCGAGGCCAAGCGCTCCGACTGGAAGTTCGACCCATTCATTTTTCGTGAGCAGGACGGCTATTTCCTCGGACGCGGTACCAGCGACATGAAGAACGGCGACGTCGCGACGACGATGGCGGCGGTCAAGCTCATGTCCGAAGGATTCAAGCCGGACCGCGACATCATCTTCTTCTACAGCGGCGATGAGGAGACTCGCGGGGTCGGAGCGACGCTCGGCTCGACCAAGTGGCGCAATCTCACGGATGCCGAATTCGGCCTCAACGCCGATGGCGGCTGCGCCTCGTACGACGAGAATTTCCGGCCGCTCGGCTGCGGCATCTCGATGGCCGAGAAGACCTTCCAGACCTATTTCTTGACGACCCACAATCCCGGCGGTCACAGCAGCCGCCCGCGGCCGGACAATGCGATCTACGATCTCGCGGACGCTCTCGAGAAGGTGCGCACCTATCGCTTCCAGCCGATGCAGAACAATGTGACTCGCGCCTATTTCGAGGTTCGAGCAAGGCAGGAGGGCAACAGCCCGCTCGGCCAGGAGATCCGCGCCTGGCTTGCCAATCCCAACGACGCTCAGGCCGCCGATGCAATCGAGGCCAACCCGTTGGAGGTTGGACTGACGCGTACACGCTGCGTCGCGACGATGCTGAGCGGCGGCCATGCCGACAATGCGCTGCCGCAGAGCGCGACGGCCACCGTCAACTGCCGGATCTTCCCCGGAGTCCAGCCGGTCGAGGTCCAGGCCGAGCTGCAGACGCTCGTCGGCCCCAATGTCGAGGTGAAACCCGATCCCAACTATATCGGCCAGCCGACCCCCGCCTCGCCGCTGCGCCCGGACGTCCTCCAGGCAGTGACGGCCGCAATCCACAAGCTCGATGGACCGGATATGGAAGTCTATCCCGAGATGTCGACGGGGGCGAGCGACGGCAGCTTCTTCCGCGCTGAGGGCATCCCCGTCTACGATATCGACGGAAGCTGGGGAATCTCGCCGCTCGACGAGCGCGCTCACGGGCTGGACGAACGCATTCCGGTAAGGGCCATGTACGACGACGTCGTCTATTGGCAGATGATCTTCAAAAGCCTCGCCGGAGGCGGCGCAGCTATGCCGACGCAAGCTCCCGCGCAGCAGCAAGCACTTCCTGAGCGTGGCTAGGGACCTTGACCTTGCGCCACGCCCTTAGGATCCGGCCGTCGGCGCCGATCAGGTAGGTCGAGCGCTCCATCCCCATATATTTGCGGCCGTACATCGACTTCTGGACCCAGGCGCCGAAGGCGTCCGAGATCCGGCCGTCCTCATCGGAGGCGAGCGGCACTGCAAGGTCGTATTTGCCGATGAACTTCTGGTGGCTTTTCATGGGGTCTCGCGAAACCCCGATCACCTTGACCCCGGCCTTTTTGAACTCGGCCGCGAGCGCGGTGAAGTCCTGCGCCTCCCGAGTGCAGCCGGAGGTGTCGTCCTTCGGGTAGAAATAGAGCACGAGCGGCTGCCCCGGCGAAGCCAGATTGACGCTGCTCTGGTCGCTCGCAGTCACTTCGATCGCCGGTACCTTCTCGCCTTCGCTGATCATCTCGACCCCTCTCTCATTCTGTTCCAGAGCTCGGCGATGCTGTGGCGCGCCAAGTCATGCTCGGCAAGAAGCTCGTCCCAGCTCGCCGCTCCGCAGGCCTCGGCAACGAGCTGCCAGGTTTCCGCGGTCGGCTTGACGTCGGCAGGAGCGACGAGGCGCATCATCACCAGCATTCGCGAAAGCAACTTTAGCGCCTCGACAACATTTGCCGGCACTAAAGATTCAGCCGCAAGCGCCTCGAGCGCGACTTCGAGCCGGGTGCCGAGGCCTATTTTCGTCGTCAGCTGAAGGACGTGAACCGCGAATTCGAGATCGATGAGGCCGCCCGGGCCGAGCTTTACGTCGAGCGCGCTCTTGGGCGGCTTGTGGCGCTCCATGTCGGCGCGCATCTTCGCTGCATCGGCGATCACCTTCGAGCGCTCCTTTGGCATCCTCAGGATGCCATCGATCATCGCTGCGACCTCTTCCCGGACCTCGCGTGAGCCGAAAACCGGCCGGGCCCGGCACAAGGCCATATGCTCCCAGGTCCACGCTTCCTTCCTCTGATATTGCTCGAAGGCCTCGAGCGAAACCACGAGCATTCCTTTGGCACCTCCTGGCCGAAGGCGCGTGTCGACGTCGTAGAGCGGGCCGGAGGCCGTCGGAACGCTGAGCGCCGCGGTCACCCGGCTCGCGAGACGGTTGAAATAGTCATTCGGCCCGAGCGGGCGGGGGCCGTCGGAGCGTCCGCCTTGTCCCGCCGAGTGCAGGTAGATGACATCGAGGTCGGATGCGTGAGTGAGCGAATGGCCGCCAAGCCGTCCAAGGCCGAGCATCACGAGCTCGCTTTCAGGAAAGGCTCCGTGGGCGGTGCGGAATTCTCCTTGCGCGAGCTCGCCGAGGGCGAGGAGCGCGGCTTCGGCCACCCGGGCATAGCCTTCGGTCACCTCGAGGGGGTCGCGCCTCCTGTCGATGAGCTGCACTCCGAGCGCGAACCGGCGCTCGTTGACGAGTCGTCGCGCCCGGTCGAGCGCCTCGTCATAGGGATGACCGCTCACTGCGCCAGTGAGGATCCCGGCCAACTCGTCCGCCGGCGGCGGAAGCGCGAAACTCGACGCGTCGAACAATCCCTCGAACAGCTCGGGGCGGCGCCCGAGCTGGTCCGCCAGAGCCGGCGCGTGCGCCAGTACCTTCACAAGCAGCTCGGCGAGCTGCGGCCTCGCTTCCAGCAGGCGGAAGAAGTTCACGCCGCTCGAGAGCCGCTCGACGATGTCGCTGAGGCGGTTGAGCGCATGATTGGGGTGCGCCCCCGCGGCGATCGCCGGAAGGAGTGCCGGAAGCATGGCCTCGAAGGCCTGGCGTGCGGCCGGGGAGCGAAGCGAACGCGCCTTGCCCGATCGCCAGTGGGCAACGTGCCTCGCTGCAGCGACCGGATCGGTGAACCCGAGCCGGGCGAGCTCGCCCTTGAGGATGTCGGGATTGTTCGAGAGAATGCTGCGTTCACTGGGCGCCAGGCTGTCGAAGATTCGTCCGGCTTCCTCGACGTGCGGGCGAAGCTCGTCCAGGAGCTCGGCGCCGCTCGCAAGACCGTGCAGCCGGGCGACATTGTCGAGGGCGGCAGGGTTCGCGGGAAGGAGGTGCGTCTGGGCATCCTCGACCATCTGCACCCGGTGTTCGATCGTCCTAAGCAGACGGTAGGCGCCGGCAAGCTCGCCAGCCGTCTTGTCGTCGAGCCTTCCGGCGGCGCGTAATGCCCCGATCGCCTCCAGGGTCGGAGCAGTCCGG
>DATATH010000218.1:0-3290 GCA_036268895.1 Sphingomicrobium sp. | reverse complement strand
AATGGGTTAACAAGGGGCCATTTCGTAACCGGGAGATATCGGCCGGATTCATTCCTGGCCCATGTCCGCGGACGGTTCGGCCGACCCTGAGCGGACATTCGCGCCGGATTTCGGCTTGTGCCAGTCGCCGGCTCACGCCAGTTCGTCGAGCAGCGCCTTTGCTTCTTTCAGGTCTTGCGTGTTGAAGCCTTCGGTGAACCAGCCGTACACCGGCGCGAGAAGGTCGCGGGCTTCGGTGCACTGCCCTTCATCGCGCAACAGGCGAGCAAGGTTGATGGCGGCGCGCAACTCAAACCCGCGCGTGCCCTGGTCCCGCGCGATCGCGAGGGCTTTGCGGAAAGAGGCTTCGGCTTCCGCCTGATCGGGCGAAAGGGAGCCGATCAGCAAGTTGCCTCGCAAACGATACAGTTCCGCGTCAGCCCAATTTTGCCCTGAAGCGTCTGCGATCTCCAATGCTTCAGAGACAACCTTGAGACCCTCCGGTATCGCGCCGGTCTGGGCCAGAGCTTCGGCCAAAAACGCCAGAAAGACTGGTTCAAAAATATGGGCATGTGTCGCCCGCACCGCCGCCAGAGCGTCGCGAATTCGGGCGACAGCAAGCTCGGGATCACCGCGCTGAAGCAGGGCCCAGCCCTGAAAGGCCATAGCTTGGCCGCGAAACATTGCGAGCCCGTGCTCGTTGGCGACAGCGACGGCCTCGGTAGCCAGACTTTCGAGTTCGGCTGCCGGCTCCGCAAAGACGGCCGTCAGACTGGTGGCAATAAGAGCCCAGGCGATCGTGTGCGTATGGCTGCATTGCCGGGCGCGTCGACGTGCTCGATCAGCAGCCTGGCGGGCTTGGTCCGGATAGCCCCGGTGCCAGAGCACCCAAGACCAGCTGCTCAGCGCGGAAACCCCGAGCTCCGCGCCAACCAGTATCCGGTGCTCTTCGGTCGTGTACAATGTTACTGCGCGCTCGATGTGCGAGTACGCTGACGGGAAGTTTCCGGCCAAGGCAAGCGTCGAACCCATGAGCCGCCCGCCCGCCAGTAAAAATCCGGTGTCCGTTTGAGATTGGGCGATCCGCAGGAACTCTTTGGCCTGGTCCAGAGCCGGCTTTGGCCGGCCGCCGAAATAGTCGCTCAAAAAGAGACCGTACAGGACCGAGAAGTGGCGGATCGTCCCCGCCGCCCCGGTTTCCAACACCAAACTGAGCGCCCGCCCCAGCACCTCGGCCACATCCGGATGCGCTCGCCCCTTTGACGCCCCCAGCGAATCCGCCAGAGTGACCTGGAGTTCGAGCTCCTGCTGCTTGCGTTCGAGGCTATCGGGCAGCTCTGCGATTAACCGCAACCCTCGTTCCAGCTGCGACCTGGCCTCGACGTGAGCCGACTTAGCTGCCGATTGCTGGCCGGCGCGACACCAATACGCCACTGCCTTTTCGTGCAAGCCGGCTTCGCTGAAGTGGTGAGCCAGGATCTGCGGCTGCGCTTCCACCACGCTGGGAAACTGCTCTTCGAGTACGCGTGCGATGCTAGCATGCAGTGATTGCCGCGGGCCGCGCAGCAAGGTGCTGTACGCGGTGTCCTGCACCAGCGCGTGCTTGAACAGGAACGTGGTCTTCGGCGACATTCCGCGCTGGAAGACCAGACCGGCATCAAGCAGCCGACGGAGCGCGTCCTCCAATTCCGTTTCGCTCCGCTGCGCAACCACTGCTAACAGCTCGTATGAGAACTCGCGCCCAATGCAGGCGCCGATTTGAGCGACTTCCTTTGCCGCCGAGCCGAGCCGGTCGAGACGAGCTAGCAAGGATGCATGCAGTGTCGCCGGAACCGCGAGCGAGGCCGCCGGAACCGAGCCGAGCACCGCATTTTCGACGACTGCTTTCGTCAGCTCTTCCAGAAAAAGCGGCACGCCGTCGGTGCGCTCGATGATTTCGGCCATGATGTCGCTCGGCAGCCCCGCGGTGTTGCCCATGATCCCGCGAACCAGCTCGTCGCTTTCGCGCCGCCCGAGGCGACGCAAAGACAGCGTCGTCACATGCGGCTGCCCCGTCCAAGGAGGTTGAAATTCCGGGCGGAAGGTCGCAATCAGCAACACCGGCAGGCTCTCGATCTGCTCGATGGTCAGGTCGAGCAGTTCGCGCGAGGTCGGGTCGGCCCAATGCAGATCCTCAAACATCATCAGCACGGGCTCGCGCTTCGCCAAACCGGCGAGCTGCTGCAACAGCGCCTCGAATGTCCTCTCCTTCTTGCGCTGCGGGGCGGCCTCGAAGGACGAGTAGCGGCCGTCGAGCGGCACCGACAATAAGTCGGCGAGCACAGGCAAATCGCGTTCCGCCGGAGCGCTCGCCGCAACCAGCGCCTTGAGCTTGTCGAGCCGTGCCGCGGCCGTGTCGTCGCGCTCGAAGCCAGCCGCTCGTTCGAGCTGCCCAATGAACGGGTAGAGAGCGCTGTCCTGGTGATGGGGCGAGCAGAAATAGCGCAACCGGGTGTGCGGCTCGCCTCCGAGGCTCTCCCGGAATGCCTCGGCCAGTCGGGACTTCCCGATCCCCGGCTCGGCAGAGATCAGAACGACGCGCCCCGCACCGGCTTTCGCCTGCTCCCATCGACGCTGCAAGAGTTCGAGTTCCTCGTCGCGGCCGATGAGCGGGCTCTCGCCCGAGCGCAGCGCTTCGAACCGGCTGCCAACGCGGCTCTCGCCGAGCACCCGAAAGGCCCGGACCGGCGCCGGCAACCCTTTCACCTCGACCTCGCCGAGGCCCTGATAGTCGAATAAGCTCCCGACCAGCCGCCGCGTAGTCTCGGCAATCACGATCGCGTCGGGTTCGGCCAGGGCTTGCAGCCGGGCGGCGAGGTTCGGCGTCTCGCCGACGACCGATTGCTCCCGCGCCGAGCCTTCGCCGATCAGGTCGCCGACGACCACCAACCCGGTGGCGATACCGACACGTGCTTGGAGCTTGACGGATTTGACATCGAGGCGACCAACCGCGTGGATGACCCCCAGCCCCGCCCGCACCGCGCGTTCGGCGTCGTCCTCATGCGCTTGCGGGTAGCCGAAATAGGCCAGTACGCCATCGCCCATGTATTTCGCGACAAACCCGTCGAACCCGGTAACGACGTCGGCGACGGCGCGGTGATAGGCGGCGATGACCTCTCGCAAATCCTCGGGGTCGAGGCGCGCCGAGAGTGCGGTCGAGCCGACGAGATCGCAGAACATTACCGTCAGCTGTCGGCGTTCGGCGTCGGCGGGAGCCGGTGCATCAGGGGATGCCGCCATCACAGCGGTGGCCGGAACCGCAGCGCCGACTG
>DATATH010000217.1:0-1771 GCA_036268895.1 Sphingomicrobium sp. | reverse complement strand
GATGTGCCGTTCGGCTGCATAAGCGACGATCTCGCGAATGTCGTCAGCAGTGAAATACTCGCGGATACCGCCCGGCTTCACTTCGCTTTGGGTCAGCCTGGGGTAGCCCGGGATCTCGATCCGCCAGCCTGGATCGTCGGTCAGGTGGAGGTGAAGCATATTGAGCTTGTAAGCTGCCATCTCGTCGATCAGCTCGAAGAGGGTCGGCTTTCCGAAGAAATGGCGGCCAACGTCGATAAGGAGACCGCGCCAGGCAAAGCGCGGTCCATCGCTGATTTCGATGTCGGGAACGACGCTCGATCCCTTTGCGCCAGTGACGAGCTGGCGAAGAGTCTGGACCCCGTAGAAGAGCCCGCGAGGATCCGATGCCTCGATGAGCACCTCTTTTCCCGACGCTTTCAGCCGATAGGCTTCGGGGCCAGCGATCCGGCTCGCCGGAACGAGCGACAGCCGGATGTCAGTTGTACCATTTAGGCCCTGTTTGAGGCCCATAGTTTGAGCCAAATAGGTTGCAGTTGGAACGGCGTCGCCACCAGCTTCGATGACAGTCGTGGCGGTGATCGGAACGCTTCCCTCGTTCCATTCGACTGACGTCGGAAAAGGTATGAGGGGCGGGTGGGACGGCGGCGCGGCGAGCGCGCTTTGCGTCACCGGTATCGTGGACAACAGGGCAAGACAGATGCGGGCGATCATGATTCTCTCGGGCGAAGCGTTCCTTCGCGCATACGTACGTACGATCCCCTAAGCTGCGCAGCCTTCGCAATGGCCGTTGCCCCGGTTTGGAAGGATTGCCAATCTGCGCGCGCGATGAAGCGCAATTGGACCATCGATGATGTCGCAAGGACCGCGGGTGTCGCAAGGGTTACCGTTTCGCGGGTTCTCAACAACGGCAACAATGTCCGGCCAGAGACCCGCGAGCGCGTCCGGCGCGCCGTCGAGGAGCTCGGCTATTCGGTGAACCAGCAGGCAAGAGCGCTCGCGAGCGGGATGGGGAGACAGATCATGCTCATCCATTCCCACAGTCCCGAGCTCGAACCGAACAGCTATTATAACGCGGGTCTCGAGCTTGGCGCCTTGAGAGGCTGCTCGTCGCTCGGCTTTGATCTCGTGACGCGCGCGATCGATCCCGAGGACGAGGAACGGCTGCGCCTCCTGTCGTTGATTCTCGAGCGCGAGAAGCCGGCGGGTATCATTCTCTCGCCGCCGCTTTCGGACGATATCGGGCTCCTCAGGACAGCGCGGGATGGCGGGGTCCAGGTCGTCGCCATATCCGCCGGAGAGAGCGCTCGAGCCTTCGTGCTGGCGGTCGGCATCGACGAGCGTGCCGGCGGCCGTGCGATGGGGAGGCATCTGACTTCGCTTGGCCATCGCCGCCTGGGTTTCATCAAGGGTCCTTCCGAGCACCGGGCGGCGGCGCTCCGCTACGACGGTTTTTGGGAAGCTCTTCGCGAGGCCGGGATCGAGGAGGAGCCGTGGACGACGACCGGCGACTTCACCTTCAAGTCGGGCGTCGAAGCGACCGAGCGGCTGCTTCGGGCCGGCGTTGAGGTCACCGCGATCGCCTGCGCCAATGACGACATGGCCGCCGGGGTCATGCTCGCTCTCCACCGGGCGGGCCTCGACATCCCGTCGGCGATTTCAGTGACCGGGTTCGACGATACGCCGATGTCCGAGATCGTGTGGCCCCCGCTGACCACGATCCGGCAGCCGATCAAGGATATCAGCGAACGGGCCGTTCACCTCCTCGCCGGAAGCCAGGCAAATGGCGACA
>DATATH010000216.1:0-2387 GCA_036268895.1 Sphingomicrobium sp. | reverse complement strand
GCTCCTTGCCTCGATCTCGCGCGACGTTGCGAAACCTCCGTGATCGTTGAGACAATAGAGCCGGTATTGAGGCATCGACGCTCACTCCCCCGCGATGCCGTTTTTACGACGATTTCGGGGGCGGAACAAAACAACATATGTTAATCGTAGATCCCTGGACGGACGGTCCTCGCGAGATCAACCTTGCCTGGTGCGGTGGTAGAGGGCGCGAAGCTCGTTCTTGGCATCTTCGAGCACGTGCCTTTGCTTCGGCTCGAGGTCTTTTCCCGCGCGGTTGATGTAGAAGGTCAGCATCGACATCGCCGAGCGGAACGGCGAGGACTTCCGCCTCCGACTGCTGTCGGCCGAGCGCTTGAGCGACCGCGCGACTGCCTTGGGATCATGCTTGGCGAAGACGTCCTGCTCGAGGTCCAGCGCATTGCTGTGCTCGGTCACATCCTTCGACCATTTCTTTTTCTCGGTCATGCAGATGACAACGCACAAGCGCCAATCGCGAGCCTAAATTAGTAGAATGCAGGCCTTTGAACGCTTCAGCGGCTACCTGAGGCACACGTCCTGGCCGGCTTTGGACGACAGCCGCGTAAAATTATCCGGATCGGTGCTGATAACGACGGATTCCTCGCAGCGCCTTAGCTGGAACCGGACTTTGCGGGCCCGAAAATCCAGCGAAATTCGCCTGAACGTTTCCAGCAGATCGGTGCCCAGCAGAAGCGCCGGCTCCTCCGCAAGACCGAACAGTTTGAAGGGCGGCACGTCGGCAAAGGCCATCGGCACATCCTTCAGCGTCACCGGACCCAGCTGAAGCTCGCCGATCCGGGCAAACTGCAGATTCTCGGTTGCGCCGGTCACCCCGATCACCGGCACCGTTATGAACTTGTCGCGGTTCCCCCGCATCAGCTTGTCGCGAAGGGCGAGATTGCCGACGGTGATCTCGGAACCCGTATCGATGATCGCGTCGAGGTCATAGCCGGCGGCCTTGACATGGGTCAGGATCAATTGGCCGTGCTGACGCCGTGCGATGATCACGATGTCGCCCGGATCGAATTTCTCGGGAACTCGAGCATCCTCGACCTTGATCAGGTGCTTTTCGAAATCCATCATGAGGCGCTGCTCGACGAGCGCGTCGATTCCAATCATGCCCTCCCCGCCGACGTCGATCTCCCTCAGGGCCGGAAGCTCGAGGTTACGGACCGTGCTCGAGCCGATGGTCAGCCGGTCCACCTTCACTCGGTCGACGATGTTGCGGGATGTCATGGCGTTGAGGATTGCGGGCGTTGCGAGCGGAAGTTGAAGGTCATGAGCGATTCGCAGACCGACGACCGACGTATCGGCGCCGCTGTCGACGATGAAATGGTAGGGGCCGCGGCCATTCACCAGCACGTCGACGCTCAATCGGGTCTCGATCAGACGGGCTTTCATGTCCTCGCCGCCCACAGCCAGGGTCGGATCGAAGACCGCCGGCGGGAGTGGAGGCACGCTCGGGGGTGTCGCCGGGGCGGGCCTCGGCCTGCTGATCTTCGGGGGGGCGGTGTCCCCTGAGGCGACGCCCGGCAACGCGGCTGAGTAAATCAGCCCGAAGGCCATGATCAGCGGGCAGCGAAGCGCAAACAATCGGTCCTCCGCTCACCCGGAGAGAGGTGTGCCTTATCCGGGACGATCGCTTCGATATCACGTCTCATGAGCACAAAAGCGATCTATTCGACCGGGGGATGCAAAGGTTCGATCGGTATCGAACCAATGCCGCCAGCTTGATCTGCTCCCACGACATATCTGGATTCCACTAAGGAGAACCCTACGGTATCTGCCGAAACGATCTGCGGCAACTCCGTCTCCGTCCCGACCCGAAGCGCCAGCCGCTATCTCCAGCAACTCAGCAAGCATTGGTCCCGTAACATCACGGTTGAGTTCACACCCACGCACGGAACCGTAATATTTCGAAGGGACACACGGGGGGCAGAATGGCCCGGCGACGCGCTCGTCACGTCCGACGCGCGCGACGACGCTCTCGAGATACGGATCGATGCATCCTCGGCCGAGCAGCTCAACGGATTGAAGGGCGCTGTTGCCCGGCATCTCGACCGATTCGCATTTCGCGGGGGGGCCGCTCAGTTTCGACTGGCATTAGGGCAAAAGGCTGAGCCGGGCCTTCATTCTGCCGGAACGTAGAGCTCGCCACCTTCATCATGGAAGCGCTTGCTCATCTCGGCCATCCCGGCTTCAGCATCCCGGGCCGCGGTTTCCTGTTCCTCGAGGCGGGCGAATTCGCGGACCTCCTGAGAGATCTTCATCGAACAGAATTTGGGCCCGCACATGCTGCAGAAGTGCGCCGTCTTGGCTCCTTCCGCGGGTAGTGTCTGGTCGTGGAAGGCCTCGGCGGTGTCGGGGTC
>DATATH010000215.1:0-19143 GCA_036268895.1 Sphingomicrobium sp. | reverse complement strand
ACCGCTTCGAGATCGACACGGTTGGCGAGATTCTCGAACGCCTGGCGCCGCTCGTTGAGGAAGCCGAGCTCGATGGCCGTAAGGCCAAACTCGTCGCCTAGCTCGGGATAGGCCTTGCCGAGTTCCCGTGAAACCCTGCCGAAGGCAGCGTCGACCGTGAGACCAGCTTCCGCGCAGATGACGAGCAGGTCGAGTGCATCCGGCAGACCCTTGCGGATTGCGTGGCTGCGCTTGGTGACCTTGTTCTTCAGCCACAGGTCCGGTGCCTTGTAGCTTCCGACGAGGAGGCCGGCGACCGTGATGTAACGCCTCAGAGCCGACCATTGCGGCTCGAAGCCGAAGACGTAGAGCAGCGAGACAGCGGTGATGCCGATGACGACCGGCAGGACGAAGCGCGCGAAGATGATGAAGAAGGCGAGGTCCTTGGTGCGGATGCCTGCCTGCATCAGCCGCTGTTGCGTCTTCTTGACCTGGTCCTCCTGAAGCATTTTGAACTGCGACAGGAGCTGGCGGACATTGTCGGCCGCCTGGTTGCGATTGGTCAGCTTTTTGCGCTTGTTGGTCGATGCGACGATGCCCGCCTTCAGCTGTTCGCGGCGCTCGTTGAGCGCCTTGACGCGGCGGGCCATCGGGTCCTTTACCGTCGTTGCCGCATAGATCGCGAGCATCACTGCGAAGGTCGCGACGGCGCTGAGCATCGTCGCAATCCAGATGATGTCGAAGCCGAGGATGTGCGGTCCGGATGGAGCCTGCTGCATTTGTCTTCAGTCCCCCATCAGATCTCGAAGTTGACCATCTTGGCCATGATCATTGCGCCAATGCTCATCCAGACCAGTCCGCCGATTCCGGCAACCATCAGGCGCTGATCGCTGAAGAAGCCGTGCATGTATTGCGGGTTGATCATCCACACGAGCGTGAAGACCACGAACGGTAGCGAGCCGACGATATAGGCCGATGCTTTCGATTCCGAGCTCATTGCCCGGATCTTCAGCTTCATCTGAGCCCGCTTGCGCAGCACGTCGGCAAGGTTCGACAGCGTTTCGGCGAGGTTGCCGCCGGTCTCGCGCTGGATCGCGAGGGTGATGACGAAGAACTGGAACTCGGCGGTTCCGAGCCGATCGGCGGTTTCCTGGAGCGCGGCTTCCATCGTTCGCCCGATCTTCATCTTGTCGGCGACGATCCGGAACTCGACTCCGACCGGGCCCTGGATTTCACTGGCGACGATTCCGAGAGTCTCGGTGATCGGAAGACCAGAGCGCAGTCCGCGAACCATCAGCTCGATCGCGTCGGGAAAGTTCGTGGTGAACTTGGCAACGCGCCGCTTGATCATCTTCCCGATCACGAAATGCGGACCGCCGATCCCGACCAGCATCCCGAGCAGCAGCGAAAGGACGAACGGCGCCCCGCGAAACACCAGCGCCACCGTGACGAACATCAGCGCGCCGAAGCAGATGGAGACATATTTGGCGAGCGAGATGTTCTTGCCCGTCATCTCGAGCCGCTTGCGCAGAAGCGCGGGCTTCGGGATGAGCGTTGAGGCATAGCCTTCCCACTTGGTCGCCCGCTCGGCGAACAGCTTTCGGATCTGTGCCTGTGCATTGCCGGCGATCACGTCGCCGTGGCGCTCCTTGATGAGCTCCATACGCCGCTTCACGGCTTTTCCGGCAGAGGGTCCGCGCATCGCCATAAAGGCGAGCCCGAGGGCTCCAACGCCGCCGATCAGGAGTAGCCACAAGAGCATTCGTGCGTTCGCCTCTCAACTCTTCGCCGCGGCGCAAGGAGGCGCCGCGGGCTAGTTACGCCGCTTTGTCTTTCGGCTTCGCCAGCATGGACTTCAGATTATTCACCAGCGACTTGGCGGCCGCTGCCGGAGCCTTTGACTCGGTCGCAGCGCCTTCGTCGCTCGCATGGCTCAGCACCATGTTCGACAAGGTGCCGAACGGTCCGGACATCTTGCCGCTTGCGACTTCCGCCATCGGCTTGCCGAGCTTTGCCGACTGGGCGGCGAGCTTGGCGTCGAAGGGGAAGACGATGTCCACCGGACGCTCGATCGACTGCTCGAAGTCCTTGCGACTGATCTCGAGCGCGCCTCCCGAAGGAACGCAGTTCGCAATGACGATGACCTTGGTCTGGGGAGCGTTCGACTTGAGCCAGGCGAGGACCCGGATCGTGTCGCGCGTTCCGGCGAGAGTCAGTTCGGCAACGATGATCGCGACATGCGCGTCGTGCACCAGGTGCGGATGCTGGATCAGCATGTGGCGCGGCAGGTCGAGCACGGTCGATTCGAATGCGTTGCGCATCTCTTCCTGGAGAGCAAAGAAGGCGCTGCCGTCGGTGGCGAGCGGTTGGTGAATCGGGGCTTCCGCCGAAAGAACCGAAAGCCGTTCGTTCGCGCGGACCATTGCCCGCTCGATGAACAGGCCGTCGATGCGGCTCGGATTCTCGATCGCATCGGTAAGGCCGCGACCGGGCTCGAGATCGAGCGCGAGCGCGCCTGTACCGAAATGCACGTCGAGGTCGAGGAGGGCGGTCGTCCGCCGACCCTTCTCGCCGAGCAGCCATGCAAGCGAGGTCGCGAGCGTGGAGGCTCCCACGCCGCCCCTGACGCCGATGACGGCCGCCATGACGTGCGGCTTGTCGGCCTGGGCTTCGCCGCGCGGTCCCGACAGGATCGTCTGCGCATGCGCGAAGGTGTCGCGCAGCTGGTCCACCGTAAACGGTTTCAGCAGATAATCGTGGATTCCGCTGGCAACGAGGTCGCGATAGAGCCGGACGTCGTTGACGGTGCCTGCCGCGATCACGATCGTGCCCGGCTCACACACTTCCGCAAGCGCGTTGATGTCGTTGAGCGGGTCGGCCGATTCGCTAAGGTCAACGAACAGGATGTTCGGGCTCGCGGACACGGAAAGCGACTGCACCGCGTTGCGAAGCCCACCTTTGTTGACCTTCTCGGGTGACCAGCCGTGCTCGACCGCAACCGGTCGCAGCATGTCGGCCGTGGCGTCGTCGCAGACGAAGGCGGTGAAGGGATCGCGAAGTCCCGCGCGAGCCTGGAACGGAGCGTTCATTACTGACTACCCCCCTTGGTGGTGATGTCCTGCAGCCCCTTGGTGCCGGTCGGCGGTGTGCTGCGGTAGAATTGGACAGCGCGGGCGGCCGCGTTGATGTCGACTCCCGTGGCCTCGCGCCCGTGGATCAAATCCTCGGGGTTCGCGACCATGGCAGCGATATTCGAATTCACGCCGCATCCGAAGTTGGACATGGTGCCGTTGTCGAAATTAGGCTGCGAGGGCACGTTCCAGTTCGGGCAGTTCGGAACCGTTGCACGGCGGCGGCTCACCACCACCCGAACGCTTCCGGGCCCAACTGCGCCCGGAGTTACCGGAGCACCTGCCGAAACCATCATTCCATATTGTCCGGCGATCGCTGAGACCTGGCCGCGCGCTGCATCGGCATAGGCTCCATCGACGTAGATCGTGTCGCCGTAACTGATGCCAAGCCCCTGGAACCAGCCGTTGAGACGGTCGGCTTCGCCCGGTGCAAGGGCACCGTCGGGCGCCGAAGCGTCGAATACATAATCGGCACTGGTGACCACCGGCACGTTGACCGAGGTCACGCCCGTGTTCTTAACCTGGGGCGTGTTGCAGGCCGCCAGCGAGGAGGCGAGCGCAATGAGGATAATCTTCGAACGCATCGTCCGATCCTTCCCTGTGTGGCCGCTGTTCACAGCTTGAATCCCGGAGCAGCAACCGGCCCCGTAACCGGCGCCGCGGGGGGCGCCGGGATCGCGGTCGGCTGAACCGATCCGCTCCTGCCGGTGTAGCTCTGGCCGAGTAAATTCTCCTGGATATCATTCGGAGCGCGGTAGCCATCGGCCGGCGTTGCCAGTTGTCCGGAAACCGGCTTCACCAGATACGGCGTGATGATGATGACCAGCTCGGTCTCGTCGCGCTGGAATTTGGTCGAGCGGAACAGCGCCCCAAGGACCGGAATGTCGCCGAGGAATGGCGCTTTCTCGATACTGTTGGTGTTGCTGTTCTGAAGCAGCCCGGCGATCATGAATGATTGTCCGGAGCCGAGCTCCACCGTCGTTTCGGCGCGACGCGTAGTGAGCGCCGGAACGGTGAAGCCGTTCAGCTTGACCGAGCCCGCATCGCTCAGCTGGCTGACCTCGGGCCGAACTCGCAGCGAGATCCGGCCATCGGCGAGAACAACCGGCGTGAAGGCAAGCCCGACACCATATTGCTTATATTCGATGGTGACTGCGCCCAGCGACTGCGAAACCGGGATCGGGAACTCGCCGCCGGCTAGAAAGCTTGCGGTTTCACCGGAAAGCGCGGTGAGGTTCGGCTCGGCGAGAGTGGTGATGACTCCGTCATTCTCGAGCAGGTCGAGAGTGCCAAGCATGTTGAGACCAAGAAGCTTGCCGAAGATCCCGAGGGTAGTGCCTCCGGCGAGGTTATTGAACGTGACGTCCTGAATGTTCTCAGGCGAAAGCCCGGTATTCGGATCAGCCGTGCCCTTGACGACATTGATCGTTCCAGGATTGCCCCGGCCGATGCCGAACAGAGTTCCGCCCGTGCTGTCGTGACTAAGCAGGTTGACGCCGAATTGCTTGACGGCCGAGCGGTTCATTTCGGCCACACGGACCTTCAGCATCACCTGAAGCGGAGTTGCGATTTTGAGCCGGCTGACCGGAACGATGTTGAGCGGCGCGTTGGCGGACGTGATGTCGACACCGGGGTTGAGCGCCGCCTTGACGAGCATCTCGGCCTGCGCCGCATCCTCGGGCGAGGCGACAGTCCCGTTGATGACGGCCACCTGGCCGACCGTTGTCACGCTGATATCGGAGTCGGGCATCGCCTGATGCACGATCTCGTTGATCGAGCTGATGTTCTGATTAACGCGCACGTTCGCGCCATAGACGACCGAACCGCCGGCATCGGTGGCAATGACCGTGGCCTGACCGGCCTTCTTGCCGAACAGGTTCATCTGGCGCGGTCCGTTCACATAGACGTCGGCAACGTCGGGGTTCGACGTCCAGACGTTCGAGACCGACCGCGGCAGATTGATCATTTGCCCTTCGCCGATCGACAGGAGGACCTGCATCGAGGGGCGATAGCTTCCCGACGCGTAAGCCTTGGGCTGAGCCATGGCGGGCGCAGGAGCGGCCACCGCGGCAATGCCGACGGCCAGGGCCGCAAGAGCGGTGCCGAGACTGGCCCGGCGACTGATTGCTTGAATATTCATTTTAGCGAGCTCCCACCGGAACAACGGTGACATCATTACCGCGTGCGACGCGGACTACCGGACCCGAAACCATGGGCGCGCCCGGCTGACCGGTCAGCGCCTTGCCAAGTCCCTTGCCGAGCGCAGCCATTGCACCAGTCACCTGATCGCCCGCGGAGGCGGTCTTGGCGGGCACGGTGCGGCGCTGGAAGCGCGACACGTCGCCGCCGGTCGTGAAAGTGGTGTTGGTGTCGGCCGGACGATTGGCGTAGGCGAGAAGCATCTGCCGCTCCTGCGTTGGGCTGGCGTTCGTCGGGATCTGAATATCGCCGGAGGCAACCGCGCGCTCGAGATCGGCGCTGTTATCGGCGAGCGAGCGAAGCGACAGCGACAGCTGGCCGATACTTTGTGCGACGGCGATCTTTTCTGCGATCTTCGGAGTGACTTCGAAGGTCACGTTGGTGAAGGTCCTCACAATCGTCTTTCCGTCCTCGTCCTTGTCGGTGTAGCGCTGGTCCGTCGCGAGCACGCGCACGTTCCGAACGATCGTCTCGGAGACCTTGAGCGGCGGACCATCGCCGCCACCGGCCACCTGCTGGGTGAGCACCAGGTCGACATGATCGCCCGGGAAAACGAAGCCGGCGACGCCGGTCGAGACGTTCACGGGAACGGTAACTGCGCGCATTCCGGGGCCAAGCGCCGCGGCGAGGAAGCCGCGGTCCTGCGGTCCGACGAGCGAGCCGCGAGTGACCGGCTGGCCCGCCGCAATGGCGTAGCGGACGACTGTCCCCGCGAGATTTTTGGTATCGGGCTGACCGTCGACATAATAGGCACCCTGCATCAGCTCCTTTGGCCAGGGCTGGAGTGCGAGGCTTTCGGCGTCGATGATCGTGCCAACCGGAAGCGCCTTCTTTGCGACGAGCACCTTCGGGCCGACCGGGACGACGGGTGCGGCGGCAGCTTGCTGCGTGCCGGCACCGGCGAACATGTTTTTGGCCATGACCGCGGTGATCACCGCAATGACCAACGCTCCCACGAGCAGAGCGAGCTTCTTCACATCCATGGCGCGATCGCCTCCCCTAGACGGGTAATCAGAACAGCCTCACAAATCAGGCATATTGGTTAAGAAAGCGTTCGCCGAGAATCGCGAGTCCGCCAAAGGCGATCGCGACCCCGTACGGAACTTCGGGTCGGCCCTCGAGCTTCCGGACATGGTGCCAGGCGAGGACCACGAGGGTGAGAACTCCGCCGGCGATCGACGTCAGCACGAGGAATTTGAGCGTCGCGAAGGGCGAGAACCACAGCGCGAGTGCGGCAGCGAGCTTGACGTCGCCGCCGCCCATCATGCCCGCGTAGAAAGCCCCCGCGAACAACAGGAAGACGATGCCTCCTGCTGCGAGCTGGACAGCCATTCCCGGCCAGGGCTGCAGCGCGACCGATAGCCAGTAGAGCGGCGCTCCGAGGGCGACGGTGAGGTTCAGCCGGTTGGAAATGGTGAAAGTGCGAACGTCGATTACCGCAGCAATGACGAGGATCGCAGCAAGCGCGGCAAGCAGCAGGTCGGTAAATGCCCCGTTGAACATGACGCTACCACTAGACGGCGCGGCTTTCCAATTCGTAACCTTCGTCCAAGAATGACTGAGTTCGATGCCATTATTGTCGGCGGCGGGATCGCTGGAGCGAGCATCGCAGCCGAAATTTCAGGAAGACGCCGGACGGTGATTCTCGAGGCGGAGAATCAATGCGGCTATCATGCGACCGGGCGATCGGCGGCCTTCTACCTTGAAAGCTATGGCGGACCCCATGTCGCGAAACTGACCCTTGCATCACGCGACTTTCTCGCAACGCCGCCCAAGGAATTTTCCGAAACTAGCTTCCTGCGGATTCGCGGAGACCTGCACGTCACCCGCGATGTGCTGCCGCAGGTACCGTCGAGCGTCGAAACCCGAATTGTCGAACGGGCTGAGCTCGAACGGCTGATTCCGGGGCTCAGACCGGTCTGGCGGCGGGCGTTGTTCGAGCCGGGCTGCGCCGATATCGACGTTGCAGGGCTGCACGCGGCTTATTTGATGCAGTTCAGGCGCAATGGCGGGCTTGTTCAAACCGCAGCGAAGCTGGCTCGTGCCGTGCGAGAGGCGGGGGCATGGACCGTGACTCTCGAGGATGGCTCGACTTTGAAAGCTTCGATTCTTGTCAATGCTGCAGGCGCCTGGGCTGACGAGGTGGCTCTAGCTTCGGGCGCGAAGCCCTTGGGGATCGCGCCAATGCGCCGGACGATGGTCCAGCTCCGGGTCGGCCGGTCGGGTCTCAAGGACCTGCCGCTCGTCGATGACGCCCAAGGCACTTTCTACTTCAAGGGCGAGAGCGACAATTCGCTATGGCTCACGCCTCACGACGAAATCCCGAGCGAACCTTGCGACGCACGGCCCGAGGAATTCGATGTCGCTCTTGCGATCGATCGCTTCCAGAAAGTTGTCGACTGGCCGGTCGAGCGCGTGGAACGCACCTGGGCGGGACTTAGGAGCTTTGCTCCCGACCGGCTGCCGATCTACGGTTTCGACAAGAGCGTGCCGGGTTTTTTCTGGTGCGCCGGGCAGGGTGGCTTCGGAATCCAGACCTCGCCGGCGGCGGCGAAAATGGCCGGAGCGCTTCTCTTGGATGAAAAAGCTTCGCCGATGGTCTCGCACATAGATCCGGCGCTCTTCTCACCGGCGCGATTGGAACGCTGACTGAGGCTTCGGGAAAGACCTTTTGCCCGGCACCCCCTGTGGGCCAACTTTCCAACAGGGGTACGAGAGAGTTACGTCTGTTACAGCCGGTGGTGGCGGCGCTGATCGTCGGCTTCGGCGCAGGCGAGCGCGTCGACCCGGTCATTCTCGGGGTGGCCGCTGTGGCCCTTGACCCAGTGCCAATTGATTCGGTGCGGGGTCGCGGCGTCGACCAGCTCCTGCCACAGATCGGCGTTCTTCACGGGTTTTTTGTCTGAAGTCCTCCAGCCGTTCTGCCGCCACTTGTGGATCCAGCGCGTGATCCCGTCGCGGACATACTGGCTGTCGGTGTGGAGTTCGACCTGGCATGGGCGTTTCAGCGCCTCCAATCCCTTGATCGCGGCGAGCAACTCCATCCGGTTGTTCGTCGTCAGCGGCTCGCCGCCCGACAATTCCTTTTCGCGGGCCCGCGAGCGGATCAGCACTGCCCAGCCGCCCGGGCCGGGGTTCCCGCGGCAAGCGCCATCAGTGAACATGTCGACAGTCGGAAGGTCGCTCACGTCAGGCGACGAGCTCGCGCGGAAGCTTGAAGACCATCCGCTCCGGGGTGTGGTCGACCTCCTCCGCGGTGACATCGAATCGCGCGGCGAACGCATCGATGACTTCGTGAACGAGGATCTCCGGTGCCGATGCGCCGGCAGTGATTCCGATCGTTGCCGGCCGCCCAATCCAGTCCCAGTCGATTTCTGCGGCCCGTTCGATCAGCCGCGCCGGAACGCCCATCCTCTCGGCGACTTCGGCGAGTCGGAGCGAGTTGCTGCTGTTGGGTGCTCCGACGACCAGCATTCGCTCGCATTCCTGGGCGATCGCCTTGACCGCAGCCTGTCGGTTGGATGTCGCGTAGCAGATGTCATCGCTCCTTGGGGAGCGGATGTCCGGGAATCGGTGCTTCAGCGCCTCGACGATTGCAGCGGTGTCGTCGACCGAGAGTGTGGTCTGTGTGAGATATGCAAGGTCGGCCCCATCGGGCAAAGAGACCTTGGCGACGGCCTCGACCGTTTCGACGAGGGTGATTGCGCCTTCCGGAACCTGGCCGAACGTGCCGATCACCTCGGGATGGCCGGCATGACCGATGAAGAGAATATGCCGCCCTTCCTCGATCAGCCGTTGCGCCTGCCTGTGGACTTTCGAGACGAGTGGGCATGTCGCATCGACATAGGTGAGGCCGCGGTCCTGTGCTTCCGCAGGAACCGACTTGGGGACTCCGTGAGCCGAGAAGACCACCGGCCGGTCGTCCGTCACCTCGTCAAGCTCGTCGACGAAGACCGCGCCCAGGCCGCGCAGCCGTTCGACGACGAAACGGTTATGCACGATTTCGTGCCGGACGTAGACGGGCGCGCCAAACCTCTCGAGAGCGAGCTCCACGATCTGTATCGCTCGGTCCACTCCGGCGCAGAAGCCGCGCGGGGCGGCAATGAGAACACGAAGTTGCGGTCGGTTCAGCATTAAGAAAGGGCATGTAAGCCTTCGCTTGCAGGCATAGAAGGGCCTTCCTATGAACGCCCTCACACAATTTCGCCCTCGTAAGGACTAAGCCCAAGTGAAGCTTCGCCTCACCGCTCTTACCGCCATGATCCTGCTCAGCGCCTGCAGGCATGCCGGCGATATCACCAGCGACAACGGTGGCGGCGTCTATGCCGTACGCAGCGCCTGTCCGATTCCAGGGATTCCTGCCGGAACGGGCGACGTCACTCTATTCGACCCGCCCGATAGCAGGGACTCACGAGCAATCGATGTGACCGCGGCAATCACCGACCTGCGTGCAAGCTGCCAGGACGTAGGCGACGAGGTTGTTTCGACGGCGACATTCACAGTGGTCGGCCTGAGGCGCGATAGCGGCCCGGCACGTCAGGTCGTGCTGCCGTATTTCAACGTCGCACTCAGGGGTGGCGACACGATCTCGGCAAAGCAGGTCGGACAGGCAGTCCTAAACTTCGCCGCCGGCGATATCCATTCAAACGTTCGGGTCCAGGCGACAATCCGGGTGAATCGGGGGGCCGCGACCCTACCGTTGAACGTCCGCACGATTCTCACCCGGCCGCGCAAGGCCGGCGAAGCCGAAGCTGCAGTCGATCCGATGGCCGATCCGGCGGTCCAGAAGGCGGTCGCCAATGCGACTTTTGAGCAGCTCGTCGGTTTCGAGCTCACCCAGGACCAGCTCAAATACAACGCGACGCGCTGACGCGTTGACTTGGTTCGCTCGCGCGGCCAAGGCACCCCGCGTCGCCGGCGGCCAAAACTGCCGGAATGGCCGCACGGGAGAGTTCGCACGCAAGTGCGGCGCCGAAGGAGCAACCGCCCCCGGAATCTCTCAGGCATCAAGGACCGCGCGTGCCTGACAGTCTGGAAAGTGTCCGCCGAAGCCTTGCGCGGCGGCGGGCCGCCGAAGGGGCAAAGCTCTCAGGCGCTAGCGACAGACGGGGGCGGCTGCCGGAAGCTCTTTGCCGAGCGTAGGCCGTCGCACCTTTTGCCGGAGCGCATTGAATGAGCAGGGAAGTTCACAACGGCCCAATCGACGAGAGCAAGGTCGGAGGCGTGCCTCAGAGCGCTGATTCACCGGTTGGCGAAACCGCCCAGGTTCCGGATCTCGACAAGCTTCCGCTCGATTCGTGGCACCGAGCGCACGGCGCTCGGATGGTTCCCTTCGCCGGCTACGAGATGCCGGTCCAGTATGTGGGGATCATCGCTGAACATCTCTGGACCCGCGAAAACGCCGGGCTGTTCGACGTCAGCCACATGGGCCAGCTCTTCGTCCATGGCCGCGAGGTCGACATGGCCCTCGAGAAGCTGATGCCGGGAGACTTTGAGGCGGCCGCGGACATGAAGCCCAAATATTCGCTCCTGCTCGACGATGAGGGGGGCATCATCGATGATCTCATGGCGACGCGCCGCGGCAGCGATTTCTACATCGTCGTCAACGGTGCCACGAAGCTCGGTGACATTGGCTATATGGAACGTCGGCTGCCCGGGGACGTGGTCATCGACCATATGCGGCAGCAGGCGTTGCTCGCGCTTCAGGGTCCACGCTCGGCCGAGGTCCTCGAAGGAATAGTTCCTGGGGTAACCGAACTCGGCTTCATGCAGGCTGGCCCGTTCCACTGGCGCGGTCAGAATCTGTGGATAAGCCGTTCGGGGTACACGGGCGAGGACGGCTTCGAAATTTCTGTGCATGCCAGTGGAGCAGCGGATCTCGCGAGCGCGATCGTTGCGAACGAACTGGCTAAGCCGATCGGTCTTGGCGCACGTGATTCGCTCCGCCTCGAAGCCGGCCTTCCCCTCTACGGGCACGACCTCGACACCAGGACGACGCCGGTGATGGCCGGGCTGACTTTTGCGATCAACAAGCGGCGGCGGGTTGATGCCGGCTTCGCGGGTGCAATGCGGATTCTCGCCGAGCTTGAAAATGGTCCTGTCGAGAAGCGCGTCGGTTTCGACATCGAGGGGCGCCAGCCGGTTCGTGAGGGCGCGTTGGTGCTCGACGGCGAAGGCAATGAATTGGGAAAGATCACGAGCGGAGGTTTCTCACCCTCCCTGCAGCGACCGATCGCCATGGGCTATGTCGCCGCGCCCTTCGCTCAGTCCGGCACCGCGCTCAAGCTCGAGCAGCGCGGCAAGTTGTTCGATGCGCGCGTCGCGCCAATGCCCTTCATCCCTCACCGATATCACCGCAAGGGAGCTTCTGCATGAGCCTCTATTTCACAAAGGATCACGAATGGATCCGAGTCGATGGCGACACCGCGACCGTCGGCATCTCCGACCATGCGCAGGAACAGCTTGGCGATATCGTATTTGCCGAAGTGCCGGAAACCGGTCGGCGCCTCACCAGGGGGCAGGAAGCGGCGGTGGTCGAATCGGTGAAGGCGGCCTCCGACGTCTATTCTCCGGTCTCTGGTGAAGTGGTCGACGGAAACAGCAAGGTCGCTGACGATCCATCGATCGTGAACCGCGATCCCGAAGGCGAGGGCTGGTTCTTCAAGCTCAAGCTCGACAATCCTTCCGAGCTCGATGGGCTAATGAACGAAGCGGCCTACCGCGACTGGGTAAAGACACTTTGAGCCGAGCCGCCACCTCGACAAGCAAATGGAACGCGAGCGATTATGCCCGAGTCGGCAGCTTTGTTGCCGAGCTTGGTGGAGCGGCGCTCGACCTGCTCGGCCCGCAACCGCGCGAGCGAGTTCTCGATATCGGCTGCGGCGAGGGCACGCTGACCCGCAAGATCATCGGGCGCGGCGCAACCGTGCTCGGAATCGACAATTCGCCCGAAATGATCGCAGCGGCTCGCGACAAGGGGGTCGATGCGCTGCTTCTGGCGGTCGAGGACATGCAGTTCTTCGCCGAGTTCGATGCGGCTTTCTCCAATGCGACCCTGCACTGGGTGCTCGAAAAGGAGCAGGCCGCCCGAGCGATCTTCAGGGCCTTGAAGGATGGTGGACGGTTCGCTGGGGAGATGGGCGGCGAGGGCAATCTCGGGAAGCTTTGCGATGCCCTCGATGAGGAGCTGGTCATCAGGGGCTATATTCCCCCCGTCGAGGCGAGCAACTGGTACGCGTCTCCGGAAGCGTTCGCCCGTGTCTATGAAGCTGCGGGATTCGACCAGATCGATGCCCGTCTGATCGAGAGGCCGACCGCGATCGAGCACGGCGTAGCGGAATGGGTAACGACTTTCCGCCGCGGCTGGCTCGACCGGGCCGACGTTCCCGAGCGCGAACGGGCTGAGATCGGCGCCAAAGTGGCAGAGCGGATCGGTTCGAATGTCGCGGACTACGTCCGCCTTCGCTTCATCATGAGGAAGCCGGCATGATTGTCGCACTTCTGATGCTTGCCCAGATCGTCCCGGTTCCCGAGGAGCCCAGGCCGATCGTGACGACCATCGCAGCGATCCGCGCAAATCCGAAGAAGTTCGAGGGCCAGCTTGTCCGGCTGCACGGCTATGTGAACCATTGTCAGCCGCTGGATTGCTCGGTCGATGAGCGGCCGGCAACTGCTGTGGACGGAGCAGGCGAGGGTCTCTCGATCGCTGGCGATGCGAAGTTCAATGCGACGATCACGCCGCTCCTTCCGACCTATGTCGAATTCGACGCTCGACTGAATGCCCAGTGCTTGATCAACGCGTGCAGCGATCGTGCGCCGGTCCTCACCATCGTGACGCTGCGCGGAGTCGTCAGCCCCGAACCGCCACCATTCGAGAAGCCATGATGCGTTATCTTCCACTCTCCGATTCCGACCGAAACGAGATGCTGCGAGTGATCGGCGCAAGTTCGATAGACGAGCTGTTCCGCGATGTGCCCGAAGAAGCGCGCCTCCATGGCCCGATCGAGGGCCTTCCGATGCACGCCTCGGAGATGGCCGTCGAGCGGCATATGACGGCACTGTCGCGCAAGAACATGGTCGCGGGCGACGTCCCATTCTTTCTCGGCTGCGGCGCCTACAAGCACCACATTCCGGCTAGTGTCGATCATATCATCCAGCGCGGCGAATTCCTGACCAGCTACACTCCGTATCAGCCAGAGATTGCGCAGGGCACACTTCAGATGATGTTTGAGTTCCAGACGCAGGTCGCGCGGTTGTTCGGCTGCGAGGTCGCGAACGCGTCGATGTACGACGGCTCGACAGCGATGTGGGAAGCGATCCTGATGGCGCGCAGGATCACGCGCCGAAACCGGACCCTCGTTTCTTCCGGCGTCCACCCCCACTATGTGAACGTCGCGAAAACGATGGCGAAGTTCAGTGAGGACGCGCTCGAGACCGCGTCTCCGGAACTCGCTTCGGTGACTGATGCACAGCTGCTGATCTCGAAGATCAGCGCCGAAACCAGCGCCGTAGTCGTGCAATATCCCGATATTCTCGGCCGGATCACCGACCTCGTGCCGATCGCCGAGGCGGCGCATGCGGCCGGAGCCCTTCTCATAGCCGTGGTGACGGAGCCGGTTGCGCTCGGGCTCATCAAGTCGCCGGGCGAAATGGGAGCGGACATCGTTGTTGGCGAGGGGCAAAGCATCGGGGTTGGTCTTCAGTTCGGTGGCCCCTACGTCGGCCTGTTCGCCTGCCGCGAAAAGCATGTTCGCCAGATGCCCGGCCGGCTCGCCGGCGAGACCGTCGATGCGGAAGGCAGGCGCGGCTTCGTCCTGACGCTTTCAACGAGGGAGCAGCACATCCGGCGCGAGAAAGCGACGTCCAACATCTGCACCAGTTCTGTGCTCTGCGCTCTCGCCTTCACAGCGCACCTGACGCTTCTTGGCGGAAAGGGTCTGCGCGATCTCGCTTCATTGAATCACGCGCGCGCGAGCGCGGTGGCCGAGCGCCTGTCGGCGATTCCTGGAGTGAGCCTCGTCAACGAGAGCTTCTTCAACGAATTCACGCTAAGGCTGCCGATTGAAGCGAGGCCCGCTGTCCACGCGATGGTCGAGCGCGGAGTCCTCGGCGGAGTGTCGCTGGGACGGTTATATCCCGGAGCCGAAACACTCCGGAACGGCCTCGTGGTGGCGGTGACGGAAACCACCACCGGGGAAGACATCACCGCGCTGGAAGCGGCTCTGAAGGAGGTGATCCAATGACCACCAATCCTTCTGGCTGGCGGCCCTCGACCCCGGCAAACGACCAAGGTCAGATCCACACGGTCACCGGCAACCGTGCCCTGATGCTCGAGGAGCCGCTCATCTTCGAGATCGGGAGTTCCGAGCAGACGGGGGTCGATTTCGAAACTGCTCCTGTAACGATCGGCCACAGGTTGGGCGGACTGGAGCGATCAGGGCCGATCGATCTTCCCGGCCTCTCCGAGCCTGAGGCCGTCCGCCACTACACGCGCCTGTCGCGACAGAATTATGCCATCGACCTTGGCCCGTTCCCGCTCGGCTCATGCACGATGAAGCATAACCCGCGACTGAACGAGAAGGTCGCCCGGCTGCCGGGCTTCGCAGATGTTCATCCGCTGCAGCCGCAGGAAACGCTACAGGGTGCGCTTCAGGTCATCAACGAACTGGCATTCTGGCTGCTTGATCTGACCGGAATGTACGGCGTTGCTATGAGCCCGAAAGCCGGCGCTCATGGCGAGCTGTGCGGGCTGCTCTGCATCCGCGCAGCGCTCGAGGCCCGCGGAGACAAGCGCGAGGTCGTGCTTGTGCCCGAGAGCGCACACGGGACGAATCCGGCAACCGCGGCCTTCGCGGGCTACCGGGTCGAGAACATTCCCGCCAACGCTGTCGGCCGGGTCGACCTCGAAGCCTTGAAGGCACGGCTCGGCCCCGATGTGGCCGCGGTGATGATCACCAATCCAAACACCTGCGGCCTCTTCGAGCCGGACATGAAGGCGATCAGCGAAGCCGTGCACGAAGCCGGCGCGTTCGTCTATTGCGACGGGGCGAACTTCAACGCGATCGTCGGCAAGGTTCGTCCCGGCGACCTCGGCATCGATGCGATGCATATCAATCTTCACAAGACCTTCTCGACGCCGCATGGCGGGGGCGGCCCCGGGTCGGGACCGGTCGTCCTTTCCGAGGCGTTATCGCCTTATGGTCCGCTGCCGTTCGTCGCCCGCTACCCGGACGGATCGTACAGGATCGTTGAGGAGGAGAATGCGAGAGACGAGCACCCTGAGGCCTTCGGCCGAATGGTCGCCTTTCATGGCCAGATGGGCATGTTCACACGTGCTCTTGCCTATATCCTCAGTCACGGCGCGGACGGACTGAAGCAGGTCGCCGAGGATGCGGTTCTCAACGCCAATTACATCCTCAGGAGCCTGTGCGATCTGCTCGAAGCGCCGTTTGCGATGAGCGGCCCGTGCATGCACGAAGCGATTTTCTCCGACAAAGGCTTTTCGGGCGATATCAACACGCTCGACCTCGCCAAGGCGCTGATCGACGAGGGCTTCCACCCGATGACCATGTACTTTCCGCTGGTTGTGCACGGGGCGATGCTCGTCGAGCCGACCGAAACTGAGTCAAAGGCGAACCTCGATCAGTTCATTGCGGCGGTTCGCTCGATAGGGGAGCGGGCGAGGTCGGGCGACCAGACGCTGAAGGCTGCTCCCATTTATGCGCCCCGACGCCGTCTCGATGAGACTCTTGCTGCGCGAAAGCCTGTCCTGACCTACAGGGAACACGAGCCGGCAGAGGCGGCGGAGTAAATTTCAGGGGGAAGGGGAAGTAGTCGTGCAGGTCCAAGTCCATCCGGTCCAGCAGCCCTGGATCAGTTACGCGATCACCATTGGGGTTATCGTGATCATCATGGTGGTTCGGATGCGTCGGATGGGCAAGATGCGGCCCCTGAATCTCGGCAGTCTTTGGGTCGTGCCCGCAATCTATCTCGCTGTCGCCGCTCTCATGTTCATACAGCTTCCGCCAGCCGGGTGGATCGCAATTGTATCGGGCCTCGGGCTCCTGATTGGAGCGGCGATCGGATGGCAGCGGGGCAAGATGATGCACATTCACGTCGATCCCGAAACGCAGGTCCTCAACCAGAGAGCCTCCCCGGCAGCGATGTTCTTCCTCCTCGCTCTCATCGTCGTTCGAATGGCCGCGCGCGGAATCATCGGTCAGGAGGGCGGAGTCAGCCCGGCGATGTTGACGGATCCGCTCATCGCCTTTGCCCTCGGGATGTTCACGCTCCAGCGTCTCGAAATGTATCTGCGCGCCAAGCGCCTGTTGGAGGAGGCTCGCGGCGGCGCCTGATGTCGGGCGAACGCTTCTACGAAGTTCCGTCGAACGGCTCGCGTCGATCTGCTCCGGCGGCGCTGAGGAATCGCGAGCCGATATCCGAGGTCCTTGCGGACTGGCTGCCGGAAGCGGGCAGCGTGCTCGAGATAGCGAGCGGTACGGGCGAACACGTCACCTACTTCGCCGAGCGGTTTCCGGCGCTCGACTGGCAGCCGAGTGATATCGACGCCGATGCGCTGACTTCGATCGAAGCCTGGCGGGAGGCCAGTGGACTCCGCAATGTGCGGGCGCCGCTCGTAATCGACGCCGCGTCGGCGAGATGGCCGATCGAGCGAGCCGAAGCGATACTCAGCATCAACATGGTCCACATCAGTCCGTGGGCATCGGCACTCGGCCTTCTTGATGGTGCTGCCCGGTTGCTCGAGCCGCGCGCACCGCTCATCCTCTACGGCCCCTGGCTGAAGGACGACGTTCCGACGGCTGCGACCAACTTCGGCTTCGATTCCGACCTTAAGCTGCGCAATCCCGAATGGGGTCTTCGCCGGGTCGAGGAGTTTGCGGCGGCAGCTAGCGAACGCGGGCTCCGGCACTGGGCAACGCGAACCATGCCGGCCAACAATATGATGCTTCTTTTTAGACGCTGTTAAACGAAGCCTTTACCATGCTTGCGCTAGTCATCTGCGAATGGATGAGAGCAGCATGATCAAAAACCGGCGATCGCGCCGGTCGCCGGTACTCCTTGCCGCGACTGTCGAAGTCGCAGGGCGTCCGGTCGCCGTGAAGCTGCGCAATCTTTCCGAGGAAGGCGCGCTCATAGAGGGCGACAACCTGCCGCTCGAGGGATCGAGCACTTTCTTCGAGCGCAACGAACTGCGTCTTCGGGGCAGGGTCGTGTGGGTCCACGGTCGCTATGCGGGAGTTGCCTTCGACCATCCCTTGAAGCCCGAGCAGGTGCTCCGCAACATCCCGAAGCCGAAGCCGCCGGCGCAGCTCGATTTCAGGCGTCCGGGCCTCGCGTGTCGACCGCTGAGCGATTACGAACGGCGGATGCTCGAGCGCTGGATGACTGCGTCGCCGCTCGGTTCGCTCGGCGAATAGTCAGGCGGCGGCTCCGGCGGTCGCTGTCGCCCGTCGCCGCTCCTTCTCCTGCTGCTCCTGAAGCCAGTCGACGAGCTCTGACAGCACGAGCACCCGGTTGAAGCCGAGGCCGTAAGCGCGAGCTTCGCTCCATTTCACAACTCCGGCAATCGGGGAGAGACCGGGCAGGGTGACGACCACGTTCGCGCTCACCGTCAGTGTCGATCGCGCTTCCACGCACACGCCGCCCTGGGAAATGTTGAGGACGCGAGTGCGGATGACATCGCCGTCCTGGCGCACCCAGGCCGTGCAATCGACCTCGATCCGGGGAAGCCGCGGGCGCGGACCATCGCCCGGTGGAGCGAGCAGAAGAATAACGTCAATCGGAGAGTCGAACGTCACTCCCGTAAGGCCATCCTCGGTCCATTTCACGACTCCGCTCACCGGGTCGCCTTGCTTCAGCTCGACGGTCAGGGGAGTGCCGATTTCTATTCGTGAATAAGCTCGGATCATCATGCCGCCGGCCGAGATGTTCCGGATCAGGCAGAGCTCCCTGCGGTCGGCAACGTCGATTGCCCCGACGCGCAACAGGCTGAGATAGCGATCGCCGCCACGGCGATCCGGCTGCGTCGGAGGCGTTGCAGCGAGGGAATAAATGGTGGTCTCGACGGGTTGATCTTGCACGGGCGGCTCCGACGAAGAACGAATACGCATCTTCTTCCACCCGAATGCATTCGGACGGCCCCACCGCGTCCCGACCTATCAGCGAGTGCTTACCAGATGGTTGCCGGTCCTAAGATTGCGGCGACATTCTTCGAGGTATAGACCAGTTCGACAAGGCGGGAGGTATCGTAATGATGCGGCAGACGTTCGTGGCCCTCGTAGCGCTGACGAGCTCCGCTATTCTTTACGCCGAGCCCGCAACCACCAAGCTTGATGCGGTCGCGGGCATCCCGAAACAGGATGACACGACGCAGACAGAGGACGTCCGCTTCAAGAATCAGCCCGATGATCGGATGACGGTTCAGGTACGATTGTCGGGGAGTGGTCCGTTTCAGTTCCTCGTCGACACTGGGGCCGATCGCACGGCAATCTCGCGCGATCTTGCCGCGAGGCTTGGACTTGCAAAGGGCGAAAACGCCGCGATCCACACAATTGCGGGCGTGTCCACTGTCTCGACTGCGACGATCCCCGACCTCGAGCTCACCAAAAAGCCCTTGACGGTCAGAGACGCACCACTGCTCGACAGCGGCAACATGGGAGCCGACGGGATTATCGGCGTCGATTCGTTGCGCTCGCAGCGGGTCCTGTTCGACTTCGGAACGAAGACGCTTTCGATCGTTCCTTCGGCCGTGCCCGATTTCCGCGACGAGCCGGGGACCATTGTCGTCCAGGCCGAACGCAAGAACGGACGCCTG
>DATATH010000214.1:0-3568 GCA_036268895.1 Sphingomicrobium sp. | reverse complement strand
TTTGACCATGAAAACCATGACGACGAGGATAAGCGCGGCCACCAGGCCGGCAGCTGCAGCTCCGCCTCGACGCCAGTCGAAACGGACTTCATCTTCGTCCCCGTCCCCGATCATTTGCCCAATCTAGTCGCGTTAACCTTTCCGGGGAAGTCAAAGGTTCCGCAAAAAATCATCAACTTATACAGCCTGTTGCACGGCCCGCCGCAGCAAACATGCCGAGAATCTCGCCGACCTGCTCCTCGCTGTGGAGAGCACAGAGCGAGCATCTCAACAGGGTCATGCCCGCAGGGGTCGCCGGAGGTCGCGCGAGGTTCACGTACAGACCCTCGTTGAGAAGCGCTTCCCACATTGCAGCGCCGGTCTCGAGATCGGGCATGATGACGGCGATGATCGCCGATTGCGGCTCTTCCGTTCCGAGGCGGAAGCCGAGTTGCCTCAGCCCGGCGTGGAGGCGCTTCGAATTCTCCCACAGGTGAGCGCGCTTGTCGGCGCTGTCCATCAGCTTGCGGATCGAGGTCGCAGCCGTCGCAACGACCGAGGGCGGGAGCGAGGCGGTGAAGACATAGGGGCGGCAGACGAGCCGAAGGATCTCGAATTTGGGGTGATCCGAAACGCAAAAGCCGCCGACCGTGCCGACCGACTTCGAGAAGGTGCCGATAATGAAGTCGACATCGTCGATCACGCCCTGCGCTTCCGCGACTCCGCGGCCATACTCGCCGATGAAGCCCATCGAATGGGCTTCATCGACCAGAACCATCGCTCCAGCGGCCTTGGAGACGGCGACCATTTCCTTCAGCGGAGCAATATCGCCGAGCATCGAATAGACGCCTTCCAGGACGACCAGCTTGCCGGCCTCGGGCGGCAGCCTTCGAAGGCGCCTTTCGAGCGCCTCAACGTCATTGTGGCGAAAGGCAACGATCTGCGCATTGCCAAGAGCGCAGCCGTCATAGATTGAGGCGTGGCTGTCGATGTCGAGGATGATGTAGTCGTCCTTGCCGGCCATCGTCGAAATGACGCCAAGGTTCGCCTGGTAGCCGGTCGAGAAGACCATCGCATGGTCCATCGCGTAGAAGTCGCAAAGGGCCTGCTCGACCGCCTTGTGGCCGACGTAGGTGCCGTTCAGCACCCGGCTTCCGGTGGTTCCGGAGCCGAATTCGTCGAGCGCCCTCTTGCCCGCAGCGACGACCTCCGGGTCGAAGGTCATGCCCATGTAATTGTAGGTGCCAAGGAGGATGGTCGGGCGGCCGTTGCAGATTGCGACGGTCGGGCTTTCGACCCTTTCCATTACGAGGTTGAACGGGTCGGTAACCCCGCTCGCGAGCAGGGTCTCGCGCTGCCCAATGACCGGGTCGAACTTGGAGAACAGGTCAGTCACCGGCTGTCCGTCAGTCGAACGAGAGCATCGATGAGCTGGCCGACGGTCTCGATTTCAGCCTGCATGTTCATGGTGATGATGACATCGAACTCATCCTCGATGCCCGCGACGAAGTCGAGGACGGTGAGGCTGTCCCACTCGAGGTCCTGGGCGAAGCGCGTCGCCTCGGTGATCGCGACGCCCTTCTTGTTGTAGGGCTCGATCAGCTCGAGGGTCTTGGCGTAGATCTGGGCACGGTCGGACATGGAGGGCTCGTTAATAGTCCGCCACCTCCTTCGCAACGCAATCGGGCGCGATTGCGGCGCTCATCGGGCGGCTATAGCCAGCCTGCCTCGCGATACCAGTGTGCGGTTTGCCTGAGGCCGTCCGGCGTTCGGATCTTTGGCTGCCACAGTGCGCGAGGCGAGGCGCGCTTCGGCTCGACGACCCAGTTGCGGTGGGAAAAATAGGCTGCCCGGTCGACAGTCAGCTTGGCCTTCTCACGGCGCAGGAACTGGTCGGCACGGGCCGCGAGGCGGAGAAGAACGCCGGGCGAATACACGATCGCCGGTTTCGTCCCCATCGCATCGCCGAGCGCGCGGGCGAAATCGCGATGACTCCAGCCATCAGGCGTTCCGTCGTCGGGCTCGATGAGGATGCTCGATGGGGCATCGAATGCAGAAAGAGCGAGCAGGAGCGAAGCGAGGTCGTGCACGTGGATGACCGAGACTCGGCCCCGGGGCGGCATCAGCATCACTCCCAGTCTCGCCATCCGGAACAGCTCGAGCGTCTCCTTATCGCCGGGGCCGTAGACCGCGGGCGGGCGGACGATGGACCAGTCGAGGCCGGAGCTCATGACCAGGCCCTCGCCGCGTGCTTTCGAATCGCCGTAGAGCGATAGGTTCGGCTCGCGCGCGGCGAGCGAGGAGACATGGACGAACCGGCGCACGCCGCCCGCCGTCGCGGCGGCGAGGAACGCCAGCGTGCCACCGACATTGCCGTTATCGAAGGCCGCGGCGGATTGCGCGCTGAGCACTCCTGCGACGTGGATCGCGGCATCGACGTCCTCGACCAGTTGCTCGAGTGCGGAGCGATCGTGGAGATCGCCAAGGATCCAGGTCACGCGCTCGCGGGGCAGCTGCTCGCGGCGGGTGAGGGCGAGGACTTCATGTCCAGCGGCGACGGCGGCGTCGATGAGGTGAGCGCCAACGAAACCGGTGCCGCCGCTGACAGCCAGTTTCATAACGGTGACCAGGACCGGTGGCCTGCGAGCTCCAGCTTATCCACGTCTTCAGCAGCGCTACCCAGGCGTTCGATGATGGCGTCCAGCAGGGGCTCGAGACCTTCCTCGAGCGGCGCCGAGACCGGGAAGACCTTCGCTCCGGATTTCTTTTCGAGTGCTCTTACGATTTTGGATTGCTGCTTGGGCTCGAGGAGGTCGGCCTTGGTGAGAGCAATGATCTCGGGCTTGTCGGCGAGCCCGGCGCCATAGCCCTCGAGCTCGGTGGTTACGATGCTCCAGGCTTCGACTGGATCTTCGGCCGAACCGTCGATGAGGTGGAGGAGAAGGCGCGTGCGTTCGACGTGGCCGAGGAAGCGATCGCCGATACCTGCTCCTTCCGCGGCTCCCTCGATGAGCCCCGGGATGTCGGCGAGGACGAACTCGCGTCCCTTGTGGCGGACGACGCCGAGCTGGGGCCGAAGAGTCGTGAATGGATAATCGCCGACCTTGGCCGAGGCGTTGGTGACCGAGTTGAGGAGGGTCGACTTTCCAGCGTTGGGAAGCCCGACAAGGCCGACATCGGCGAGCAGTTTGAGACGAAGCCAGACCCACATTTCCGCGCCCGGTTCGCCGATCTGGTGCTGGCGGGGCGCGCGATTGGTGGAACTCTTGTAGCTGGCGTTGCCACGGCCGCCCAATCCACCCTTGAGGAGCACAGCGCGCTGGCCGTCTAGCATCAGGTCGGCAAGCAGCGTGCGGTCGTCGTCGTCGGCGAGGAGCTGCGTTCCGACGGGAACCTTGATGACGAGGTCGTCGCCTCCGGCACCGGTCCTGTTGGAGCCTGCTCCGCCCTTGCCGCGGGGAGCGCGGAAATGCTGGGTGTAACGGAAGTCGATCAGCGTGTTGAGGCCGGGGACCGCCTCGAAGATAATGTCGCCGCCCTTGCCTCCGTCGCCGCCGTCAGGACCGCCGAACTCGACGAATTTCTCGCG
>DATATH010000213.1:0-8671 GCA_036268895.1 Sphingomicrobium sp. | reverse complement strand
ATCGACCGAAGAACTGGCGCTGCGAATTCGTTGCCGGGCCGTCGAGATGGTCACGAGGGCCAAGGCCTCGCACATTGGCTCTGCTCTCTCGATCGCGGACATCATCGCGGTTTTGTACGGCCGGACTTTAAGGCTCGATCCGGCAGCACCCAACGATCCCGAACGCGACCGATTCATCCTGTCGAAGGGACACGCCTGTGTTGCCCTCTACGCGGCTCTTGCCGAAAGGGGGTTCATCGACGCTGCCCTTCTTGAGACCTACGGCAGTGACGGATCGAGCCTGATGGCCCACATCAGCCACAAGGTGCCGGGCGCGGAGTTTTCAACCGGCGCTCTCGGGCATGGCTTGCCGTTCGGAACCGGAAAAGCGCTCGCAGCCAAGCGCCAGGCCAAGGACTGGCGCACCATCGTCCTCACCAGTGACGGCGAATGGGACGAGGGCAGCAACTGGGAAGCCGCGCTGTTCGCGGCCCATCACAAGCTGGACAATCTTCTTTGCATTATTGACTACAACAAACTGCAAAGCCTCACGAGCATCGATGCGACGCTTAGACTGGAGCCCCTGCATTCCAAATTCGATGCGTTCGGCTGGGCGGTCCAGGAGGTCGACGGCCACGATCACGACGCGCTGTCGAATGCGCTCGAAGCCGGCTCCTGGCCTTCTGGCAAGCCCGCCATGCTGATTGCGCACACGATCAAGGGCAAAGGCGTCAGCTTCATGGAAAACCGGGTCGAGTGGCACTATCGCAATCCCACACCCGAACTGCTGATCCAGGCCCTCGCCGAGATCGAGGGCGCCGATCATGCGTGACGCCTTCATCGACGAGCTTGCTATCCTTGCCGAAACTCACCCTGAGATCGCCCTTGTCGTCGGCGATCTTGGATTCAACGTCGTCGAGCGCTTTCAAGATCGCTTCCCGGAACGCTTCATCAACGCCGGCGTCGCCGAGCAGAACATGACCGGGCTTGCCGCTGGCATGGCGAGCGAGGGCTATCACGTATTTACCTATTCGATCGCGAACTTCCCGACGTTCCGCTGTGCCGAGCAGATCCGGAACGACGTCGATCATCACCGGCTGCCGGTAACGATCGTCGCAGTGGGAGGCGGCGTTGCTTATGGCGCGCTCGGCTATTCGCACCACGCCGTGCAGGATTATGCGCTGATGCGGACGATGCCCAACATGACCATCGCCGCTCCTTGCGATCCTCTTGAGACACGCGCCTGCCTCAACTGGCTCGTCGCCAATCCCGGACCCTCCTACCTTCGCCTCGGAAAGGCAGGAGAGCCGCAGTTTCACGAAACCAGGCCAACCGTAAATCCGGGCGCCTGGGTCCGCGTCCGTCAGGGAGACGAGACTGAAGTGATGCTCTCGACCGGCGCCGCGCTCGGTGCGGCGATTGAGCGCGCGGGCGATCAGGCGGTCTATTCGCTTCCTCTCTGGGGCATGGCCTCGAAGCTCCAGCAGCCCGCGCAGCTCGCTCGTCACAACCTGGTGACGACCTTCGAGGATCATCTCGCCGACGGCGGATTTGGTTCATGGCTTATGGAGAGCGTTGCCGGAACCGAGGCGGCGGCCCGCATCCGGCCGATCGCTCTCTCTTCGGACATTTGTGATCAGGTCGGAAGCCAGGCAATGCTCAACCGTCTCGGCGGTCTCGCCCTTTAACGGTTTGTTGACCACGATTTGTCCATAGATCAGGCATGAAAGCGGTCATTCTCGCAGGCGGCCTCGGTACCCGCATCGCCGAGGAAACGTCGGTTCGCCCAAAACCGATGGTCGAGATCGGCGGCAAGCCAATCCTTTGGCACATCATGAAAATCTATGCCCAGCACGGCGTCGACGAGTTCATCGTCTGCCTTGGCTACAAGGGCTACATGATCAAGGAATATTTCTTCAATTACGCCCTCCACATGTCGGACGTCACCATCGACCTTCGAACGGGGACAACGAAGGTCCATCGCAACGATACCGAAGACTGGAAGATCTCGCTCATCGACACGGGTCCCGACACGATGACGGGAGGGCGCTTGCGCCAGGCCTTGCAATATTTGGGTGACGACGAGGATTTCTGCCTGACTTACGGCGACGGCGTCAGTGATCTCGATATCTCGAAGGCAATCGAATTCCACCGCAGCCATGGCCGCAAGGCGACCGTCACTGCGGTGCGTCCCGCAAGCCGCTACGGACAGCTCGCTCTCGTCGGCGATGAGGTCTCGGCCTTTGCAGAAAAGCCCGTCGACGAAGGCGGTTGGATCAACGGCGGCTTTTTCGTCCTCAATCGCTCGATCGGGCAGTATCTTGGAAATTCCGATGAGTGCGTGTGGGAACGCGAGCCGCTCGAGAAGCTCGCTGCAGAAGGCGAACTGCGTTCGTATTTCCACGACGGCTTCTGGCAGCCAATGGATACGCTGCGCGACCGGCAGCTGCTCGAGGGCCTCTGGGAGCGTCAGGAGGCCGCGTGGAAGATCTGGGCCTGAACCAGGCCTTCTGGGGCTCTCGCCGCGTCCTTCTCACGGGCCACACCGGGTTCAAGGGGAGCTGGCTCCTCATGCTGCTCGAAACCCTCGGCGCCAAGGTCACCGGCATTTCGCTCAAGCCCGAAGCTGACGGCCTCTTCTGTCAGATTGGCGGAGCGGCGCGCTGCATCCACATCGTCAACGACATCAGGGACTATGACGCGGTCCAGGCCATCGTTGCGGCGGCAAAGCCCGAGATCATCCTCCATCTTGCTGCCCAGCCACTCGTACGGCAGTCCTATCTGGACCCGCTCGAGACGATCAGCACGAACGTCCTTGGTACCGCCAATGTGCTCGAGGCCGCGCGGAGTATCGATGGCCTGCTCGCGATCGTCTCCGTCACGACGGACAAATGCTATGCGAATGACGGGCGCACGACCGGCTACCTCGAGAGCGACAGGCTCGGCGGTCATGATCCCTATTCCAACAGCAAGGCCTGCGCCGAGCTGGTCACCCAATGCTTCCGCGACAGTTTCTTCGCAGATCGATCGATCGGAGTAGCGACAGCTCGGGCCGGCAACGTGATTGGCGGCGGCGACTATTCTCCCGACCGACTGATCCCGGACGTCGTTCGTGCTTTTAGCGCGAACCTCATGCCTCAGCTGCGCAATCCGATGGCAGTGCGTCCCTGGCAGCATGTGCTCGAGCCCATCAGCGGATATTGCCTGCTGGCGCAGAGGCTGGCGGCCGATCCCAAGCGCTTCGCCACGGGATGGAACCTCGGCCCCTCGAGCGAAGACCTGGCCAGCGTCGAGACGGTTGTCGGTCAGCTCGCACGTCACTGGGGTCGGGAGGGAGGTTTCAGCCCTCAAGCCGGGAACCATCCGCGCGAAGCTGAAGTCCTGGCGCTCGATTCTGGAATGGCAAGTCGCGAGCTCGGATGGGCTCCTCGCCTCTCGCTCGGCACGGCCGTCGAGTGGACTGCACAATGGTACCGGGCGCAGCTTGCAGGAAAGCCTGCGGCCGATTTGTGTCTCGCCCAGATCCGTCGCTACTTCGCGACCCGTGCACTCGAGGCGGCGGCCTGATGGGGTCGCGTCTCCTCATCACCGGTGCAGGCGGTTTCGTCGGCGCAGCGATTGCCAAGGCTGCGGTTGCCGCCGGTGACGACGTCATCGCTCTCGCTCGCAGCGGTGGCTCGCGGCTCGCTTCGATCGCCAAGAGCATCTCGCTCCAGCGGATGGATCTTGCCGATCGGCGGAGCGTCGCCGAGCTGATTGGTTCGGTAAAGCCCGACGTTGTCATCCACTCGGCCTGGGAAGGCGTCGGCGGCGCCTTGCGCAGCGACGACATCCAGCTCGAAAACATTCGAACGACAGTCGCGCTTGCAGACGCTGCGATCGCTGCGGGGACACAAAAGTTCGTCGGCATCGGCTCACAGGCCGAATACGGACGATACGACCGCAAGATCGTCGAAAGCGATCTTCCACACCCGACCATGCTCTACGGAGCCGCGAAATTGGCGGCGAACCACCTGGTCGCGCAGCGCTGCGGCGAGGCGGCAGTCGCATTTTCCTGGCTTCGCCTGTTTTCGGTCTATGGCCCCGGCGACAACCCGAACTGGCTCATTCCCTCGAGCGCCGCCTCGCTGGTGCGAGGAAGGCCGCCAAAGTGCACCGCGGGGACCCAGAAGTGGGATTACCTTCACATTGACGATGTCGCGCAAGGGGTGATGGCGGTCGCAAAGAATGTTCAGGCAAATGGCGTTTTCAATCTTTCGAGCGGGAAAGCACTCAGCGTTCGGACGATCATCGAGATGCTCCGCGACATTGCCGCTCCGGGTCTCGGACTAACCTTCGGCGACATTCCGTTCGGGCCGGACCAGATCATGCATTTGGAAGGCGACAACAGCCGTCTTTGCGAAGCGACCGGATGGTCGGTCCAGGTCCCGCTCGGCGAGGGCCTGAGGCAAGTGGTCGACGAACTGAGGGTCGCGGCATGAGCAACGCCCCTCGAAAGGATCGGGACATGAAGACGATTTCGATCATCAGTCCCTGCTACAACGAGGCCGACAATGTCCGAGCCTGCAGCGATGCGGTGAAGGCGTTGTTCGCCAAGGACGGCCCACTCGCTCAATATCGGCGCGAGCATATCTTTGCCGACAACGCGTCGAGCGACGGCACGGTCGAGATCCTGCGCGAACTGGCCGCCGCCGATCCGACGATCAAGGTTATCTTGAACGCCCGGAACTTTGGCCCCTTCCGCTCCAATTTCAACGCGCTGCGCGCTGCAACGGGCGACGCCGTCCTCGTTTTCCTGCCGGTCGATCTCCAGGATCCGCCCGAGATGATCCCCGAGTTCGTGAAACTGTGGGAAAGCGGCGTGGAGGTGGTCGCGGGCGCCCGCGCCAATCGACAGGAAAGCCTCGCCCTTCGCGCCTGCCGTGCCGTTTTCTATCGTCTCGTGAGAACCCTTTCGGACGTCGATATTCCAGTGGACGTCGGCGAGTTTCAGTTGATTGACCGCAAGGTTTGGCAGGCCGTCGTTCAGCACGACGACCACTATCCCTACATAAGGGGTATCATCGCTTCGGTCGGCTTCCGCCGGGTCATTGTTCCCTACACCTGGAAGGCCCGGCAACGCGGCCTTTCGAAGAACAATATCCCCAGGCTCGTCGATCAGGCTCTCAACGGCATCTTCTCCTTCACCAGCGTCCCGATGCGTCTTTGCACGTTCGCCGGGCTTGCGATGGCAACGCTTTGCTTCCTCTATGCGATTCTTGCGCTCGGCGTCTGGTTCGTTCGGCCCGAGCTTGCACCGCGAGGAATGACGACGATCATTTTCGCGCTGTTCTTCCTTTCGGGGATGCAGCTGACCTTCATCGGCATTCTGGGCGAATACGTCACGTCCATTCACAGTCAGGTGCGCAACCGCCCGCTGGTGGTTGAACGTGAGCGTCTGAACATGGACGCGCCGGTAGCGGCAAATCCCGTCCACAGCCTTCAAAAGAGGGTCGCCGACGCGGCATGACGGGAGCGGCAGCCGCCATCGCTGCGGACCGCCCGGTTACGCAGACGGGACTGACGGTCGGGACTCTGGCCGCAGGCCTGCTTGGCCTGTTCGCCCTCGACAACCTCCTCCTGCTGCATTTCTGGGGCCTCTCCTTGCCGCTGACCGCCGGACTGATGGTCGTCGCCGGCGGAGCAATAACGACCTTTTGTCGCCGATATTCCGCCAATCTTGCGCCGGTGCCGTTGAGGACCTTCGCTGCCGCTCTCGCCATATCTCTGGCCCTGTTTGCGCTCGGCGGAGAAGGGCGTTTCTTCTACGCAAATGCGGATTGGCAGATCCGCGATGCGGTATTGCGCGACATGGCCACGAACGTCTGGCCCTTCGCCTATGACATTCATGGAACCGCATATTTCCTAAGAGCGCCGCTTGGAACTTACCTCTTGCCGGCCATGTTCGGTGCTCATTCCGAGATGGCGCTACTGGTCTCGAACTCGCTTCGGCTGGCCCTTCTCCTGACGCTCTCCTGGCATCTGTTCGAGGGCAAGCGCGAACGCGCCATCGCCCTTGGTGTGTTCATCCTCTTTAGCGGGTGGGACCTATTGGGAACGGCAATCTACTCGGCCTTGGGCGCCAATCTGTCGTGGGATCATATCGAGCGCTGGAATTTCAGCTACCAGTACAGCTCGCATGTCACCCAGGCCTTTTGGGTGCCTCAGCACGCAATTGCCGGCTGGGCATGTGCGGTAGCTTTCCTGCTCTGGCGCAAGGGCCTCGTGCCGATCGGGTTTTTCGCTGCGACGATCCCGCTGGTGGCGATCTGGTCACCGCTAGCGATCATCGGAGCAATCCCGTTCGCGGGTTTCGCAGGGTTCGAGCTAGTGCGCCGCCGTGCGATTGATTTGAACGATGTCGCGATTGCGGCGCTCGCCCTTGCCATTGCTGTACCTGCGCTACTCTACCTTCAGATCGATGCGGCAAAGGTCGGCATGCACCTCCGGCTCGCCCATCCGTGGGCGTGGCTCTTCTGCGTGGCGCTCGAGGTCCTGCCGTTTGCGTGGCCGCTTCTTCGGGAACCTGATTCCCCGGTGACCGACCGGCCAGTGGTCTTCTTGATCCTCCTCCTCCTCATCGCGATGCCACTCGTGCAGGTGGGTGTGAATTCAGACTTCCAGATGCGCGCCTCGATCATGCCGCTCGCCCTCCTCTCCATCTACTTTGCAATGTGGATCTTGCGGCTCCTCTCCAAGAAGGCCGTGCACAAGGCTGCAATCGCCTATGCGCTCGTTGCGATCATGCTGGGCGCGGCCACGCCTCTGCTTGAACTGCGGCGGGCGGTGGTCAACGCTCCGTCGCCGCGGCCACTCTGCTCGCTCATCGGGGTCTGGCATAAGCAGGATAATATGATCGTGCCCTACTCGACCTATCTCGCGCCGGTTTCGACGCTTCCAGCGGGCTTGCGCCAGATAGCCGTTGTTGCCGGTCGCTCCGATCCCGAAAACTGCTGGGACCATAAGTGGGTCGTTCCTGAAGCCCCTCGCGCCTCCGAGCCTTCGAGACATGCCTGAAGCGGTTCAAAGCCTTTCCGAGCAGTTTCAGCCGATTCCGGTTCGGCTGGATCCGTCCCTCAAATCAACGATCGCCTTTGCGATCCGGCGCTTCGCGGATCTTCAGCTCGGCACGATCTGGACCTTCCTGGAGCCGAGGCTTTCGAAGCTGCGCGGTAGTCTTTTGGATGTCGGGTGCGGTGAAATGCCGTATCGAACCTGCCTCCATCCAGACCTGTCCTATACTGGAATTGACGTGGCTGAGGCCGATGCATTCGCGATGCGCAAAAGCGATGCAGTGGTCCAGTTTGATGGTGTCTCGATCCCGTTTGGGGACGCGAGTTTCGAAACAATTCTATGTACCGAGGTGCTCGAACATGCCGCTGCCCCCGAAGCATTGATCGCGGAAATCGAGCGGGTCCTGAAACCGGGCGGGACGCTCCTTGCGACCGTGCCGTTTTCGGCCCGCGTCCACTACGCTTCCTACGATTTCAATCGCTTCACGAAATTCGCGCTCAGCCAAATGTTCGCGTCGTTCAGTGACGTCCGGATCGAGGAAAGGGGAAATGACGTTGCGGTAATCGCCAATAAGCTGATCGTTGTGTCACTTCGCATGGTTCGCCCGTCGCGATGGTCGCTTCTGCACTGGCCGTTACTGCTCCTGGTGCTCCCTCTCGCTCTCATCTTCCTCCTCGTTGCCCACCTGACGATCGCTCTCGATCTCGGTTCGAAGGATGATCCTTTGGGTTACTCCATAGTCGCCGTAAAACGAGACTGATGCGGCCGGGGGGTGGACGTTGGTCACGGATCCAATTGAAAGCCAGCCTCGTGCGCTCGGTCTTGGGGATGGCCCAGGGCGCCTTTTCGCCGAAGGGGTCTCGCCGACCAGCATGGCAGGCGCGCTAGCCTCGCCTCTCCGCTCGCTCGGCCATGGAGGATCGGGCCGATGACGGCCCAATTGCTTCCAAATCTCGTCTATGTCGCCATTCTCCTCATCGCGCTCCTGATGCCCTATGCGACCTGGGATAAGCCGGGAGCGACCGATCGATGGCTCGTGGGCACACTTCTTGGCTCTGCCCTCCTGCTGACGGCGGCGCGGCACGGCGCCTTCATAGCTATTAGCCTGATCCTATTGCTGCCGCTCCTGGGCTTGGGCCTGAGCGCTCTTCTTGGCGGCATCGCGGCAGTGCTCCTGTTTGCACCCGTGACCTGGTGGGCGCCCAATTTGCAGCCGGGGCCCCTCGCTGCCGGCCTGTTCATCTTGCTCGCAACGGCTTCTGGTTACTTGCCGCGACTTGGAGCCGCAGCGCCTGCCAAGAGAGAGCCGACTTCGATTTTGCCGACAATGGCCCTTGCCTTGCTGATCGGGCTTGCTGCCGGGCTCCTTACAGCGCCGTTCGGCTCGAGCGAGCCGATCTATTTCGCCTGGCACCATTGGGGAGCCTATCTGGCGCCCGTCGAGGCCTGGCTTGCCGGCGGATTGCCCTATCGGGACTTTCCAATCCAATATGGAATAGGGCCTACAGCTTTATTGGCAGCCGTTTGCGGCTCGGATTGCTGGCGCGGCATCTACGCCGCGACGACTGTCGCCAATGCCTTGTATTTCTCGGTCCTTGCCGGCTGCGCCGTCATTCTGACAGCCGGCAGCTCGCGCGGC
>DATATH010000212.1:0-16941 GCA_036268895.1 Sphingomicrobium sp. | reverse complement strand
TCACTCGCGCGTCGACGCGATCCCGAGCAATGCAATCATCCCCGACTGGCTGAAGGACGCGCTCGCTCATTCGAGCACCGCATAGGCGCGAACCGGGAAGGTCCCCATTCCCCGGACCTTGGGGGGTACTGCGGAAAAGCTGAACCCCCCGTCCGGAAGCTGGCCAAGGCCGGTCATATGCTCGCAGATCGGGATTTCGGCGGCGAGCAGCCTCGTGTGTACCGGGCGTGCGCGCCGGCGCGTATCGTCGATATTGTTGCTGTCGATGCCGACGAGGGCTGCGCCGTTTTCGACCAGCCAGGCGGCCGCGGCTGCTGTAAGGAACGGGTGGCCATCGCCATAGCGGTCCGTCCGCCAGTGCCGGTCCCAGCCGGTGTGGATCAGGACGGCTTTCCCACGCACGTCCTGGCGATGGAGTGCGGGAAGGTCGACGGCGATGTCGCGATCCCACGGCTGCCGGATGACGAGGCCAGGAAGATCGGCAAGCGAATTCAGCGGCAGGTCGGCAAGGTCCTTGCCGTCGGCGTAGCGGTGGAACGGCGAGTCCAGATAGGTGCCGGTGTTCGCGACCATGTCGATGCGCCCGATCTGGAAGCTCGACCCGTCCTCGTAATTCGCCGCCGAGCCCTCCCGTGTCCAGAAGTCACAGATGTGGGGAGGAGGAAGACCGGCATAGGTCGTCATCCCGTCCTCGATCACATGGCTAAGATCGACGATACTATTCACTCGGCCCGCCGCCGGCGCCGCTTGAGGATCTGGATCGAGGCGATCAATCCGATCATCAGCCACAATATGTTGAGAGTCGCCGATGGCAGGGCCTGGTGCCACCAGCCGTTGACCACGAAGCCCGCTGCTCCAATGACATTCATCGCCTGATAGGCGAGCGACTGGCCGGAGAGCCGCCCAGCCGAAAGCAGTAGATAAGCGAGAAGTATCAGGATCGCTCCGCCCCAGCCGGCAATCTCGACCAGCCAGCGGGCGAGATCCCAGTCAGGTAGCGCCATCACGCCGCCGCAAGCTTTCGAAGCACGTAATGAAGGATGCCGCCGGAGCGGAAATATTCGAGCTCGTTGAAGGTATCGATGCGGCAGCGGGCAGCGAAGCTGAACTCCTCGCCGTCATCGCGGGTGACCCTCACCTCGACATCCTGTCGCGGCTTAATCCCGGCAACGCCGGTGATGGTGTATTTTTCAGCGCCGGTCAGCCGATAGGTTCCCGCATTCTCACCGTCGTGGAACTGGAGCGGAAGGACGCCCATGCCGACGAGGTTCGAGCGATGGATTCGCTCGAAGCTCTCGGTGACCACCGCGCGAACACCCAAGAGGAGAGTGCCCTTGGCCGCCCAGTCGCGTGAGCTGCCGGTGCCATATTCCTTGCCGGCGATCACGACGAGCGGGCGGCCGTCCTGGCGGTACAGCATCGCCGCATCATAGATCGGCATGACCTCGCCGGTAGGAGCGTAGCAGGTGTACCCGCCCTCGACATTGTCGAGCATCAGGTTGCGAATCCGGATGTTGGCGAAGGTGCCTCGCATCATGACTTCGTGGTTTCCCCGGCGCGATCCATAGCTGTTGAACTCGCCGCGGGTGACGCCATGCTCGAGGAGGTAACGGCCGGCTGGGCTATCGGGCTTGATCGCGCCCGCCGGTGAGATGTGGTCGGTCGTAATCGAATCCCCGAAGATCGCCAGCGGCCGAGCGCGCTCGATATCCGCAGGCGGGCTTGGCTGCATCGTCATCCCGGCGAAATAGGGCGGGTTCTGGATGTAGGTCGAAAGCGCCGGCCAGCTGTAGGTGTCGCCGCCCGTCACTTCGATCGCCCGCCAGCGCTCGTCGCCCTGGTAGACGTCGGCATAGCGGCGCCGGAACATCTCCGAATGGACATGCGCGTCGATAAGCGAGCGAATCTCCTCGTTGGAAGGCCAGATGTCCTTCAAATAGACGGGCTCGCCGCCCGACGACGTGCCGATCGGCTCATTGATCATGTCCGAACGAACCGTCCCTTTAAGCGCATAAGCGACGACCAGCGGGGGCGAGGCGAGATAATTGGCTCGGCAGTCGGGCGAGACCCGGCCCTCGAAATTGCGGTTGCCGGAGAGAACGCTGACAGCGACGAGATCGTTGTCGTTGATCGCCTTGCTGATCGCCTCGGGGAGGGGACCTGAATTGCCGATGCAGGTCGTGCAGCCATACCCCACGAGGTCGAAGCCAAGCGCATCGAGATCCTGCTGGAGGCCGCTCTCGCGAAGATAGTCGCTGACGACCTGGCTTCCCGGTGCGAGGCTGGTCTTCACCCACGGCTTCACCTGGAGCCCTTTTTCGCGCGCCTTGCGGGCAACGAGCCCGGCACCAATCAGCACGGAGGGGTTGGAAGTATTGGTGCAGCTGGTGATCGCGGCGATCGCGACGTCGCCATTTCCGAAGTCGAAGGATTCGCCTTCCACGGGAACCCGGGGATCCTTCGCCTTGTGATAGCCGGCATCGAGCTCGGCGTTGAACTGTTCGTCGAGCTCGGCGAGCAGAACCCGGTCCTGGGGCCGCTTGGGGCCGGCGAGCGAGGGCTCGATCGAATTCATGTCGAGCTCGAGAGTGTCGGTGAACAAGGGCTCGGGCGAGCCGGCGTCGCGCCACAGGCCCTGCGTCCTGGCATAGGCACGGACCAGCGCAATCTGGTCATCCTCGCGCCCGGTGAGCTTCAGATAATCCATCGTTCGCTCATCGATCGGGAAGAAGCCGCAGGTTGCGCCATATTCCGGCGCCATGTTGGCGATCGTCGCCCGGTCGGCGAGCGGGAGATTGTCGAGGCCCGGTCCGTAGAATTCGACGAAGCGTCCAACAACGCCCTTCTGGCGCAGCATCTGCGTGACGGTCAGAACGAGATCGGTGGCGGTGATGCCTTCGCGAAGTTCGCCCTCGATACGGAATCCGACCACCTCTGGGATCAGCATGCTGACGGGCTGACCGAGCATCGCTGCTTCGGCCTCGATTCCGCCGACGCCCCAACCCAGAACTCCCAGGCCATTGACCATGGTCGTGTGGCTGTCGGTGCCGACGAGCGTGTCGGGATAGGCGAGCGTCTCGCCGTTCGATTCCGCGTCGGTCCAGACGCATCGGGCGATATGCTCGAGATTGACCTGGTGGCAGATGCCCGTCCCCGGCGGAACGACCCTGAAATTGTCGAACGCGTTGCTGCCCCATTTCAGGAACTGGTAGCGCTCGCCGTTGCGCTGATATTCGAACTCGACGTTCTTCTCGAACGCGCGCGGATTGCCGAACTCGTCGACCATCACGCTGTGATCGATGATGAGGTGAACTGGAACGAGCGGATTGATCTTCTGCGCATCGCCTTCGAGCTGCGCCATCGCATCGCGCATGGCGGCGAGGTCGACCACCGCCGGAACGCCGGTGAAGTCCTGCATGAGAACTCGCGCAGGTCGGTACTGGATCTCGCGGTTGATCCGCCGCTCCTTCAGCCAATCGACCATCGCCTGGAGATCCGCGCGAGTGACGGTCTCGCCGTCCTCGAAGCGAAGCAGGTTTTCCAAAAGGACCTTCATCGAGAAGGGCAGGCGCGAGACGTCGCCAAGAGTCTCTCCGGCCTTCGTCAGCGAGTAATAAGTGTAGGTCTTTCCCTCGACCTCAAGAGCCGAGCGGGTGTGGAGGCTGTCCTGGCCGGTGGGGATCATCGCTGTCCTTCGAATCTTCAAGGCGAGCGGCGGATTCTCGCCGTTAAATGGGGGGCACGCGGGGCCTTAGCAACCCGCTCGAGCGCCCGCAAACCGGGTTCGACCCAGCGCATTTGCGGTGAACGGAACAGGCCCCGGGCCGGGGCGGTCGCCTGCGCCTCGAATTTGTTACACGGCAGCACTAAAACCCAAGCGATGACAAGGGACAGCGAATATTTCCGCTGGCGCGCCGCGGAGGCGCGCGCAACGGCTGCGGCTAAGGGGCGCGCCGAAGAGGCCGCCGTCGCGGGCGAGCTGGCACTCGCTTATGCTGCGCTTGCGCGTCGCCGGGCTGCAGCCGACGAGGAGGAAACGCTGACATCGATCCTATCGGTCGGCGAGCCTGCCTAGATCCATCCCCGTTTCCTGAAATACAAATAGGGACCGACGGCCGAGGCCAGCATCAGCGCGAGCGAAAGCGGATATCCGTAACGCCAGCTCAGTTCGGGCATGTAATGGAAGTTCATTCCGAAAATGCCTGCAATGAGCGTCGGCGGAAGAAACACCACCGCGGCCCATGAAAAAAGCTTCATCGCAGCGTTCTGCTCGATACTGATGAGCCCAAGCGATGCATCGAGCAGGAACTGCAGGCTGTCCGTCTGAAAACTCGCGTGCTCGCTCAGCGACGTCACGTCCGTCGTCAGGCTCGAGACATGGTGCCTCAATTCCTTCTGTTTCTCGTCGTGCACGAGGTTGGACCCTGCAAAGAAGCTCAGCATTCGAAGCGTGGTGACCGCCGAATAGCGAATCTTGCTGAGGAGCGTCTGCGACCTGCCGATGTCGGTCAGAAGCTTCGTCAGCCGGTCGGCGGGGATCCGGCGCTGATCCTGCTGCTCCTGGAAAATCTGCTTCGAGAGATTCTCCATTGCTTCGGCGACACGCTCGATTTCGTCAGCAAGCCGGTCGACGATCGCATCGAGCAGACGAACGAGAGCAGTCGGCCCGTCGCGCACGAGATCGGGATCTCTTCGCGCATGACTCTCGAATGTTCGAAACGGCTTGGGGGTCGCATAGCGGATCGTCACGAGCCGGTTGCCGGCGAGTACGAATCCGATCGGTGTGGTGGACGGAAGATGCTCCTCGACTCCCCGGAGCGCGCTAACCGTCATGTAGAGCGCGCCATTCTTCTCGTAGAGGCGGCTCGACGGCTCGATCTCAGCCATCTCGGCCCGGGTCGGCACATTGACCGCGACACAGCGCTCGACCAGCTTTTCTTCCTCCTTGGTCGGCTCTTCGAGGTCGATCCACATCGCGTCATCCGGGACGCGCTCCACGCTCGCGTCGATCAACTTTCCGTCGCAGTCTGGTCCGTAGGCTCTCAGCATGCGCGCGTGTGTCCGCTGAACGGCAATTCTTTGCAAGCGGCTCCGGTCTGCTAAGCCTCAGTCTCAAATGAGCCTTCCTCGAACCGCCGTTTGTGCCTTCCTCATCATCGCCGCGGCGGCCGCGATCGAACTGGCGATGGGGCGCCACCCCATCTGCACCTGTGGCACGGTCGAGCTCTGGGTCGGTAGCCGCGACAGCTTGAAAACGAGCCAGATGCTCGCCGACTGGTACAGCCTCAGTCACGTTGCTCACGGGCTGCTTTTCTACGTGTTTCTGTGGCTGCTGATGAGGCGCGCGCCCGTCGCCTGGCGGTTCCTCGCCGCGCTCGTTATCGAGGTAAGCTGGGAGGTGATCGAGAACACGCCGCTGGTGATCGACCGCTATCGCGAAGCGACGGCGGCACTCGGATACAGCGGCGACAGCGTCATCAACTCCGTCTCGGACATGCTCATGATGTGCGTCGGCTTCCTCGCGGCGCGAAAGCTGCCGCTCTGGGCCAGTGTGCTTCTGCTCGTCGGTCTTGAGATCGTCCCGCTAATCGTGATCCGAGACAATCTGACGCTCAACGTCTGGAACCTGCTTGCGCCCAATCGGGTGATCCAGGCTTGGCAGGCCAGTTGATCAGGCGCAGCGGGTCAGCTGGGGAGGCATTCCCTGTTGGACCGTGAACGGGCCAAGAATGGTCCCGTCCTCGAGCGCCACCCGAAACGTCATCAGCCTGGGCGCGGTCTTAGCCGCGGTCTTGGCGACCTGTCCCGAATAGATCGCAGGCTGGCTCCTGAAATATTCGCCGACCTTGATCGGACCGGGAGCGCCGGTGCGGTAGGTGCCCTTCACCGCGAAGGATCCGTCCGCCGCCGGATAGAGCGGGTCGTCGATCGTTCCCGACGCGCAGTCGAATTGCACGTCCGCAAGGCCGCCCTGGACTTCAAGTCCGGCGTGCGGGCCTCCCCAGAGGCCGATGATATGCTCCGGTTCCCCGGGGATTGTGTCGCAGCCCGAAACCAGGATTGCTGCGGCAGCCAAGCCGCTTTTGAGGATAAGATCCTTGCTCCGCATTCGCGTCCCTCCTTGACGCGAAAGCTAGCAGCAAACGGCCGTTGGCGCATCGGCGCTTTCGCGGGCACAATCGAGAATGTGAAACATTGATAGGCGTTGCCCAAGGAGAAGCGTCGTGAGATCCGTAGCGTTCCTGGTTCCCGCTTTTGTCCTTTTCGCTGGCCAGCCCGCGCATGCCGGCGATGTTTTCGGCGGAATCTATGTTCACGACGTCAAGCTCCCGACCGACAAGAGCGGGATCGAAAGAGGGATGGACGTCGAGCTCGGTTATCGCTGGGGCAGCATCGGCCACACGCCGCTCCAGCCTTATGTTTTCGGAGCGCTCAACACGGCAGGCCAAACGAGCTACGCTGCCGCCGGGCTATCGGCGAAATTCGGCCGAACCATTTACGTCCGGCCGGGTATTGGAATTGCGATCCACAACGGCTCCGCCGACAAATTCTATCGGACCGACCGGATTGCCTTTGGCAGCCGGGTGCTGTTCGAGCCCGAACTGGGCATCGGAACTCGTGTCAACTCGCGGCTCAGCATCGAGGCGAGCTGGGTGCACATGAGCCACGCCCAGCTGTTCGGTCGTGAGAATCCGGGGATCGACAATCTGGGCGTGCGGCTGACCCTCGGCCTCTAGCGCTTCACCATCTTGTCCGGTTTCACGATGCGGTCGAACGTCTCTTCATCGACCAGCGCAAGCTCGAGCCCCGCCTCCTTCAGCGTCTTCCCGGTCTTGTGCGCGTGCTTGGCGATCGCTGCGGCATTGTCATAGCCGATCTCGGGCGCGAGCGCGGTGACCAGCATCAGAGAGCGGTTCATCAGTTCGGCAATCCTCTCGAGGTTCGGCTCGGCGCCATCAAGCATCCTCGAGGTGAAGCTCTCCATCCCGGTCGAGAGGAGGTTGATCGAGCGGATCACGTTGGCCCCAATGAGGGGCTTGAACACGTTGAGCTCGAGATGGCCCTGCATTCCTCCCACCGTTACCGCGACATGATTGCCGATCACCTGGGCAGCAATCATCGTCAGCATCTCGGCCTGGGTCGGGTTGACCTTGCCGGGCATGATCGAGCTTCCCGGCTCGTTTTCGGGGAGCTTCAGCTCGCCAATGCCGCAGCGCGGTCCCGAACCGAGCAGCCGGACGTCGTTCGCGATCTTCATGAGGGCAACCGCGATCACGTTGAGAATTCCGGAGAGCTCGACGAGCGTATCGTGCGCCGCAAGCTCGGCGAACTTGTTCGGCGCTGAGGTGAAGGGTAGCTGGGTAAGTTTCGAGACCTCGGCAGCAAATTCGGTGCCAAAGCCATCTGGAGCGTTGAGGCCCGTTCCGACCGCGGTTCCGCCCTGTGCCAGCCGCAACAGCCGCGGAAGCACGCCCTTCACCCGCGCTATGCAATCCTCGACCTGCGCCGCATAGCCCGAGAATTCCTGGCCAAGCGTCAACGGGGTCGCGTCCTGGAGGTGCGTCCGCCCGATCTTGACGATCTCGTCCCACTTCTTCGCCTGGTCGGAAAGGCGCTCGTGGATCATCGTCAGTGCAGGAAGAAGCCGCTCGTGAACCGCCATTGCCGCTGAAATGTGCATCGCGGTCGGAAAGCTGTCGTTCGAGCTCTGGCTCTTGTTCACATGGTCGTTGGGATGGACCGGCGACTTTCCGCCTCGTCTGCCGGTCAGGATCTCGTTCGAGCGTCCAGCAATCACCTCATTGACGTTCATGTTGGATTGGGTGCCGGATCCGGTCTGCCAGATCACCAGCGGAAACTGGCTGTCGAGATCGCCGCGAGCGACCTCGCTCGATGCCTGCTGAATGACCTCCGCGATCTTCGGGTCGAGCCCGCCGATACGGGCGTTCACCCGGGCTGCCGACTGCTTGATCAGGCCAAGCGCATGGACGATCTCGAGCGGCAGCTGCTCGCGCGGTCCAAACGGGAAATTCTCGATCGACCGCTCGGTCTGGGCTCCCCAATAGGCGTCGGCAGGAACTTCGATCGGCCCGAAGCTGTCGCTCTCGGTACGGGTGTCGTTGGGCATGGTCTCTCTTCACTAGCCATGTTGCGAGCGTGCGTCAGCAGCGCCTGGCAGCGTTCGCGATCGACCGCTCCCTGTTATTTTTTTCGCGTGAAGTCCACGCTGACAACGTTGGAGCCGTCCTCGCTCCGCTCGTCCTTCGGCTCGTTCGGCTCGCCGTCGGGGGCGTCGTTCTCAGCTTCCTCATGTTCCTCGGCCGGCGCCTCGTCCGAGCTCGCATGGAAGGTGAGGGCGAACTCGACCGCAGGATCGTGGAACTGCGTGACTGCCGCGAAGGGCACGTGGAGCGTGGCCGGCACCCCTCCAAAGGACAGCCCGACGGAGAAGGAATCGTCCTCGACTTTCAAGTCCCAGAAACGATGCTGGATGACGATCGTCATCTCGTCGGGAAAGCGTTCGAGGAGATGCTTGGGAATCGAGACGTCGGGCATCCGAGTCTTGAACGTGATGTAGAAATGATGCTCGCCGGGAAGCCCGCCAGTTTCCTCGACCTCGCGAAGCACCCGTCCGACCACTGCCCGAAGCGCATCCTGCACGATCTCGTCGTACGGGATCAAACTCTCAGGGGTCTCGTCGCTCATCCTTTCGTGGTAGCGGGCAGGCGAGCCCGGTCAAGCGGAGTCCTCGAGATGCCGATCGATGCCACCAAAGCCTATGATGACACCAATATCTTCGCGCGCATTCTTCGCGGCGAGCTTCCGTCGAAAAAGGTCTATGAGGACCAACACGTGCTCGCGTTTCACGACATCAATCCGCTTGCCCCAACCCACATTCTGGTGATTCCAAAGGGGGCGTACGTCTCGTGGGACGATTTCTCGGTAAAGGCGTCGGACGCAGAAATCGCAGCGCTCGCAAGAGCGGCCGGGAAGATCGCGCGCGAATGCGGGCTGGTTGAGAGCGGCTACCGGCTGCTCGCCAACAGCGGCCTCGATTCCGGGCAGGAAGTTCCGCACCTCCACGTGCACATCTTCGCCGGAAGGCCGCTTGGACCGATGCTCGCGAGGTGAGACTTGTCGAAGGCCTATTGCCCTAATGCCCTGAGCCGCTAGGCTCGGCGCCAACATCTTTCCACGAGGGGAACGACATGGCGACCATAGCACCGCGGGAAGGAATTCTGCTTGGCCGGGTAAAACCGCTCGACGCGATTCTCGCGACTGCGGAGGAAAAGGGGCTGAAGCGTTCGCTAGGCGCATTCCAGCTGACTCTGCTCGGCATCGGCGCGGTCATCGGCACGGGGATCTTCGTGCTGACAGCGGAAGCCGCGCAGAAAGCCGGTCCGGCGATGATGATCAGCTTCGTCATTGCCGGGTTCGTCTGTGCGGTTGCGGCGCTATGCTATGCCGAGCTTTCGGCCATGGTCCCAGTGTCGGGCTCCGCCTACACCTACACCTATGCGGTCATGGGAGAGACGCTCGCATGGGTCGTCGGCTGGGCCCTGATTCTCGAATATGCGATTGGTGCCTCCGCAGTCGCCGTCGGGTGGTCTGGCTATTTCGTCGGCCTGCTGAAAAGCTGGGGAATTGACATGCCCCTCGGGCTCTCAGTCGGTCCGGGGCAAGGTGGTTTCATGAATCTGCCGGCAGTCGGCATTTCATTGCTGGTCACGGGTCTTCTGATCCTCGGCACGCAAGAGAGTGCTCGCTTCACCTCGGCGCTGGTGCTGGTCAAAGTATTGGCGCTGTCGGTGTTTGTGGTCCTAACCCTGCCCATTCTGAACGGCGCTCACTTCCATCCGTTCATCCCCAACGGGTGGGGGACGTACGGGGTGGTCGGTGCAGCGGCGTCGATCTTCTTCGCCTATGTCGGATTCGATGCTGTTTCGACCGCAGCCGAAGAGACGATCAACCCGCAGCGCAACGTTCCGATCGGATTAATTGGTTCGCTGTTGTTCTGCACGGTGTTCTACTTGCTCGTCGCGGCGGGTGCCATTGGAGCGATGGGGGCCGATCCGGTTCGCGACGCGACCGGTCACGTACTTGCCCCTGGCTCTGCCGAACTGGCGAGCCAGTGCAAGGGGATCATCGCCGCAGGCGCGACAGAGCCGCTGGTTTGCTCGCGTGAAGCGCTTGCGCATGTCCTTCGAACAATTGGCTATCGGCGTATTGGTGACCTCATCGGACTTGCGGCGTTCGTCGCCTTGCCGTCCGTCGTGCTGATGATGATGTTCGGCCAAACACGAATCTTCTTCGTGATGGCGCGCGATGGCTTGCTGCCTGAAAAGCTGTCCAGGGTGCATCCGCGATTCCGGACGCCCCACATCGTTACTGCAGTCACCGGCGTCGTTGTGATCGTCATGGCGGCGTTTCTGCCGGTTGGGAAGCTCGCCGATTTCTCAAATGCGGGCACGTTGTTTGCATTTGCGATGGTTTCTGTTTCGGTAATGGTGCTCCGAAAGAGAGATCCGGATCGTCGACGACCGTTTCGCACGCCGGCCGTCTACATCGTGGCACCTTTGTCGATCCTGGGCTGCATCGGACTTTATTCATTTCTGCCGCTGACCGCGATTTTGGCGCTGATCGTGTGGGCGGCCGTAGGGCTGCTGATCTACTTCGGCTATTCGCGGAGCCGTAGCCACGTCGGACGTGGAATCATCGATGTGCCGGAGCTTTCGCCCGAGGCGCCTCAGTCGATCGGCATCCCGCCGATGCCAGGCGCTCCGGCGCCCCCGCAGGACATCGGCGAGGGCGAGTAGCCTCGCGCAGTTTGAACGCCGCACCGATTCCATTGCGAAATCCTGGGATGCCCGTTTGCATCCGCGGTGTCGACGAGGACGATCCCGGCTGAAGGCTCGGAAATCGCCTAGCGCGCCATCCGGTGCTTCACCGTGGCGGCTGGGCACTCGAAGGAATTGTCACGGGTCGCAACCTCGACCATTTCGCGATCCTCACCGATGGCTGGGGCGATGCAAAGATCCGCGCCTTTTCTCGCCGATTACGGAATCCCGATAGTGGAGGAGCGCGTCGACGAGGAGGAAGTCTCGCTTTACGTTCGCGACCCGTCCGGGAACCTCGTCGAGCTCATCAAGCGAGAAGGTCGCCCGCCAACTCCCTGAGGTCTACCTCCGGTCTTGCGCCATAGTGCTGGATCACTTCGGCCGCGCAGATCGCGCCGAGCTTGAGTGATCGATCGATCCCTGCGCCGCGCGCTTCGCCAGCGAGGTAGCCGGCGGCGAACAGATCCCCTGCGCCGGTCGTATCGATAAGGGCGCGGATCGGCTCTGCGGGAACGAAGAACCGCTTTCCACCCGAGAGCGCGAACGCCCCTTTTTCGCTTCGCGTCACGATTACCGTCGGCACTATTGCTGCAACCGCGAGCGCGGCTTCCTCGCTGCTTTCGTGCTCGGCGAGGCTCATGATCTCTGCCTCGTTCGCAAACAGCATATCGATCCGGCCCTCGCGGAACAGGTGCCACAGGTCCGTTCGATGCCGGTCGACGACGAAGCTGTCGGACAAAGTGAAGGCAACCTTCGTTCCGGCGGAGCGGGCGACGTCGATCGCCTTCACCATCGCCCGGCGCGGGTCCTCGGGATCCCACAAATAGCCTTCGAGGTAGAGGATCCGGGAATCGGCGACCTGCGCCGGATCGACCGCTTCGGGACCAAGCCCTTGCGCCGCACCAAGATACGTATTCATGGTCCGCTGCGCGTCGGACGTGACGAGGATCAACGAGCGCGCAGTCGCTCCGACGTCACTTCGAAGCGGCGTCGTGAACTCTATGCCGAGGCTGTGGATGTCGTGCGCGTAAATCTCTCCCAGCTGGTCGCTTGCGAGCTGTCCGACAAAGCCGGCGCTAAGACCGAGCGAAGCGACCCCAGCGACGGTGTTCCCGGCAGACCCGCCGCTCAGCTCGCGGCCAGGACCCATGGCATCGTACAGCCGTTTTGCCTCGGCTTCGTCGATCAGCCGCATCGCCCCCTTGTGCATTCCCTGCGCCTCGAGGAACTGGTCATCGGCATCGGCGATCACATCGACAATGGCGTTGCCGATGGCGAGCACGTCGAGGCGTCGGTCGGTCATGAGGTCTCCTCAAGAATTAGAAAGCCGCGCGCCTAGCGGCGCATTCGATGCCGGGCAACCTTGCCGCGGCGACCCGGCGCGCGCATTCGTATGTTCAATGCGTCGCCTAGCCCTAGCGTCAACCTTGCTCCTTGCCGCCTGTGCCACCAGGCCGTCGCCGCCGCCCGCGCCCGAACAGCCGGCGCAGGTCGTCCCGCCTCACCGCCAGGCGACGCGCCTCACCGGAATGACGACTGGAGACCTGACCACGCATTTCGGACGGCCGGCCCTGCAGGTTCAGGAGGGAACCAGCCTCAAGCTCCAGTTCCGCAGCAAATATTGCGTGCTCGATGCCTATCTCTACCCCGGGCAAAACGGTGTCCTCGTCGTCACTCACGTCGATACCCGATTGCCCTCGGGTGTCGATACCGATCAGGCGACCTGCATCTCCGCGCTCGAATATCCAAGCTGAGCGAGTGCCCATTCGGCCGCTTCGGCGATGACCGGGTCGGCATCGGCGACGTGTCTCTCGATTGCATCTGCGAGCCCTGGATCGCCGCTGTTGCCGGCTGCGATCAGGCAGTTGCGGATCATGCGCTTCACACCGATGCGCTTGATCGGCGACCCGGCGAACGCCTCGCGAAACGAAGTCTCGTCGAGTGCGAGGAGATCGGCAAGCCGCGGCGCCGCCAGCTCTGGCCGCGGAAGGAAGGCGCGGTTCGCCGCAGCGGCATCGGCGAAACGGTTCCACGGGCAGACTGCGAGACAATCGTCGCAGCCGTAGACCCGGTTGCCCATCGGGCCACGGAACTCGTCAGGGATCGGTCCGTCGTGCTCGATGGTCAGATAGGAGATGCAGCGTCGAGCATCGATCCTGTGCGGGCCGATGAAGGCCTTCGTCGGACAGGCATCGAGACAGCGCCTACAGGTTCCACAATGCAGCCCATGATCCGCCGCCGGATCCGGCTCGAGTTCAAGGCTCGTGAGGATCACTCCGAGGAATAGCCAGCTGCCATGTTCGCGGCTGACGAGATTGGTGTGCTTGCCCTGCCAGCCGATACCCGCCGCCTGGGCGAGCGGTTTCTCCATGATCGGCGCGGTGTCGACAAAGACCTTGAGCTCGCCGCCCGCCTCCTCGACGAGCCAGCGGGCGAGCGCTTTCAGGGCCTTCTTCACAGTCTTGTGATAGTCGCCGCCCTGAGCGTAGACCGATATCCGGCCGAGCTCACCGCGTTCTCCAAGCGCTAACGGGTCCGAGGAAGGAGCATAGCTCATTCCAAGAGCGATCGCCGATTTCGCCCCCGGCCACAGCGCGAGCGGTGAGACACGATGGTGAGCTCGCGCCTCCATCCATCCCATCGTGCCGTGATGCCCCGCCTCCAGCCAGCGCTCGAGGTCGAGCCCAGCCTCCTCCGCGCAATCGGCTCGAGCAAAGCCACAGGCGGCAAAGCCGAGCTCGAGAGCCTTGGCCCTTATTGCTTCATGAAGGCTTTGGCTCTTATGCACGGCCAATGCCTCTACACCGACGTTTGCAATTTTCGTAGGAATTTCAGTGCTACAGCAGGTTTCGCAATCCACGTCGCCCGGCGCGCCTGCAGTCGAGGCCATCGGGCTCGTCAAGGATTTCGGCGAAACCCGCGCCGTCGACGGGGTCACGCTTGCCGTTCCCAAAGGTTCGATCTTCGGCCTGCTCGGCCCCAACGGCGCCGGCAAGACGACCATCCTGAGAATGCTGATCGGGATCATCGATCCGTCGAGCGGAACACGCCGGGTGCTTGGCCGAGAGCGACCGCTCGATGCCGCGCCCGAGGTCGGCTATCTGCCCGAGGAGCGCGGTCTTTACCCTTCGATGTATGCGCGAGACGCGATCGCCTTCATGGGCTCCCTTCGCGGACTTCCGCTGGCGGAGGGACGTCGACGCGCCGACCAGCTTCTCGAAGAGCATAATCTCGGCGACTGGGCGAAAAAGCCGATCCGCTCGCTGTCCAAGGGCATGGCGCAGACGGTGCAGCTTCTTGGGACTATCGTCCATCGCCCGCGGCTGATCGTGTTGGACGAGCCGTTCGCAGGTCTCGACGCAATAAATCAGGGCCGCCTCGAGGAGCTGATCCGCCGCGAGACGCGCGCTGGAGCAACGGTCATCTTCTCGACCCACGTGATCGCCCATGCCGAGCGGCTGTGCGAGCGCGTCGCAATCGTCGCCAAGGGCCGGGTCGCTTTCGACGGCCGGGTCGACGAGGCGCGGGCTCGGCTGCGTCCGATCGTCCGACTGCGCACGCGCGCGATCGAGGGACCCTGGCGTTCGGCGATCCCCGACGACGCCCGGCGCGACGGCGACGAATGGGTCTTCGAGCTTCCCGGGACCGGCCCCGAGCCGCTTCTGAAAGTGCTGATCGACGGAGGTGCCGGAATCGAGACCCTGGCAATCGAGCGCCCGGGCCTTCACGACGCCTTCGTTGCGATCGCCGGCCCGTCGGCGGCCGAGGCGATGGGCGAGGAGAAGGTGCAATGATGCGTTTCCTCCGCTCCGCTTTCGTCATTGCCCGCCGCGATTTCGGGGCGACCGTGCTGTCCAAGACCTTCGTCTTCTTCCTGCTTGCGCCTCTTTTCCCGCTTCTCATGGGCGTTGGCGTCTTTGGAACTATCGGAGCGCGGGTCGCGACCCAGGCTGCGCGGCCGGTCGTCGCCGTCGTGTCGAGCGATGAGGATTTCGATCGGCTGTCGAAGGCGCGTGACGGGCTCGCGCAGGCGCTCGGCGAGGACTCCATGGTGGGGCTTGTCCACTATTCGCCCGAGCCGGACCTCTCCCTTCAGCAGGAGCGCCTGCTCTCAAGCCGCAATCCTCCCATCAGGGCAGTCCTGACAGGCGGCATCGATCATCCGCAATTGATCGGCTCTGTCGCGGACGACCCGGGGACTCTCGGCCAGCTGCGGCTGTTGATCGCAAACGCGAGATCGCCCGGACGGGCGACCCCTGCGCTTCTTCCGGTGACGAACGTCGAAAGCTCGTCGGGCTCGCTTGAGAAAGACCGCGCGGTCACTGCGCAGATCGGCCAGATGCTCCTGTTCTTCTTCACGATCCTGCTCGCGGGCATGCTGCTCTCGCAGGTCATCGAGGAGAAATCGAACAAGATCATCGAGGTGATCGCCGCGGCAATTCGGATCGACGCCATGTTCGTCGGCAAGCTGTTCGCGATGCTCGCGGCATCGGTCACCGGCATCATCGTATGGATCAGCGCGGGCGCCCTCCTCATCCAGCTCATGAAACATGGCGGAGTTGCGACCTTGCCGGCGCCGGCTATCGGCTGGTCCGGGTTTCTGGTCCTTGGAATCATCTATTTCGCGATGAACTATCTCCTACTTGGAGCGGCGTTTCTGACGATCGGAGCTCAGGCCTCGACCGTTCGCGAAGTGCAGACCATGTCCTTGCCCGTAACCTTTGCCCAGATGCTGATCTTCGGCTTCGCCTCGACGGCGATCGGGTCGCCGGATTCGCCGACCGCTCTTGCCGCCGCGATCTTCCCATTGTCCTCGCCGATGGCGATGATCGCCCGGGCCGCCGAGGACCCGCAATGGTGGCCCCAGCTCCTCGCCATCCTGTGGCAGGGGCTATGGGTCGCTCTCATCATCCACTTCGGTGCGAAGATGTTCCGCAAGACCGTCCTCAAGTCCGGCCCGCGGTCAAAATGGTGGCGTCTCGGGCGAACCTAGGCGGTCAAGCTTCAGCGAATGGCGCTGCGCGCCATCTCGGTGAGCTTTGCCATCAGCTCGCGGTGCGGGAACGGGCCATGGCTGATCCGGGCAACCCCGGCGTTCGCCCATTCGCTCTTTGGCGGAGAGCCCGAAAATGCAATGACGTTGAGCGGCAGGGGCACCGCTTCGACCACCCGAACGATCTGCCGCGGGTCCGACAATCGGGGAACGAAGAAGCCGCTCGCTCCGGCGTCTGCGAAGGCTTTGCCGCGCTCGGTGACCTCGTCGATCAGCGAATCGTCGTAGGTCTCGGTCTTGAGGAAGAGGTCGGTCCGAGCGTTGATGAAGAAGTCACCGCCGACGGCATTTCGAATGGCGGCGATCCGCTTCACCTGCAGGTTAAGCGGATGGAGGCCGCCGCCGCCAATCACCTGGTCCTCGAAATTGCAGCCGACGGCACCGGTTTCCTTTAGGCGCGAAGCGTTGGCCGCGCCTTCCTCCGGGTCCGCCGAATAGGCGCCTTCGAAATCGATCGTGACCGGCAACTCGCCGCCCTCGACGATGCGCTTCGCATTCGCGAGCGCGAAATCGAGAGGAATCCGCTGGCCGTCCGGCCAGCCGTTGGCATCAGCGACGGGGTGACTTCCAGTTGCCAAAGCCTTCGCTCCCGCGGCCGCCACCGCATGGGCGCTCCCGACGTCCCAGACATTGTAGAGGATGACTGGATCGCCGGCCACGTGGAGCGCAGCGAATGTCTCGAACCTGCTCGCCATTGCGGCCGTTCGCCTACGCCCGGGGCCGCTTCGGCGCAACGCCCGCAGCTGTCGTCATAGAAGTGCAACATCTCTGTCACAGAGGTTTCGCGGAAGCATCGCTACGGCGGACCAGAGTTCGATGTCGGGAAAATGAAACAGGAGTCCGATCCTCATGAACAAATTGCTTCTCGCACTGCCAGCCGTGGCGCTCCTGGTCGCCTGTCACAACCAGGCTGGAAATGCCGGCGGCAACGGAGCCGCAACCGCCGCCCAGATCACCGGCGCGGGCTCGACCTTCGTCTATCCGGTCCTTTCCGCCTGGGCGGCCGATTACCAGAAGCAGTCGGGATCCAGCATCAACTATCAGTCGATC
>DATATH010000211.1:0-3391 GCA_036268895.1 Sphingomicrobium sp. | reverse complement strand
TCAACATCCTCATCCTTTTGCTGGTGACTCTCGAGCGTCTGTTCGAACTGGCGCTTGCCCGTCGCAACACATTGCGGCTGCTCGACCGGGGGGCGCATGAGCACGCGCCCGGACATTATCCGCTCATCGTTCTCGTTCACGCGCTGTGGCTCGCATCATTGTGGTGGCTCGCGCCCATGAGGCCGATCGATGGGTTCTGGCTCGCGTCTTTTCTGCTGCTCGAGCTCGGTCGAATCTGGGTGCTGACAACGCTCGGCCATCGATGGACCACCCGCATCATCGTCCTTCCCGGCGCAACTCTGGTTCGGCGCGGACCCTATCGCCTGGTCAATCATCCCAACTACTGGGTGGTGATCGGCGAAATCGCGGTCCTGCCGCTCGTCTTCGGCCTGTGGCGGCTTTCGCTCCTCTTCACGCTCCTCAACGCTGCCGTTCTCATCGTCCGCATTCGCAGGGAGAACGAGGCTCTTTGTCGCTAAGCATTGCTTGCGGACACGCTTGTTCAAGCCTATATCGCTGCTCTCTCCTCGACATCGCCAGATGCCTGAGGCTGGGGCTTTACGGCTCCGGTCCGAGAGGTTTTTGAATTTTGTGCTGGAGCGCGCTTGTCGGATATTGCCGGCCTTGAACGACTGATCGGGCCCGAGGTGAAGCATCTCGGCTATGATCTCGTGCGCGTGATGATGATCGGCGGCGCATCCGATCCGACGCTGCAGGTCATGGCTGAGCGGTCCGACACTCGCCAGCTCGACATTGCCGATTGCGAGCGGATCTCGCGCCGCCTCTCCGAATTGCTCGACCTCGCCGACCCGATCGATGGCAGCTACCGGCTCGAAGTCAGCTCGCCGGGCATCGATCGCCCACTCACCCGCCTCAAGGACTATGCCGACTGGGTCGGTCACCAGAGTCGGATCACGCTGAACGAGCCGCGCGATGGCCGCCGGCAATTCACCGGCGATCTCAACGGGCTCGAGGGGGAAATCGTCAAGCTCCGCGGCAGGGACGGAAGTGACTACGAACTGCCGTTCGCAGACATCTGTTCGGCCAAGCTCGTCTTGACCGAGAAGCTCATTCAAGCCACCGCGCCGCTCAGCACCGAGGGCGTCGACACCTTCGAGAATGTAGAGGAATAAAGTACATGGCCACCGCACCCGCTGCCGTCAGCGCCAACAAGGCAGAATTGCTCGCGATCGCCGACGCGGTCGCGCGCGAGAAGCTGATCGACAAGGGCATCGTCATCGAGGCGATGGAGGACGCGATCCAGCGCGCCGCCCGCGCCCGCTACGGCGCCGAGAACGACATCCGCGCCAAGCTGGACTCGAATACGGGCGATCTGCGCCTGTGGCGCGTGCTCGAGGTCACCGAAGAAGTCGAGGACCATTTCAAGCAGATCGACGAGAAGGGGGCGCAGAAACTCCAGAAGGGTGCGACGGTCGGCGACTTCATCGTCGATCCGCTTCCACCGATCGAATTCGGCCGCATCGCTGCGCAGGCCGCCAAGCAGGTGATTTTCCAGAAGGTCCGGGACGCCGAGCGCGAGCGCCAGTATGAGGAGTTCAAGGATCGCAACAGCGAGATCATCACCGGCGTCGTGAAGCGGGTCGAGTTCGGCCATGTCGTGGTCGACCTGGGCCGCGCCGAAGGAGTGATCCGCCGCGATCAGCAGATCCCCCGCGAGATGGTTCGTGTCGGCGATCGCATCCGTTCGCTGATTCTCGCGGTTCGCCGCGAAGCCCGTGGTCCTCAGATCTTTCTTTCCCGGGCGCACCCGGACTTCATGAAGAAGCTGTTCGCGCAGGAAGTGCCGGAGATTTACGATGGGATCATCGAGATCAAGGCGGCTGCGCGCGATCCGGGCAGCCGGGCGAAGATCGGCGTTATCAGCCACGACAGTTCGATCGATCCCGTCGGAGCCTGCGTCGGCATGAAGGGCAGCCGGGTCCAGGCGGTGGTCCAGGAACTCCAGGGCGAGAAGATCGACATCATTCCCTGGTCGCAGGACCTCGCGACCTTTGTCGTCAATGCACTTCAGCCCGCGACTGTCAGCCGTGTTGTCATCGACGAGGAAGAAGGCCGGATCGAAGTCGTCGTTCCCGACGACCAGCTCAGCCTTGCGATCGGCCGTCGGGGCCAGAACGTGCGGCTCGCGAGCCAGCTTTCGACCTCACAGATCGACATCCTGACGGAGGCCGATGCGAGCGAGAAGCGTCAGCGCGAGTTCGTCGAGCGCTCGGAGATGTTCCAGAACGAACTCGACGTCGATGAAACCCTCTCGCAGTTGCTCGTCGCCGAGGGTTTCACCAGCCTCGAGGAAGTCGCTTACGTCCCGGTCGAGGAAATCGGCTCGATTGAGGGTCTCGACGAGGATATCGCGACCGAGCTCCAGAGCCGCGCCGCCGAAGCGCTCGAGCGCCGCGAAGCGGCGGCACGCGAAGAGCGCCGCAAGCTGGGCGTCGAGGATGCGCTCGCCGAGATACCGCACCTCAACGAACAGATGCTGGTGACGCTCGGCAAGGCGAATATCCGAACGCTCGATGACCTTGCCGATCTCGCGACCGACGAGCTCATTCAGAAGAAGCGTGTCGAGCCGCGCCGGCGCGAGCCGAGCACGCGGCCAGAGGACAAGGGCGGGATCCTCTCCGACTACAGCCTCACCGAAGAGCAGGGTAACGAGATCATCATGGCGGCTCGTGCCCACTGGTTCGAGGATGAGCAGCCGGCCCAGAGTGCCGACAATGCCGAGGAGGCCGCCGATGCGGACTCCACGGAATGATGACCTCGCTCTAGCAGAGTCCGAGCCGCACGTTCCTGAAAGGACGTGCATCCTGACACGCCGGAAGGGGAGTCGGGACCAGCTGATCCGGCTCGCGCTCGGGCCCGACGGCTCAGTCGCTCCGGACGTGCGTGCACGAGCACCGGGTCGAGGCGCCTGGATCGGCGTTTCGCGCGCCGAACTCGATGCAGCCAACGCCAAGGGCAGGCTCAAGGCAGCCCTCCAGCGTGCCTTCAGGACCCACGCTGTCACGGTTCCCCCCGAGCTTGGCGAGCGCACCGAGGCGGCGCTCCGCCAGGCGGCGCTCGATAGACTGGGGATGGAGGCTCGAGCGGGCAATCTCATCAACGGCACCGAAAAGGTTGAGGCAGCCGCGCGGTCGGGACGGCTCCATCTCCTCATTCACGCTGCGGATGCCGGTGACGACGGCCGCAAGCGCCTCGACCAGGCTTGGAGAGTGGGCGGAGGAGGGCCTCGGGGGGTGATTTTCCCGGAGCCACGCACTATCTTGTCGTTGGCACTGGGGCGCGAAAATGTGGTACATGTCGCCCTGACCGATCCCGCCGCCGCTTCGCGTGTCCGACATGCGCTTGTCCGGTGGCGAGCTTTCACTGGCCC